>JASJDA010000093.1 GCA_030065755.1 Prochloraceae cyanobacterium | reverse complement strand
CAATTAGTGAGCAATTCCCTCAAATCAATTAACGATCGTCTCAAATCAATCAGCGATCGCCTCCAATCAATTAACGATCGCTTCAAATCAATTAGCGATCGCTTCAAATCAATTAACGATCGTCTCAAATCAATCAGCGATCGTCTCAAACTAATCAGCGATCGTCTCAAACTAATCAGCGATCGCTGCATACATATTTCCTATTTTTTGTCAATGCGAAACTCCTATTTGTTTTAAAAAACCGCTTCTCCTGAAGGAGAAGCGGTTTTTTTTGCTATTAGGAATTGGCTCTTTGGTATAATTAACTTTTGCTTTTCACTTTTTAAGTCATACCAAATTCCGCCCATTATGGCTAAATATCTTTCTCCCCCTTCTCACCTCTCCTCCTTTTCCTTTCACTACTATTTGTAGCAAACATAAGAGAAATTAGTATTATGCTTGCTCTTTTGCCTGCTGTCCTTCCGGTTGGGTTAATTATTTCGATTGGTGTTATTGCTGGCTTGACTTTGCCCCTCGATCGCCAAACCCTGGCTCAGCTCACACTCTACGTCCTCGCGCCAGCACTCATCCTAGATAGTTTATTTCACACGACTGTGTCTTTTGACAATGCTGTCGGTTTGCTCCTAGGGTTTGCAATAACTTCTTTGGCGATCTACTTAATAGTTTGGGGATTGAGCGCAATTCTCAATCTTTCTTCCTCTTTACAAACAAGCCTCGTTGCCACTAGTTTATTTCCTAATAATGGCAATATGGGTCTCCCTTTAATTGCTTTTGCTTTGGGGGAAACAGGACTAGATCTGGCAATAATTTATATGCTCGCCTCTAGTATTCTCATGTTTGGTTTTGGTCCAGCTATACTCAAAGGAGGCGGAGTTAGCTCTGGATTGAGTTTAACTTTCAAGCTGCCTCTATTCTGGGCAATGCTGGCAGGAGTGGGCTTGCGTTTTTTACTAGATGAATTGCCTTTTAACTTCGATGAGGGTATTGAGTTATTAGGTAAAGCTTCTATACCAGTTGCTTTGATTATTTTGGGGATGCAACTAGCTACTACTCGTTTTGATATCGGAATTTACGAAGCTTTTGCTGCTGTAATGAGATTGCTGGTAGCTCCGTCGATCGCTTTTTTAGTTGGTACAATTTTAGGCTTAGAGGGGCTGGGTTTGCAGGTGTTAGTTCTACAAAGTGCCATGCCTACTGCAGTTAATACCTTTGTTATAGCAACTGAGTTTGGCGGAGATGCTTCTTGGGTAGCGCGGGCGATCGTTGTTTCTACTTTGACTAGTTTCCTTACCATTCCTTTCGTTTTGTGGCTATCTACTAGTGCTTGAATAATTGATAATTAGTCGTTTTCTCTCCAAGTTTTTAACTGAAAATAAACCAAGACTAGAGTGACCACTAATAAAACAGTAGCTGCTGCTGCTGCATAGCCAAACTTAAATCGCCTAAAAGCTTGCTCCCAGATGTAATAAACTAATAAATTAGTTGAATTTAATGGCCCTCCACCAGTAATGACATACACTTGCTCAAAACTGCGCAGAGTAAAAATTGCAGTTGTTACCGCAGCAAAAATCAACGTCGGTTTTAACCCAGGAAGAGTAATATACCAAAACTTTCCCCAACTATTAGCCCCATCTAATTCGGCTGCTTCGTAGCGGGATTGGGGAATGATTTGCAAACCAGCAAGAAACACCACCATATTAAACCCCAATTGTTTCCAACTACTTAATAAAATTAACACTGGCATTGCCCAAACACTGCTACTCAGCCAGGGAATTGGATCTAAACCTAAGCTTATTAAAAAATTATTTACAGGACCTTCGGTTTGAAATAACCAGCGAAAACCCAATCCTACTGCGACTAGAGAAGTAATAGAAGGAATGAAATAGGCAGTGCGTAACAGTCCTCTAAATGCAATAGAGCGATTTAATAATACTGCTAATCCTAAAGGAATTACTAAGCTAGGAATTACTGTGGCGATCGTAAAGTAAGCAGTATTGCCAATAACTTGCCAAAAATCGGAGTCATTAAACAGCAGCCAATAGTTACGCCAACCAATCCATTGGGGGCCATTTGAGCTTAAGCTCCCGTCTGTCAAGCTGAGGTAGAATAAGTAGACGATCGGCCACAGCAGAAATATCCCCAGTAAAATCAAAGCAGGTGCGAGAAACACCCAAGCAGCAAAGGTATCTCGATCGAGCAATGAACTGAGATATTCTTTTTTTAGCATTAGCGATGTTTCTTCCCCTTATGGTAGCTACCAAAAGCTAATTTTATCTACATTTTGAGCATTGGGGAATGGGAAGAAGGGAAATAATAATACTGTTATGATTTTTGAGTTTCGACTTACATTATGACCGTCCAATCTAAAATGCTCGATCGCGATCTCTCCACTCCTAGTCTAATTTCACCTCAAGTGCCGCCAAAAGAAGTTAAGTTAGAAGAACCTGTAAAATTAGGGATTATGGCTTCTGGAAGCGGCACTAATTTTGAAGCAGTAGCCCGATCGATTCGCGAAGGACAGTTAAATGCCAAAATTCAAGTTTTAATATATAACAATCCCAATGCCAAAGTGCGATCGCGTGCTGAAGGTTGGGAAGTACCAGCAGTTTTGCTCAATCACCGAGAATATAAAAGTCGGGAAGAGTTCGATCGCTCTGTAGTCGAAGTTTTGCAACGACATCAAGTAGATTGGGTGGTAATGGCGGGATGGATGCGAGTAGCGACAAGAGTTTTACTCGATGCTTTCCCCAATAAAGTAATTAACATTCATCCAAGTCTCTTACCTAGTTTTCGAGGTGTTCGCGCAGTAGAACAAGCCCTTAAAGCTAAAGTAAAAATTACTGGCTGCACGGTTCACATAGTTAGTTTAGAAGTAGATAGCGGGCCAATTTTAGTACAAGCTGCCGTCCCAATTTTAGAAGACGATACCCCAGAAACTCTACACGATCGCGTCCAGGTACAGGAACATATAATTTTACCCCAAGCGATTGCTCTGGCGGTTAGAGGGTAATGGTTAATGGGGAGAGGGTAAAGGGTAAATGTTCCCCCTCTCACCCCCTCACCCCCTCTACCTTGGATTCCCCTGAGTCGGGAAATCTCGCTGTTGCAGTTGGCGACGAACATCCCTTCCAGGATTGTAGTTGTAGCCAAATGGAGAGCGATCGGAATCGTCAATTATCTGAGGCGTTACCAGCACAATTACCTCAGCACGGCTGTTTTCTCGCTCGGTGCTCCTAAATAAAGACCCAATCACGGGCATATCTCCGAGAATAGGTATTTTTGATACCGTTTCTCGCTCCGAGTCTTGAATAATACCCGATAGAATTAGGGATTGAGCATCTCCCAAGCGAACTAATCCCGAGCTGAGTTCCCGCTTAGTTATCAGATTAATAATGTTGCGATTTCCAAATCCAGCCGTATCAACTGGAAACTCGTTTCCAGGGGCGCTCACAGTAGGAGCAACAGACATAGTGACAAAACCATTGTCGTCGATTCGATCGATGGAAATTCTCAGGATCAGACCTACTTCTTCAATTACTGCAGTGTTAGTTCTGACCCCGCTATCTGGATCTACCTCGGTTTCAAAATTAGTTACGATATTTTGAGCTAGTTTTACTGTTGCTTCCTGTCCTTCTTGTACAACTAGGGTTGGATCGGTCAAAAGTTTGGCATTGCCATTGGTTATAGACGATTGCAACAGTGACAAAAATCTCTGAGGATATCGAAAAATATCAGGAACCGCATTCAAGATGGGATTAGGAGTAACGGCTGGCGGGTCGGTAACATTTCCCAGATTAGGATTTAGTCCAGGAGGATTGGAGAGTATATCTCCTGGAGGCGGAGTAACACCTCCAAACCTTACTGACCCACGACCTTGATCCTGAATAAAGAAAGTATTTCCCGTACCAAAAGAGAAACTGCTGTTATAACTATCGGTGTTGCTCAAGTTAATATCAACAACCTTAACATTAACTGCTACTTGCCGTCGCCGAGCGTCGAGTTGAGTCAAAAAAGAACTAGCAATTTCAACTGCTCGCGGTTCTCCTACTAAGGTGACAAAGTTAAGTCGATCGTCTGTGGATACCTTTAATCCAGTCAAAAGTAGGGGGGCTCCGCCTTCTTGTGAATCAGTAATTTTTAGGGGTTCTAACCTGGCTGGCTCTTGTACTGTTTCTACAACTCTTTGAGTAACAGGATCTCTGATCTGCCTGACTGGGGTAATTAAGCGTTCTACTCGCGCTCCTTGACTGGCTAAGAAAGCCCCAGCATTTTGCGCTGAAACTTGATTGAGACGCAAACTTCGACTTACTAGATTGCGAGCAGTATCGGGGAGTTTAGAGCCTACATAGATGGTGCTACCCCTGCGGTTAGCAGTCAAACCAGAGATGAGCAGGACGGAATTAAACACCTCTTGCACTGACTGGTTTTCCAAATCTAGAGAAATAGTTGGCCCCCCATCTTGAGTACCACCTTGACCAGTTTGTGCTGCTTCGCTAAAAACGAGGTTTAGACCGGCTGCACGAGCTAAAATTCCCAGCACTTCTCTGGCTGGAGCATCTCGCAAGACTAGGCGGGGAACTATTGCTGTCGTGCCTAAATTAATCAGATCTGGGGAACTGTTTACGTTAGAAACGGAAATATCTCCTACTGGTGGCGCGATCGCTCTCGGCAAACGTCTTGGGTTAGTTACTGGATTGGGAGCTGGACTGTCATTTTCAATAATAATTTCTGGGTTGGGAACCAAAATCTCCTGGTTTGTCGTCTGAGCATTAGGAGATTGAGTTTCTCTGCTTCTTGTCTGGGCTAAAAGAGTAGGTTTGTTTTCCCTACCTTGAGAAGATCTAGGTTGATTAACTCGAACACTAGCTATCGACAGTGGTTGTGTAGCCAGGAGCATCATTGTAGCTCCCGCCAAGATTCCCAGTCGATCGCAATATTTTCTCACGGTTTCACTCCTCACTTACGAGCGATGTATATGCTGGGTTATTCAACTTTTAATTTTAGTCGGGCATGCTTTAAGGTGTAGTACAGAAGTTATATTAAACATCTGCAGAGCGGGGATGTGGTTAATTTTTCTTCCTTTCTCCCTCTACTCCCTGGGATACCCATCGAAGGTTCTTACTTGCGCTGGCTTTTGTTGTTATTTTTCTGTTGGGCTTCTACATTTAACTCTTCTCTACTTAAAGGCAAGAGTACGTCTACTGTCAAGTCCGTTTTTAGCTTAACAGAATCTGTAGGAATCAGTCTATTTCCGTCGTATTTTAATCTATAAGATTCATCAGCTTTAATTTGAGTGCTCAGTTCTGTAATCAATAAAAGAGACTGCAATCGCTCGACATCGCGCAAAATGTTTTCTATTTGCTCGTAGGTTCCCATGACCTCAAGTTTGATTCTTTGGCGTTTTAATTTGCCGTCTACTAAACTTCCGAGGGAACCATCGCGGACAACACTTGGCCTTTCTTGTACGTCAAATTTGCTTAATTCAGCGCCTCTGAGAGTGACGAAACGATTTAGGTCTAATAAGAGGGTGTCTAAGGTGGCTTCGTCAGAAAATAAAGCTAATATTTCCCTTCTCAGCTGTTCTATATCTCTTTGCTGAGCCTGGAGATTGCTTATTTGCGTTTGTGTCTCACCCGACTCGGCTCGACGCATTTGTTGTTGTTTGTCTTGTCGTTGAGTTTGCAGGTTTTGATTATTTTCTTTAGCTGGTTGTATCATGGACATCCAAACATAACCAGCCCCTAACACTCCTATTAACGCAGCGAGAAGCCCTCCTATTTTTGGTGTTATGGTAATCCCGAATAGTTCGGGATAATTAGATTCAAAATCCTCTCCTCCCTCAGAAGCCCATCGATCTGAGTAGCTCATCTTACCTAATAGCTCCTTTATTTTCTAGAGTTCTAATGCGATTTATTAAGCCGACAGCGCCTTTCTTAGATAGTTCTTGAACTATTTGAGACGCTGGAACGTCGTTAAGTTGTGCGGCAATGCTATAGCGAACCACTTGTGGCAGTTCGATTTCTTCTGCATCACCTATTATCTCTCCTGTTCGGGGATCGATATATTCCAATTTTAAGGGGTTGTCAATTAGCTCTGTTCTCTCTAACCCTGTTTCAGAGGGTTGTAAAAATTTAGATTCTTTGAGTGTTAAGAGAAAGTCGTTAGCATCCTGGTGGGTGTTAGCAATACCTTGGATCGTCAACTTAATTCCAGTTACTTGGGTAGTCGTTCTCCCTCTTCTTCCTCTGCTTTGTGTTGAAACTGCCGATTGCTGAATAGAGCCTATTTGTACTCCTGGGGGAATGCGATCGCGAATGTCTTGCAAAATAGCCGACCAGGGTTTGATTTTTGTAAATACGCTCACTAAGGCTTTATTTTGGTCGTTAGCTTGTGCTATTTGCTTTTGGATCTTATCTATTCTGCCCCTTTCCGCTCTAGCTGCCGCTATTTTGGATTCTATTTGGGTTATTTCCCCTTGAAGCTTCGCATTTTCTTGCTCTATCGTCCAGAAATAGCCAAAAGCTGCTGCGGGTAAAAGCACTAATAATGCTAACCCCCCAACCAATATTAAAGAATCTCCTGAAGAGCTAGTTTTGCTCTCTTTTTGTCCGGCACTTTTTGCTTCTTGTTCTAATTGCCGATCTTTAAGAAAATTTACGTCTAGACTGTACATTAGATTATGCCTCCCGCATTCCTAAACCCAGCACAACTCCCAATCCTGGACGCTGTACGGAGGGAATGTCTTTTTCTACTTTTAGTGATAGCGATGCTATGGGATCTATCTGAATCGCTGGTATTCCTATACGTTGCGTGAAAAACTCGTCTATTTGTCCTATTCCACCTCCAGGTCCAGCTAGTAATAATTGGGTTATTTCTAAATCCCCTCTTTGGTTTAAATAAAAATTGATCGATCGCCGCAATTCGTCTACCAATTCTGCTAGTACTTTGAGCAAAGCTGCCATTCCTGGATTGATCGAGGCAACACCTGTGCTGATCTCGTCAGAAGAGACGTTAATAATCGTCATTTCTTGTAGTTGTTGGATGTCTCTTGAGGGGGGCAAATTCATTGCTTGCGAAAGAGCGCTTTGCATCTGATATGCCCCAATAGGCAAGTTGCGGGAAAATTGAGGTACTCCATCTACAATTATGGCAATTTCGGTGCTGTCAAATTCGATATCTACTAAAACTACAGCTTCTTCGGAGTTAAATTGCCTTAATTGCTCTCTTATGGTGCGAATCATGGCAAAACTGCTAATTTCTAAGACATTTATTTCTAGATTGCTTTGCTCAAAAACATCCAGATATGAATCTGTGATTTCTTTGCGAGTAGCAACTAGCAACACCTGTACCTTTTCAATTCCGTCCTCATCTACGAAGTAACCCAGCTTTTGATAATCTAAATCCACTTCTTCTCGCGGATAGGGCAAGTATAGAGGGGCTTCGTGGTTGACAACCATGTCTTTTAATTCTTCCTCGTTCAGCTCCGCAGGAACGGGGATAATGCGAATAATTGCTTCTCGCATTGGCAAAGCTGTCGTAACAGTTTTGGCTTTAATTCTATTTTTGACTAAGGTATCTTGAATAATTTCTGCTATCGACGCTACGTCAATTATTTTTCCTTCCTCGAATAAACCTTCTGGAACTTCTACAGATAGGTGATTGACGAGTTTGTAGTTTTGTTTTTCTTTGCTTATTTCAGCGATGTTTATCTTCGCTGGAGTTATTTCAATCCCGATTCCGTTTTTGTTTTTGGAGAAGAGATTGCTTAGACTGCTTATCATTTTTTCCCCTGAAGGAACATATTAATAAAGAGGGGTATATATAGGGAACAGCCAAAGTTGATTTCCCCGTTTGCTAACAACTTTAGCTCAGATTTAGTCAGGTGGCTATATGTTTTCTAGATAATAAGTATTTATCTAGAATAGACTGTGTTTGTAAATACGAGAAAATACTGAATCCTCCGATCGACGAACGACAAATGAGCAAAAAAATTATCATAGGAGCAATCTTGGGATTGCTATTAAGTCTAACAAATGGTTGCAATATGAATTCTTCTCCTAAATCTCAAAAAGAAGTTGAATTCTGGACGATGCAGCTTAAACCCGAGTTTACTGACTACTTCAACGAGCTAATCGCTAGTTTTGAGGCAGAAAATAAAGATATTAGGGTTCGCTGGGTAGACGTACCTTGGCAAGCCATGGAAAGCAAAATTTTAACTGCGGTAACTGCTAAAACTGCACCCGATGTAGTTAATCTCAATCCGAATTTTGCTTCCCAATTAGCTACCCGCAATGCTTGGTTAAATTTGAATGAGAAAATATCTCCTGAAATACAACAAAAATATTTACCAAATATTTGGCAAGCTAGTAGCATTAATGTTTGTATTGAAGTTACATGCAACACCTCTACTTTCGGTATTCCTTGGTATTTAACCACAAGAGTGACAATTTACAATCAAGATTTGTTAAAAAAATCAGAAATTAATAATCCGCCAAAAACTTATGCTGAATTGGCCGAGTTTGCTGCTGCTGTGAAAGAAAAAACGGGTAAGTATGCATTTTTTATTACTTTTGTACCTGGTGATTCTACTGAGGTACTAGAGTCATTAGTACAAATGGACGTGCAATTACTAGATTCAGAAGGGTTAGCAGCATTTAATACCCCTGAAGGAATTGCGGCATTTCGTTATTGGGTAGATTTATACCAAAAAGATTTATTACCAAAAGAAGTTCTCACCTCCGGACATCGGCAAGGAATTCAGTTATATCAAGCAGGAGAAACTGCAATTTTAGCTTCTGGGCCTGAGTTTTTCAAGTCGATCGCCAATGCTGCGCCATCTATTGCCAAAGTATCGGCTTCAGCTCCTCAAATTACCGGAAAAACAGGCAAGAAAAATGTAGCAGTAATGAATCTGATAATTCCTCGCGATACCGAAAAACCAGATATGGCGATAAAGTTTGCTTTGTTTGTTACCAATAGCAAAAATCAGCTAGCCTTTGCTCGTGCGGCGAAAGTTCTTCCTTCTACAGCAGAAGCTATAGAAGAGTATATTAAAGAAATAGAACAGACCGACGAGGCTACGCCATTAACCCAAGCGCGCAAAGTCAGTGCAATTCAGATAAAAGATGCCGAAGTCTTAATTCCAGCAAGGAAAAATCTCAATCGCTTGCAAAAGATAATTTACGAAAATCTACAAGCAGCAATGTTAGAAAAAAAGACAGTCGAACAAGCAGTTAAAGACGCTGCTGACCAGTGGAATCAAATAGCATCTCAAAAATAAAAATATTAAGGGGTAAGTTTTGTGTTCGAGGTACAGGAGATACTAAAAGATCGTTACCAACTACAAAAACAAGTAAGAGCAACTGCTACTGAATATCAAACTTGGCTAGCATTAGATAAGATTTCTCAAAGACAGGTAACTCTCAAACTGTTAGCATTTAGTCGCCAGTTACATACTGAAGAATTAAAGCTGTTCGATCGCGAAGGGGAAATCTTACAATCTCTCAATCATCCTCGCATTCCTAAATATTGGGATCGTTTTGGTATAGATAAGTACGCAGGAGGAGGAGTACCTTGGTTTGCTTTAGTACGAGATTACATACCAGGTTATTCTCTTCAAAAATTAATAGACGAAGGTCGCAGTTTCTCTGAAAAACAGTTGCGATCGATAGCGAGCCAAGTACTAGAGATTTTGATTTATTTACACCAGTTAGATCCTCCCGTAATGCATCGGGATATTAAGCCAAGTAATCTAATTTTAGGAGAAGACGGGCAGATCTATGTTGTAGATTTTGGAGCCTTACAAACTCACGCTGCTGCGAAAGGAATAACTTTTACTTTGGTGGGTAGCGAAGGATATACTCCCTTAGAACAGTTTTTGGGACAAGCAGTTCCAGCTTCAGATCTTTATGCTTTAGGAGCTACTCTAATTCACTTACTTACTGGAATATCTCCTGTTAATTTACCTCAGACAGAATCTGGCTTTCAACTTTCCGATCTCTCTACTGAAACTTCTAGTTTTTTTGTTAGATGGCTTGAGAAAATTGCTAACTTAGACGTGGAAAAACGCTTTCGTAGTGCCAAAGAAGCCTCGCTCGCTCTCAATTCTGAAGCTAATGTCTCTACAGCTTCTGCAGCTAATAAAGACAAATCTAAAGTACATAAGATTAGGCTCATTCAATCTCAAAATAAGCTGACAATAGATATTCCTCACAGCTATATTGTTGACTGGAGAGATCGCTGTTTTTATGGTAGTTTATTAATGTTAAAAATATTGTTTTTTAAACAAGTTTTCATCTGGGAAAATACGGTCGCTCATTCCTGGTGGATTGTCTTTATTCTATTGATTTTAGGCATTTATATATTATTTGTTATTTTTGAAAAAACTAAAGTAGATCTAACCGAGGACAGTCTGGGGGTAGAAAAAATATTGTTTTCCTTAAAGTATGGAAAAAAAGAATTTAAGCTAAGTAAAATATTAAAATTAAAAATAGAATCCTATCGAGAAGGTCTTTATGTTTTCAGTAAAACTTATAAAAAAATATGTTTGCAAACAAAAAATGGGCCGTACAATATCGCCAAAATTTCTAAAGAAAATAATTCCGATAGATTGACAGAAAAAATTAATCAGTGGTTGAAATCAAGAGGGCGATCGCAAATTAAAATTTAACTCGGATTGTAAAGTTTGACAACTAAGTAGAAATGATAGAAACCCAAAGCGAATTTATCCTCAAAAGAATAGCTTCTTTACTTTTATATGAATCGGTTTTTAACAATGAAGTCGGCGAGGCTTTTCTCAAAATTTTAGAGACTTTAGATAAAGGCGATCGCGATCCCAACGCCATCGGCGTAGATATTCGACAAGGGCAGAAATGTTACACTAGAGATTGTCTGCAAGCATACGGTAACTGGTTTAAGGTTCTAGCAGCTCAAAATCGAAGTTGGCAAGACTACTTAATTAAGCAAATTCTTGAAAACGACAATCCCTTCAGTCAACAAGTACAAAAAACAGCAATATCAGATTTACCTCCATCTTTAATAGCTGCTACAAAATACGATCTACAAGTTTTAGAGATCATTTATAATTGGGATATTCAACATCTTAGCAAATGGGTAAAAGAGGTTGCTAACTTGCCAGTAGCTCCGGTTACTTGGTATTGTGAAACCTGCTCGAAAACATTTTTACATCAGACAAAAAATTGGGCAAATGCTATAGAAGATTTGGCCTGCTACTATCGACAAAATGGGACTGGAATATTTGCTATCTATGATGCTTTACGTTGGGAAAAAGGAGAGTTGAGAGGAATTGTTCGTGCCGATCGAGTAGATCTCGAAGAAATAGTAGGCTACGAGTCGCAAAAAAATGCTTTGATTAAAAATACCGAGTGTTTACTAGGTGGATATCCAGCACTTCACGTCTTACTCTATGGCAGTCGAGGTAGCGGTAAATCATCTCTAGTCAAAGGTTTATTACAAAAATATAGCGATCGCGGACTTAGATTGATAGAAGTAGACAAATTACATTTAAACGACCTGCCAAAAATCGTAGAGCAGTTACCAGAATTGCCTCAAAAATTTATTATTTTCGTAGACGATCTATCTTTTGAAGAGGATGACGATAGTTTTAAAGCTTTGAAAGTAGTACTAGAAGGAAGCTTAACTGCAAGAGGTAAGAATGTTGTAGTCTACGCTACATCCAATCGACGACACTTAATTAAAGAATTTTTTGAGGACAGACCCCCTCCAAAAGATGGAGATGAAATCCACGCTTGGGATACCGTGCAAGAAAAACTATCTTTCAGCGATCGTTTTGGCTTAACTCTCACCTTTGAGCCAGCCAACCAAGAAAAATACCTCAAAATAGTTACTCATCTAGCAACAAGAGCAAAAATAAAAATCGATAGTTCATTATTAGAGTTTGGTGCCAAACAATGGGCTACTCGCCACAACGGACGTTCAGGACGTAGTGCGAGACAATTCATTGACTTTCTAATAGGGGAATTAGGTTCGCCAAAAATAAACTCCGAATCCTAACTTTGTTCGTACCTGAGTGCGATAACTTCGCCATTATCGACTTCTATTGGCTGTTAGTGTATGTATTTCGGCCAAAAACTACCTGAACTGCTATTTTTTTGGGTTTAGATTATCAAACAGCTCTTTGATATTTTATACTAAAATCGAACAAATAACATCGATCGTATAACATTAATCGTATTAGTGGTTACATTAAACAATTAAATTACCTTCGACTTTGCTAAGCTATTGGCTAGGAAGCAAATATATGGAAATAGTGGTCAAAATACTTTTACGAATCGATAGACTTTTAGTTAACAATAACTTATCTGTCTCAATTGAGAACTTAGATTTAAAGGCATGTCGGTTTGAATGAAAATTCTATCGAGGCTCAACATCAGGATATCCTGATGTGTTGGCAGTAAATCCCTAAAACTCACATTTACAAAAATCAATTTATATTACGAGTGGCAAAATGGAATCAACTAAGGTTAAACAGATTTTGTATTTATGTTCGGTATCCTTTGGTATCAGCTTCCTACTAGGATCCCTAATTAACAGCGATGCTGGGAAAGGATTGCAAACTGGTGCAGTAGCTGTAGTTTCTACCGTTGCAGGTGCCTGGGTAGCTCAAAGACAAGATTTACAGGAAAAACTAGAAACTAGCGTTGTTACAACCTCATATAAGGTAGCAGATGCGTTCGACGCTCTCAAAAACCAGATTCAAGAGCAGGTTCAAGAACTCAAACAAAGACAGCGAAGGCTAAAGCCTTCTTCTTCCAAGGCAGTATTGCCAGCGCCACCACAAAATTATTATCAGCCAGTAGTTCCAGAACCAGGAAATCAGTCATTCGACGTTCCTCAAGCAACTTGGCAGCCAGAACCAGTAGACCAATATCCGAGCAATATACAAAGTCAGGAACAACAATTAAAACAGCAATATAATAACCTACAAAACGAACTACAGCAGTTACAACAGAAAAATCTAGGCTTGCAAAGCAAACTGCACGAATTACAGGAAGAAAATCAGGGTTTGCACAGTAAATTAGACATAACTGACACGCAACGCCAACAAAGAAATGAGGCTTTACAATCTCTAGACAAACAATCTGAAGAATTTGAAAGTAATTCATCGGAAGAAGAAATACAACTGGAAAATTTATTTGGTGACATTCCTGAAAATCTAAATCAGTCACAGCAACAATCTAATCTCAGTCCACCCACAGCCAAAGTCGAATTTGACGTTGCGTTAAGTCAATTTTCTCAAAACTTACAACAATCTTTACAACCAGACCAACTTCAAGCCCAACAGCAACAACCCTCGGCTCCTGCACCCCAACAAGCTCAACAACAGCAGCGTCCTGCACCCCAACAATTTCAACAACAGCAGCGTCCTGCACCCCAACAAGCCCAACAACCCTCGGCTCCTGCACCCCAACAATTTCAACAACAGCAGCGTCCTGCACCCCAACAATTTCAACAACAGCAGCGTCCTGCACCCCAACAAGCCCAACAACAGCAGCGTCCTGCACCCCAACAAGCCCAACAACAGCAGCGTCCTGCACCCCAACAAGCCCAACAACAGCAGCGTTCGGCTCCCCAACAAGCCCAACAACAGCAGCGTTCGGCTCCCCTACCTCAACCAGCCCAACAGCAGCAGCTATCGGCTCCCCTACCTCAAGCCCAACAGCAATACTCAGTTGAAGATAGTTTACCTGATGAGTTAGTAGAAGAATTAGACGAGCTAATTGAACAAGATTCTGCAATAATACTGGAATCGAGCCAGGAATTCATGGCTAGTTCGCCTCAACAACAAACTGATAATACCCAAGCACAATTAGACGATTTGCTTTCTCACGTTTCTGGAGTGCTAGATGATTCATCTTCAGATGAGATAGACGCTCCTCATGACGGATTAGATGTTATTTTGAATGACGAGCAAACGGAATTTGAGAGCCTTTTCGGTCAACCGTCTCAGCAAAAAAAACAAAGAAAAAATTGAGGCTCAAACTCAATGATTAATTTGTAAAAAGCGGCGAGAAAGCCTTCATATTTAGTGTTACCGTCGCTTTGTTATTTGGACTGTTGTTTGCTCGCAGATAACAAATAAAAATGTCTTTTACCTATCACCGTACAGTTCGTTTGTCTGATACTGATGCTGCTGGTGTCGTTTATTTTACTCGTTTGTTGTCAATGTGCCACGAAGCATATGAGGAATCGATCGCAGTAGCTGGTATTAATCTTAAGGAATTTTTTAATAATTCATCTACTGCTATTCCTATAGTTCGTGCAGAGGTGAATTTTTTTCACCCAATATTTTCAGGAGACCAACTATTAATTAATTTAAGGCCCCAATGTTTAAGTAACAAGGAGTTTGAAATTGCTTATCAAATATTTACTGCTTCTTCCCCACAAGAATGTTTAGCAAAAGCGAATACTAAACACGTTTGCATCAATCCTCAAAACAGAATTAAAATTCAACTCCCTGCAGAAATTATGCAATGGCTCGAAACTTTCTAGGACTACTAGTTAGAGAAAACTATTATTTTTACTAAAATTTCCTTATCTATTGGGAGTGTCAATCGCTTATAAATATATAGATACATCCACAAGGAGTTAAAATCTTGAAAAAGGTAGAAGCAATTATCCGCCCCTTTAAGCTAGATGACGTTAAAATTGCTCTAGTCAACGCTGGAATCGTCGGGATGACAGTTTCGGAAGTCCGAGGATTTGGAAGACAAAAAGGCCAAACCGAACGCTATAGAGGTTCTGAGTACACGGTGGAGTTTTTACAAAAACTTAAGGTTGAGATTGTTGTCGAAGACGCTCAAGTTGATATGGTAATAGATAAAGTTATTGCTGCTGCTCGTACCGGAGAAATTGGTGATGGGAAAATCTTTATTTCTCCTGTAGAACAAATTATACGGATTAGAACAGGAGAAAGAGACTTAGAAGCCGTGTAAGAGTTTTTTTGTAGAGTAACGATTAGAAGGGAACAGGGAATAGGGAATAGGGAACACAATAGCTGAAGAGAATAGAAAACAGCACAGATGCGTATCTAAAAAATTTTACTGTTACCCGTTCCCTGTTCCCTGTTCCCTTCAGCCTATGGCTGCTAAGCTTCTTAGTTGGGGAATCAATTTCTCGAAAGCTTTGCCACGATGACTTAATTTACTCTTGAGTTCTGGCTTCATTTCGGCAAAGGTTTGTTGCTGGGTAGGAACGTAAAAAATGGGGTCGTAACCAAAACCGCCTTCGCCACGCTCTTGGTGGGTAATTTCCCCGTGACAAATACCTTCAATTTGTAAAGCAATAGAGCCATCCGATCGAGCGATCGCCACAGCACAGATAAATTGAGCTTTTCTATTCTCAGTTTCTCCTAACTCTCTTAGCAGCCGCTCGATCCGTTCTTTATCTGTTTTACCGTAACGAGCGGAATAAAGTCCTGGAGCGCCATCGAGAGCGTCTACCATCAATCCCGAATCGTCGGCGATCGCCCACTCTCCTGTTGCTTTTGCTACTAGGGATGCCTTCAAACAAGCATTCTCCATAAAAGTGGCGCCAGTTTCTTCTATCTCTAATTCTTTGGGTTTTAATTGCAATTGCCAAGGCAAACTAGCCAAATACT
Organism: Prochloraceae cyanobacterium; assembly: GCA_030065755.1. Classification (GTDB taxonomy): domain Bacteria; phylum Cyanobacteriota; class Cyanobacteriia; order Cyanobacteriales; family JASJDA01; genus JASJDA01. The sequence continues at coordinate 15,772 of JASJDA010000093.1, read as the reverse complement.
TCTGAATTTCTCGCAATTTGCCCATATTACTGGTGCTGACAATTAGTTTTCTCATTTAAAGCTCTTCGAGGGATTGTTTTAAAGCTTCTACCGAGGAGGAAGACTTTAGCAAATATATACCGAAAGGTTGTTCGCTAAGATACTGAGCATAGGATGACTGAAGGTAGGGACTGTAGTCAGATGTTTTAGCAACATAGTACTCAAAAAATGCCAAATTAATTGCATTGCCGTAACGACCCAATACCTTGGAATCTGCTAGTTTGAGATTAGGTATGGAGTCAATTATTTCAGTAATTCCCGCATCTAGTTGAGAAATGTCAATATGCGCCTGTCCTTCTACTAAAATGAGATACTTGCTAGAATTTTGAAGCCAGATAAAAGAGCGCAGCTGTTCTATTACTGCGGGAGTGGCTGGATCTTGACTTCCCGAAGCCAGAATCACTGGAATTTGAATATTCCTCAAGCCTTCGGCTCCGAAGATACTGCTATTGAATGGATTTAATGCGATTATTATTTTGATTCGGCGATCGCGAAAATCATAAGTTTTACGGGGCAATTTTAAGGCTTGACACTGAAGCAGTAAGGATAAATTAGGCATCCAAACTTCGCGGTTGCAGTCTTTTTCTAGTTGGTTGAAATCGATCGTAGCTCCAGCTAAGGCTAAAGCGGTATAGCCGCCAAAAGAATGACCCATCATGCCTACTTCTTTTAGATTGAGTCTTCCTTCAAACTCACTTTGATTGCGCCTTTCTAGTTCGTCTAGAACGTAGCTGATATCTAAAGGTCGATCGATAAATTCGTTGAGTTTGAATATTTCGCTACTATAGCCTTGGAGCATTTGGTCGATTTGGGCTGTATTGCTCTCTGGATGCTCGGGAACTGCAACTAAATATCCGTGAGAAGCTAGATGAGAGGCTTGTCTTTTATAATGTTCGCGGTTGGATGCTAAACCATGAGATGCTACTATTACAGGGGTTTTTCCTACACCTGCAGATCGCCACGTTTTTGGTTGATAAATATCTACTGTTAACTTACGCTCTCTACGTTCGTCTTTGAAAATGACGGTTTTTTTGCTGACGCCGTATTTACCCGCTACTCTTAGATCTGTCAAAGCTGAGAAATTTACTGGATCTGATGCAGCAGCTTCTATTGATGACAATTTTGCCATTTGTGCTATCATGTCCTTCGTTTCTGCGATCAGATTTTCCACCAACCTCGCCATCGTGAGAATGCGATCGGTATTCAATTCGATATCGGTGGGAAATTGACTTAGGATATTAAGTACGGTTAAACCTTCAGGAGTTGAAGCCGATTTCACTACAGCCGCTCTAATGGCATATTTACCATTCCTACCCCCAGAAATCTGGATCATATTTCCGACTTGGGTTAGTATCTCTTCTCCCAAGGGAGTTGTCAAAAAGCGATACAATTGAACCGGATTAATCTCCTGGCTTTCTACTAGAGCCTTGCGAAACTCATCTCTAGTTTTTTGGTCAACTCCGCGCAGATACCCTCTTAATTCTTTATTAATTTTTCCTTCTTTGGCAAAGGTTTCTAGAGAGCTAACTTTGACTGATAAAGCAATACCCCTGTAATTGAAGTAAATTTTTTCTGCGGCATTTACAGGAATAGCGGTCAAAATAGCAGATATTGTCCCCAGTGCTAAAGATTGAAACCAACTTTTCTGAAAAAAACTCTTATTGTCGATCAATTTTGTTGGTTGTTTATAAGATGTTTTTCTTTTCATAAAAGTTTAGCGATCGCCTCTAATATCTACAATATTTACAGTTAATAATAGCTAATCTCTCCAAAATTTAGAGCGATTTATATTCATCTGTAAATCAATATCTAATACTATATTATTTTTATAATTTACTTTTTTTTAGGTAGTGATTCCCATGTAGTGGAAGGAACTGTCGTCAGTACATTAGTTTTAATCTAACAGTAGATTGTCGGCGACGACCGCTAACACCTACTATCATCAGTTGTGGGAAAAGGGGAGCGATCGCCAATTTACTGACTGAGAGCTGACAAAATTGGTTGTGCATACAATGCAGCTAAAATACTAGCTCCCACAGCAAATACAGCGCCAAATAACCAGCTAATTTTTGAATTTAATCGCCCAAACTCGTTGTCTACTTTCGGATCTAATTTTTGCACATCTTGTTTGAGAAGTTTGATTTCAGTCTCTACTAGCCCTAATCTCTCACCATTCTCGATCGGGGTTTCTAAGATCTTAGCTTCATAGGTTTCTTTAGCGTTAGTCATAATATTAACTATTATTTAGTTAGAGCTGGCTTTTAGCTCGGCGAATAAATATAACTAATAGTGTCTTAATTTTAAACGATCGCGCGCACCAAATCAGCCAAACGTTCCGCACTATCGGTAACTGCTAAGCTAGCAGTAGCAGCAGTCATTTTTTCCAATTCCAAAGGCGATCGCAGCAATTTCGACACCTCATTCTCTAAAATTGAGGCAGTAAGTTCAGATTGACGAAAAACAATAGCTCCTCCAGCAGCACCAAAAACCTCAGCATTATAATTTTGGTGGTCTTCAGCTGCATAAGGGTAAGGGATGAGAATAGCAGGGGTACTGGTTACAGCTAACTCAGTTAAAGTTCCCGCACCAGCACGACTAATAGCTAAATTTGCCCTTTGTAGCAATCCTGCCATATTTTCGTAAAAAGGCATGGTTAAATATTGAGGATGTTGAAAACTATTAGCTTCCTCATCTCGATCGCCAGTCAAGTGTACGATAAAAACATCTTCAGAAGACAACCAAGTCCGAGCGCACTGACGCACTAATTGATTTATTGCCACAGCACCTTGAGACCCTCCGACCACCACAATAAGGAAAGCATCTGAAGGAATAGGCAAATCCAGATTAGCATGCGATCGAAACTGAGAGCGCACGGGAGTGTTAACATAAACCGTGCGAGCGCGAGGCAGATATTCAGCAGCTCCTTCAAAACCGAGAGCCACAGTATGGCAAAAAGGACTTAAAAAGCGAGTAACTTTACCAGGGAGAAAATTAGATTCGTGGAGTATGGCTGGTATTTTTTCCAAACGCGCCGCTAAAATAGCAGGAGCGGCGATGTAACCCCCAGTTGTCACCACTGCATCAATTTTTAATTCTTTTAGTAACTTTCTGACTTGAAAAACCGAAGCAACGAACCTTCCTAAAATCTTCAGAGTCTTTAAGCCAAAACGTTCTTGAAATCCTTCAATGGGTACCGCGTGTAAAGGATAGCATTGAGGAACTAAAGATTGTTCTAGTCTATTAGGAACGCCAAGCCATTCAATGTTATAGTCTTTTAGCTGTTCTGCTAGTGCAAGAGCTGGAAATAAATGTCCTCCGGTACCGCTAGCAGCAATAAGTAATTTCATTATTATTGGTGAAAGAATTGTTTTTGTTTTACAATGCCCAAATTATCACTGACCGACAATATTGGAACTATAACTAAACGCCTTTTTCATTTTGTACCTTGGAGTTGGTCAATTTCTCTTCTGTGCGCTGTTAGCATAACTACCATTTTAAGTAGTCCTGTTAGCGGTGAAAGTGCTCAGACTGCTCCTAGGGAACTAAAAGAGGTTATTCGTGAGATAGAAGAAGCTGCTAACCGTCAGAATGTAGCAGAGGTAATGAGGCTTTACAGCCCCAATTTTACCAACTCAGATGGTTTGAGTCATTCTAGTCTTTCTGAGGCTTTGACTCAAATGTGGAAAAAATACCCCAGACTAAATTACAGCACCAAACTACAGTCATGGGAAAAACAAGGCGATCGCTTCGTAGCTGAAACTATCACTAATATCCAAGGAGTCCGTAAAAGTGGCGATCGCTCGATCGAACTTAACTCCACTATCCGATCGCGTCAGCATTTCGCTAACCAAAAAGTTATTAAACAGGAAATCTTAACCGAACGTACTCAGATTACTACAGGTACTAATCCTCCCCAAATCACCCTCAATTTGCCACAGACAGTTAGTGTCGGTCAAAAGTTTGGCTTTGACGTAATTGTTAATGAACCTTTGGGTACTCAGGTATTATTGGGTGCAGCAATGGAAGATAAAATAGATAGCAATCGCTATCTAAATCCAGGTGAATTTGAGCTACAAGCACTACCAGCAGGAGGTATTTTTAAGTTAGTGCAAGCACCGAAAGCTCCTGAGACTCTTTGGTATTCAGCTATTGTTATTCGCGAAGATGGGATCACTGCCATAACTCAACGAGTCCGAGTTAAACAATAGGTAGCCAAGCCAGGAGTAAATCTTATCGATTTTCTCCTGTATTTTTTTCATTTTTATCCCTCAATTTATACTTAATATTACTCAATATAGATAACTTTACTTCCCCATAAATTGTATAAATAAATATTACAAAAATCAGGAAATCAGAAAAGCCAACTTGAAGTAATAATTAGAAATTTAAATCAGTAAAATTCTTCACTGGTTTAAATTTAAGATTTGTGCAGCCAATCGAGCAGCAATAGCTCCCTCGCTGTAGAACTAAGAATATAGTTAATATTCAAACAGGAGAATCAACAATGAAAGACAAAAACTCCGATCGTCGCTCTCCCTCATTCTCCCAATACAATAGTAATAAAAGTTGGTTATCTTTTGGGCCTACAAGTGGAAGTAATTTGAATTTTTCCATGGAAAAAGAATGCTTGCCAGATCTAGATGATTTACCAGAAGAAAAAATGTCAAATTATGGAAATCACCTGATTTTATTTGGCACTATCGCATTCTTCTTATTGTTAGGATCGGCTGCATTTATGCAAATACCAAAAATCATTTATGCCTTGGAACAAGAAGGTCTAAATGCAGCTAACCCAATAGAGTTGATACAAAATATAAATAAAAAATAATTCAAAAAAGTTCAATTTGTCGATTCTTGTTGGGTGTTAGCTGTTGGCTGATTGCTGTTTGCCGTTGAATATTTTGTCTGATAGCTAACAGCAATTAGCACTATTAGAGATTATTTTGAGCGTTCGCTTTTCTCAAAATTTGTACTCGATCGAGTTGTTTCATCGAACTTTTTCTGAAGTCGCTTGAGAGTTTGATACATTTCAGGGAGACGCTTGTAAATAGCAGAAACCTTCAGATATAACTTATTAGGAACTGCAGGACTGCTAGAAACTATTGCTTTGGGTGCAATATCATTGTGAATGCCAGATTGAGCAGTAGCGATCGCCCCATCGCCAATTTTCGCTTGATTAGCTACCCCTACTTGTCCTGCCAAAAGAACGCCATTACCAATTTTAACCCCTCCTGCTAACCCAACCTGTGCAGCAAAGGCGCAATTTTCTCCAACCTGACATCCGTGAGCGATATGGACTAAATTATCTAACTTAGTGTTGCGTCCGATGCGAGTTTCGCCAACTGCAGGGCGATCGACAGCACTATTACAACCCACTTCTACCCCATCTTCTAAAACAGTGCAGCCAGACTGTTCCATTTTGAACCAACCTTGGGGAGTAGGGACGAAACCGAATCCTTCTGCACCAATTACCGCACCGCTATGAATAACGCAATCAGCACCTATTTGGGTTCTTTCGTGTAGAGTACAATTAGCGTGAAGAACAGTACGATCGCCTACCATTACATCTGGATAGACGACCACATTAGGATGAATAATTGCGCGATCGCCGATTTTCGCCCCTTTTTGAATGACAGCGTGAGGACCTATATAAACATCTCGACCGATCGCTGCTGAGGGGTCAATTATTGCTGTAGGATGAATTCCTGGAGAGGGACAGAAAGGTTGATAAAATAGGGCGATCGCGCCAGCAAATAATAATCTAGGATCTTTTGTAGCAACCCAAGCAATACCTCTTTCGGTTGCCTGGAGCAAAAGTGAATCGTCTAATGGCAAAATTAGAGCACGAGCAGTTGTTGTATTCACCATAGCAGCAAACTTACTACCCTCAATATAGCTGAGGGTAGCAGCACCAGCAGTATCAACTGGAGCAACCCCGATAATTTCAGGGTTACAATCTTTATTAACTGTCAAGCTATGGCGCTCTACTCCATCTCCTAGTTTTTCGATAATTTCACTAAATTTCATCTAAATTAGGTAAAAATAATGGCAATTTCACTACAAAAAGGACAAAAAGTATCCCTAGAAAAAGTTGCACCAGGTATATCCGCAGCACTTATTGGCTTGGGATGGGACGTTAATGTCACCGACACGGGTGGAGAATTTGACCTGGATGTATCTGTTTTCCTTTTAGGTGCTGACGAAAAATTAGTTTCCGACAAACACTTTATTTTTTACAATAACCTGACCAGTCCGGATCCAGGTCAATCAGTTCAACTAATGGGAGATAATCGCACTGGTGCGGGAGAAGGAGACGACGAAGCAATGATTGTCGATTTTAGAAAAATCCCCGAAGATGTAGACAGAATGGCAATTACCGTTACTGTTTACGAAGCCGAGAAAAGGGGACACAATTTCGGTCAAGTAAATAATGCCTACGTTCGCTTAGTTAATGTAGAAACCAAAGAAGAAGTGCTTCGCTACGATTTAGATGAGGATTTTTCCATTGAAACAGCTATTATCATGGCTGAATTCTATCGCAAAGACGGAGAATGGCGAGTTAATGCAGTAGGGTCGGGATATCAAGGAGGTTTGCAAGCACTCTTAGATCGCTACAAATAGATTTTTCTGTAGAGACGTTCCATTGAACGTCTCTCTGCGGGGTTAATTTTCTAGCTAAAAAATACTATTGTTTTTGTCAATGACTGTAGTTATCGCAGGAGAAAGAAGTGGGGTAGGCAAAACCACAGTAACATTAGCCCTACTCTCATTTTTATCTCAAAAAGGTTGTCGAGTTCAATCTTTTAAAGTGGGTCCAGACTATATCGATCCCATGTTTCACAGCGCGATCGCAGGTCGTCCCTGTCGCAATTTAGACCCCCTACTTACCTCTCAAACTTACGTCCAGTCTTGTTTCGATCGTCACTGTCAAGGTGCAGACTACGCCTTAGTAGAAGGGGTAATGGGACTATTTGACGGCATCAAAAAAGAAGACAACTCCACAACTATTAAAGATTTTGCCAGTACAGCACATATAGCAAGACTGCTCGACTTGCCAGTAATATTAGTAATAGATTGCAGTCGTTTGTCAGGTTCAGTAGCCGCGATCGCCCACGGCTATCGTTCTTTCGATTCAAGAATTAAAATCGCAGGTTTAATCTTAAATAGAGTAGGCAGCGATCGGCACTTAGAATTACTCAAAGAAGCCCTACAACCCTTAAAAATACCAATCTTAGGAATTTTACGCCGTCAGCAGAATATTAGTATCCCCGACAGACATCTAGGACTAGTACCCGCAGCAGAAATAAACCAAGTAGATACTATTTTCGATCGACTAGCCCAACTAGCCAAAGAAAGCTTCAACTGGCAAAAATTACTTCCACTCCTACAAGTAACAAATAAACCCTTCACCCCCTCACCCCCTCACCCCCTCACCCCCTCTCCTATAAAAATAGCCCTAGCAAGCGATCGCGCCTTTAACTTTTACTATCAAGACAACTTAGATCTTCTCGAACATTTAGGAGCAAAATTAATTCCCTGGAGTCCTCTAGCCGACGAAAATTTGCCTCCACAAACCCAGGGACTCTATTTTGGTGGAGGTTTCCCCGAAGTTTTCGCCTCACAGCTAACAGAGAATAAATCTGCCTTAATGTCCGTAAAACAAGCAATTAAAGCAGGTATGCCTACCTATGCAGAGTGCGGAGGTTTAATGTATTTGTGCCAGAAGATCGTCAATTTTGAAGGGGAAGCATTGCCGATGGTGGGAATATTGCCCGCAACTGCTGTGATGAGTAAAACTTTAACCTTAGGATATCGTCGAGCAACTGCCCTGGGGGATAGTTTATTATTTACTACTGGGGAAACTATATCAGGACACGAGTTCCATCGTTCCCAGCTTAACTCTAATTCTCAAAATCCTCTATTTGCGATCGAAACATATCAATCTTCTGCAAAACCAACTCGTGAAGGATGGTATTCGCTCAGCCTTCACGCGTCTTACATTCACCTGCATTTTGGCCAATATCCATCTTACCTGCAACGGTTTTTACACAATTGCTTTACTTTTGAGCAAACAGCTTCTGAAAAATTGTGATATATTAGTTTTGGTTGTTAAGAAAACAAACCGCTCAGGGATTAAAGGAGGTGATGCCCATGATAGATAGTAGTAGTACGATCGTGGGTCTCCTGGTTGAAGATAGCCGGCTGCGTGCTGGGGCTATTCTCTAACAGCTTACTTAAATCTCTTCGGAGGTTACTAGTAGCTGATGCTACCACAATAAGTACTGTATGGGTTTCTCCCAGCAGTCAGGTTTCAATCAGAAGACCCCCTAGACCGCTTTCTCTTTAGGTGTTAAGCAATTGAGCTAAAACATCTAAAGAGAGAGCGGATAGTATTTATAGTAAGATCCAATGGTGACTTCAAGAATTTGAGGGGGAAACGAGAATGGCTCAGTTACTTAACCAAGGAGAAATACAAGATCGCATCGGTCAGTTATCTGGGTGGGAGTTAAAAGATAAAGAAATCGAGCGAATTTATAAGTTTAAGGATTTTATCGAAGCAATTAACTTTGTCAACAAATTAGTCGAACCCGCAGAGTCAGCAGGGCATCATCCCGATCTAGCAATATCATATAATCAAGTAACTGTTAGCTTAACCAGTCACGACGCAGGTGGTCTAACAGAAAAAGATTTTGAGATGGCGAAAACAATTTCTCAAATTGCTTGAACGACAAATTTAACCTAATAATTTTTTTAAGAAAAACTTCCAATTCTCGACATTTTGTCGAGAATTTTGATTTTATAAAATTCTTTAAATTCGATCGCTACAATATAAACCAGGATAGGTATTTGCTATACCTATCTTTTTCGATCGCAAAAAGTATTTTATGTCAAGATACTATGAAAAGAAAAATATCTCGCCAACAAGCAAAAAATTATACTAAGCCTAAGAAATTTTTCAGATCTAGTTTAGTTCGCTCTCTAGTACTGGGAATTGTTCCCGCTATATTGACTAGTGTACCCGTAGAGGCAGCAGAAAACCTCATAATTGATTACGAAGGCGCTTCAATTTCACTGAATATAGACGAGCTAGAAACGTTTGCTAGAGAAGGCAAGGTAGGAGATAGTGTCAAGATAGTTGTCAACCGCATGAAGCCAGAACAGCAAGCTGAGTTTCGCAAGGCTCTATTGATGAAGGGAGAGAAGATCGATCCGATGAAAATCAATCGCTTCTTACGCACTCCCATCGGAGAAGAGATACTCACTCAAGCAGGGAAACTGATTCGTCTTCAAGGAAGTCGAAATGGTAAATATGCAATTCGCTCAGCTGTGTATAAAGCTGCTACGGATGCAGATGGTTTGACCATTATAAATTTTCTGCGTCAATTTTCCAAAGACCCAGAACTAAACGCGAAAAATCTCATTCAGGTAGCCAATAAGGTAAAAGATCTCATAAAAGACACCAAACAGATGACAACAGAAATGAAAAAATTGTCATCACAAGAAGCTGCTGCCTCAAAAAAAGTTAATTTTGCCAGTTTACCAGATTTGAGAAATCCAGGAAAATTCGGCTATAACAGAATAACCCGAACCTTCAACGATCGAAGCAGAGGACGTAGACTTAAAGTTGACATCTACAGCCCAAAACAGTGGAGAAAAGGTAAAACACCCGTTGTGATAGCTTCTCACGGTTTAGCTTCCGAGCGCAAACACTTTCAAAAGCAGGCCGAACATCTAGCTACCTACGGGTATTTGGTTGTTGCTCCCCAACACCCAGGGAGCGATAATAAACAGTTTAAAGATATGCTCTCTGGCTATGCCAGAGAAATATTTGAACTCAATGAATTCATCGATCGACCTCTAGATGTTACCTACCTGCTCGACGAACTAGAAAAGCAGAATCAAAGTAATTATCAAGGAAAACTCGATCTCAGTGAAGTTGGGGTTATGGGTCATTCTTTTGGCGGTTATACAGCCTTAGCACTAGCAGGTGCCGAAATTGATTTCCAGCAATTAGAAAAAGATTGCAATCAAGAAATTTGGGATGCCAATTTATCATTATTGCTTCAGTGTCGGGGATTAGAACTAGAGCGGAAAACTTATAATTTCCGAGATCCGCGAGTCAAAGCTGTCATAGCAGTCAATCCACTGAATTCCAGTATTTTTGGCCCCAAGGGTCTCAGTAAGATTGAAATTCCGGTATTTCTAGTTGCAGGTACTGAAGATCCAGCGACCCCAGCATTAACAGAACAGATACTCTCTTTTACCTGGCTGAGAGGAGAAGATAACTATCTAGTTTTGGTAAGAGGACTTTCACATGTTGACGAATCTCGCCTGGAAGAGTCAGTTGGCGACCTACTTAAATCCATACGAACCTTAGACCAACCCGAAGAAGGTTTGTTCGAGAGCTACGGTTACGCAATGATTCCGGCATTTTTCGAGTCTTATATTGACAATAGTCCCAATTATCGTTCCTATCTACAAGCATCTTATGCCGAATACGTTAGCGAAAAACCTTTCAGTATGTATCTGGTACAATCTTCTTCATCCGAGGCTCTAAGTCGCTCCCTCGAAGATTTGAGAGCTGAAAGATAACTACTCGCTCGTCCCCGTGAGAGAGGGGGAGAGGGGGAGAGGGGGAGATGGGGGAGTGTGGGGAGAGGGGGAGAGGGGGAAGAGGGGGAAGTTAAACTTGAAAATAATAATCTTCCCACACCTCCTATACTCCTCAGACTCCCCACACTCCCCACACTTCCCACAAAAATATATTTTATCCGTTCGCAAAAATGCTTAAGAACTATTAAGCTACTATAAATAGTGTGAATTGGAGTCGAACGGAAACCAAAAAGAATGCAGACACAAGACAGAATTACTCGAAAAACGATCGCACAAGCAATTGCTGCAAGTCAAAATCATTTACTTTCTATTCAATATCCCGACGGTTACTGGTGGGCAGAACTACAATCTAACGTTACTTTGACTTGCGAAGTTATTCTGCTGCATAAAATTTGGGGAACAGATAAAACAAGACCCTTATACAAAGCAGAAGCTTATTTACGATCGCAACAAAGAGAACACGGAGGCTGGGAACTATTCTACGGCGATGGGGGCGACTTGAGTACCTCAGTAGAAGCATACATGGCACTGCGCTTGCTTGGAGTTCCACTCAAAGACCCAGCCTTGATTAAGGCAAAAGAATTTATCTTAAAACGAGGTGGCATTAGCAAAACCCGAATTTTCACAAAATTCCACCTAGCACTCATCGGTTGCTACGACTGGCAGGGTCTTCCTTCCATTCCCCCCTGGATTATGCTATTTCCAGAAAACTTCCCCTTCACTATCTATGAAATGTCCAGTTGGGCGAGAAGTAGCACCGTACCCCTATTAATTGTCTTTGATAAAAAACCTGTATATCAAATTAACCCTAAAATTAATTTAGACGAACTCTATGCAGAAGGAGTTAAAAACGTCAGCTACAAATTACCCAGAAGTAACGACTGGTCCGATATATTTTTGTGGCTAGATAATGGTTTTAAACTGGCAGAAGACCTCAATTTAGTGCCTTTTCGATCGGAAGGTTTAGCTGCTGCAGAAAAATGGATTATAGAAAGACAAGAAGTTAGCGGAGACTGGGGGGGAATTATGCCCCCGATGCTCAACTCTCTATTAGCATTTCGCTGCCTCGGCTATGATGTTAAAGACCCGATAATACATCGGGGAATGGTTGCAATAGATAACTTCGCGATCGAAACAGAAGATACTTATAGAATTCAAGCCTGTGTTTCTCCGGTCTGGGACACTGCTTGGTGTTTGCGAGCTCTCTCAGAATCGGGAATAGCAAAAGACCATCCCGCTTTAGTGAGAGGAGGAGAATGGTTATTGAGCAAGCAAGTTCTAGATTATGGCGACTGGACAGTTAAAAATAAAGAAGGACAACCAGGAGGTTGGTCATTTGAATTTGAGAATCGATTTTATCCAGATTTAGATGACTCTGCTGTAGTAGTTATGGCACTCGATGGGGTCAAAATGCCCGACGAGAAATTAAAACAAGCAGCGATCGATCGTTGCGTAAAATGGATGGCAACTATGCAGTGTAAAGCTGGCGGTTGGGCTGCTTTCGATATCGATAACGACCAGGACTGGATTAATTCTATCCCCTACGGCGACCTCAAAGCCATGATCGATCCTAATACCGCCGACGTTACCGCTAGGGTATTAGAAATGCTCGGTCAGTGCAATCTATCTATGGATAAAAAAAGGGTAGAAAGAGGGCTTGTATATTTGGAAAACGAACAAGAAACTGATGGCAGTTGGTTCGGTCGTTGGGGCGTAAATTATATTTACGGTACCAGTGGTGTTTTATCTGCATTAGCTTTAATTGCACCCAAAACTCACGCAAAACACATTGAAAAAGCTGTAGCTTGGTTAGTTAGCGTACAAAATTCTGATGGCGGATGGGGAGAAACTTGTTTTAGTTACAAAGATCCATCATTTAAAGGAATTGGAGACACTACCCCATCTCAAACAGCTTGGGCGTTAATTGGTTTATTGGATGCTGCCAAGGCAACTGGTAAATTAGAAAAAGAAGCAATCGATCGCGGTATTAACTATCTTGTTTCTACTCAGCGCGATGACGGTACCTGGGACGAAGATTATTTCACTGGTACAGGTTTCCCCTGTCATTTCTACATCAAATATCACATGTACCAGCAATATTTTCCTCTCATAGCGTTAGCAAGATATCAAGAAGTTAACCGCTAAAGCAGTAAAGAGAAATAAGAGGCAAAAGGTTAACGGGGAAAGGGAGAATCCTTTCTCCTTCCTGAAAATTCAGTGCGATCTTTCTGGCGGTGATAAAATAAAAGATTATTTTGTTGAAGGGTTGGAGTTAGCGATCTCGGAGAGATCCGCGTAGCGGCGCGAGGGCTGGAACTGGTGAGCGCGCAATGTACGAAAAATTGACATAAAAAATGGATTCAGGTATTAATTAATAGCTGATTTTTCCGATTATTTTATTTATTTTTTCTCAATTTATCTGGCTAATTCGCAATTATAAATTCCGCAATTAAATTAGCTCTTAAGCCAAAACTTCGATGCCGATTTCTATATCGATAGGATAAAATATTGAAGATTTTTAAGCGATGATTTAAAAGTTTTACGCTTAACTCCACCAAAATGCTTAAATTTCGTAGCGGAAAATTTACGAGCTCGCCAATATTTCATTATTTATTAACTGTAGATATTAAACAAAGCAATCAAAAAATTAAGACAGAAAAAAGGGACAAATAAAAATAAAATTCTTTTCCCATGTGGCTTAAATAATTGGACAAATGAAGTAGATCTTATTTAGAGATATTATAGCTTTAAATGTAAAGTTATGTTTCTAGTTCAACATTTCTGATTAAAGTGATTCAGCTTCAATTCAGGTATCTAGAATAAAAATATATAGAGCAGAGATTCATTCAATGTCTGAGCTACGCACTGCCGAATTTCAAATTGATTTACAGGGTTTAATTAAGCTACTCGCCCAAAACCTCTATGCAGAATCAGATGTCTTTGTGCGCGAAATGCTGCAAAACGCCCATGATTCAATTAAACTGCGCAAAGAATTACAATCAGAAAAAGCCCCAGAAGGAAATATTCGAGTCAAAATTGACAGGAAAGCAGCGACTATCTCCTTCATTGATAATGGAGCTGGAATGACAGAAAAAGAGGTTCGAGAATACCTCTCGACTATCGGGCGTAGCGGTACGGAAGCCTTCCGCCAAGAATTATTGGAAAAAGGGCGAGCTGCTCATGTATCCTTAATTGGTCAGTTTGGGATTGGTTTGTTGTCAGCTTTCATAGTCGCTGACAAGATAGTGGTGGAAACTCGTTCCTGGAAACCAAAGAATCCAGCTTGGCGTTGGCAAAGTGAAGGGGAAAAAACTTACACTCTAGAACCAGGCGATCGCAAAGAGCCAGGGACAACCGTCACCCTATATATCAACGATAATTACCGATATATGTTAAATGCGGGGGATTTACGGGAGGCAATTGTCAAATACGCTGATTTTCTCCCTATCCCCATCTATTTAAATGAAGAACAAGACCCCATTAATGCGATCAATGCTCCTTGGCATCGGGATTACAGCCAAAAGCCCAAAGCAGAAATCCTCGATCTCATGGCTCTTTTAGTGCGGCGTTTTCCCGATCGTCCCCTCTCAGTTATCCCGATTCATATTCGCTCTCCCTATCCTGTCGATGGCGTACTGTATATCTCTGAATATGGCACTCTAGACTCTTCTACAGCTGGTTTAGTTGACATCTATCAATCGCGGATGTTTGTGATGCAAGCTAATCAGGACATCTTACCCCCTTGGGCGACGTTTGTCCGAGGAATTATTGACTCACCTGCCTTAACCTTAACAGCTTCGAGAGACGCAGTTAAACAAGATTCAATCCAGAAAGCAATTCGGGAATCTTTGGGAACGTTTATTATCGAGCATTTACCCCAACTATCCCAAGAAGAACCAGCGCAATTTGCCAAAATTTGCCAATGGCACCACTATGACTTCAAGAGGATGGCATTACAAGATGAAACCTTCTTTAATGCGGTAGATGATTTAGTTCCCTTTCAAACAAATCAGGGAATGATGAATTTGCCAACTTACTTTCACAAAGCCAATCAAAGAGGCCAATCTCCATTAGAAATACTTTATTTTGATGAGTCGGGCAGTGCAACTCAGTTTAATTTGTTGTGTGAGGCAAGAGGTTGGTTGGTAGTAAATGCCAACCAACTTTTTGAAAGTCAATTCCTGGAAAGGTATGCCCAAATTCACCCACATATTCGCCTGCGGCAACTTAATTTAAAAGGTTCAGATTTGATATTTGAGCCATTAAATGCTGAGGAATTGGGAAATTATCAACGATTGAAGCTTGAATTAAACCAATTATTACCCGATCGTCCCAGTAATGTTAAATTTGTTCGCTTCAAACCAGAATCTATTCCAGCTTTAATCGTGTTGTCTCAAGAAGCCAAAGCTCAAAGAGAACTGGAACTAACCCTCCAAGATCCCGCAAGTCCTGAGAATGTTCAAAAATTGTTGAAAGATTTTCAAGCTTCAGAACGTACTTTACCAGTGACTTTTTATGTCAATGCCAGCAATATTACGATTCAACAGTTAGCGAAGATGCCCTCAACCGAGGATACCCAAAAAGCATGGGTAGCCATTTATAAAAATGCGGTGATGCTAGCTCAACGAGTGTTAACCAATAAAGATATTGAGGGAATGTTTGAAAGTTTTAACTATGTGATTAATCGGATGATTAGTCAAAACAATGAGTTACAAGAGTTAAAACAATTAGCCAAAAAGCCTTCAACCGATGACACCAGAAAAGCATGGGAAGTCGGGATGATGCTAGCTCAACAAATGTTAACCAATAAAGATATTGAGGGAATGTTTGAAAGTTTTAACTACGTGATCGAATAGAACCATTAGCAAAAGCTTTTGGTTGCGCTCGTGTTGTGTGGAACGACGCGCTCTGGTTGTATAAGAAAGCTAGCTTAGAAGGGCAACCAAGGCCTAAAAATGTAGACAAACAAGTAATTACCCAAGCTAAAAAGACAGCAAGTCGATACTGGCTATCTGAAGTATCTAATATTGTTTTACAACAATCATTTAGAGACTTACAACAAGCCTGGAATAATTACTTTAGTAGCTTAAAAGGAGAAAGGAAAGGGAAAAAGGTAGGT
>JASJDA010000400.1 GCA_030065755.1 Prochloraceae cyanobacterium | reverse complement strand
GGCTGATTGTTCTCTTCCTAATGCTACCCTTGGGGTGATGGAAATAATTTTCCTGCCTTCAAGTTTGGCAGTTTCTATCATTTTCCTTATTTGATATGACTTGCCTGTATTCTTGGCACTTTTTAGGTTTAATATTCCTCTCCACGGTATTAAATCTGTTAAATCTGGTAGTCTAGGTTCGTGTATACGATGGTCAATTTTGTAGCTCAGTCGATGAGTTTCTCTTAGTTTGACTGCGTTAGAACCAGTTATCTTTGGCCAACGCTTTTTCTTATTTTCTCCATCGCGAGCGTCACTATTTTCCGAGGCACAAATCGCTTTTTTCTGGGCTATTGTTAATATTCTTTGTTGCTCGGTTATGGTTCTGTCGATCGTACCCTTGAACCATTTTGCTTCTTCTTCGGAGGTTAATCGATCGCTTCTAACTAGGGGAAAACTTCGATCGTAAATCTCTTCACTGCCAAAGCTTAGAAATTCCTTGAAGCTTATGTATTCGATCTTCTCTAACTTCTCAGTTGGGATTTCATCAATATCCCCATCTTCTTTTGAGACTTGACCCCACCAGGCGATCAAAACTTGGTATCCCCAGCTCTCTAAGAGATCGATCGTCTTCTTATAGACATGAACCACACTACGATTATTGACTGCTCCTGCATCCGCAAACAACACTATTTGTGTCGTTTTGTTACAGCCGAGAAAATCTAAATATTCTTTTAATAATTTCTTACTCCCTGCAAAATTTCCTCCACTAGCACCGATAAATGGTATTCCTAATCTTTGTGAAGCTATTTGGGGTTTAAATCCTATTCCTTCTGCTAAGCCGATAGTATTTATATATACTTTGTTTCCACGTATTGAAGAATTGGGTAAATATAACGCGATCGGCAGCTCTCCAGATGGCAGGTGAGATGTTGGTCGATTTGCCCTCTTTCGTTCCCCAGCTAGCCAGACATACTTTTGACCCTTTGTGGGATTATTTAGCCTTACCTGCCACCCAATATACTTTCCCTGGCCGTTAGCGATCGGACATAAAATTCCCTCCCCTCTTACTAAAAGACTCCGTCCTCCTTCCTTCACCCCTGGCAGGCGATCGTCTACTGGCCTATGAAGCTTCTGCCACTGGCTTACCGACTTACAGCCGCTTTCTGCTATTAGGCGCTCGAGCTCTTCTACATTATCTGTGATTACTGAAAAACGCGATCTCAATCTTTCTCTGTCAGCTATACTCAAGCTCAATTGATCTGATACTTTTCTTATTTCGCGATCTAATTGGGCGATAGATAAACCATTATCTCTCGTCTTACTTTGCTGCTGCTCTGTTTTGACCTTCTTTATCCTTTGTAGCTCTTTCCAAGCCGCACCAGGATTAGACTTATTATATGATGCACGTGTGCTTATATGCCGCCACATCATAAATCCCCATGCATCCGGTCTTACTTCCTCCCAGTCTGGCGGGTTCGCTTCTCTATAGCGGCAATGTACCAACAAAGTATCTAAGCTTTGCCTACAATCTCTTCTCAACCCCCAGCATATTGGGCATTCTCCCGATGTGAAATAAGTCCAGCTCATGAGAAGACCTCCCATGAACTAGATAAGCTTGATTTAATTATCAAGTAAAATAGACATAACTCTCCGTGAACCTTCACAATCGCTTCTCCCACAAAGGTTTCTACGCCTGTTAAATTGTTAAATCTTCCTATATATTCTCCGAATAGAGCGATCGCCTTTTTCTATGAGACGATACCTTCGGTATCCGCGTAGCGGCGCGCTCTCTTTCTAGTTACTAAATCTTGACTTTGTTAGGGCAATTTTCCGGCAGATCTCGAATCACTATCTCGAGATCGCCATCGGTATATTTGGGAGCTCTTACCTCTATCTCTTCGCAACGATATAAGGTTTCAAGACTTGAGAGATATCCTTTTACCTCTCTCGAATCGTACCCTAAATAAACAATCTGCTTTTCTTCGTCATAAACTACGCTTGGTGCTAGTAGCGTTAGTTGCTGCAGTTGCTTTGCTTTTACTTGTACAATGAACATAATGTTTTTTTTAGATAAGTCCCGTTTCACTGTTGAGAACAGGTAGCGGGGTTTTTTCGCACCGATTAATACTAATCCATTAATACCAATGCTGTCAATAGATTGATATTAATCCATTAATATATTGGGCGGGAAAAACTTAACCAACTATCAAAAAGTAGATCAAAATCTATATATTAAAGGATTAAGTGTTTATACTGACTAAACTAGTCTATCTACAGAAGACAAAATATTCTCCATCCTTCTCACAAAATGAAATGTGCGAACTGGATTATAAGCAAGAATCCTAATTTAAATAAACAATACAAATATACTCAACCAACTTGGCTTTTGGGATTTGACTTCCTCATCTCAAACTCTAACTCTGACTGCTTAGAAGCTTGATGTAATGTATTTATATCGCATTGATATAACTGACAAAGCAAAACAAATTGCTCGACACTTAAAGTCGGTGACGTTCTCCCCTGCTCCCAGTTTCTTACTGTCGAAACTGAAACATTAATTTTTACTGCTACTTCTTCGGCTTTTAAACCCGATTGTTTTCTTAGTTCTTTCATATCCATACCCCCAATTTAGCACTATTTCATTAGCACCAAAAGAATAATAATAATAGACCAAGAATTTAATACTAATTAAATAACACTAATACATTAATATCAAAGGTTATTGTTTTATACTGTACAGTGTAGTTTAAGTGCTCGAGGGAGAGAACACGAGAAATTTACACCTGGAAGATTTTCTTCAACCGCGAGCGCTATGTTTCCCATCAATCTGTTAGATTTAATTGACCAGTGCCCAACAATTGACCTTTTGTTCTCGTTTTGAGAACATAGAGGCAGATAAAATTGAGGTAGTGATGCGTGTAATCAGTCGCCGGATTCTCAGGGAATTTTGCCTGGCCCATGCAGATTCCTGTGATGCCCTTTACGATTGGTACAGGGTAGCATGTATTGCTAAATGGCAAAATTTGACTGATGTCCAAGGGACTTATAATCATGCAGAAGCAGTTGGAAACTTCACTGTCTTCAATATCAAAGGCAATAACTATCGCTTAATCGTAGATCTCATCTATTCCAGCCAAAAGATTTACATCAAATACGTTCTCACCCACGCTGAATACGACAAAGGGAAGTGGAAAAATGACCCTTACTTTTAATCGAGAATCTTACGCTGCTTTACTGGCCAAATATCAACCCAAAGTAATTACAACAGAAACGGAAAATGAGCGGGCGATCGCCGATGCTCAGGAGTTGGAGCATCGGCCAAATCGCACCCACGAAGAGGATGCCCTACTAGAACTGATAGTTACCTTAATAGAAAAATTCGAGAGCGAGCAATATCCCATTCCCGAATCTACTCCACTTTCGATACTACTCCACTTGATGGAGGCCAATCATCTTAAGCAGGAAGATCTGGTAAACGTAATTGGTTCTAGGGGAGTCATTTCAGAGATAATCAATGGTAAACGTGGCATTAGCAAAGCTCAAGCTAAAGCTCTAGCCGAGTTTTTTAGAGTTGATGTAGGCTTGTTTATTGACTAAAGTTCACTAAGGGCAGACTATACTGTTTAGTTTTAATATTTTTGACTCGAGATCGCATACTCATCCTTAAATCTCTAATTCACTCGCCACAGTGGTGGGGTAGATCTTAAACCCAGCACTGGTCAATCAAGGGTAATGTTATAGATCTGTTAATATTTATGGCTTCTTGACCAAATTCCCATGATGAAGACTTTGAAGAAAATAGTTGATTTGATGCTCAGCGTAACTCTAATTACTCTGATTAGCGCCGCCTTTGCCGCACAGCCAATATTAGCACAAGAGCGTGGAGCTCTTGTTGTTAAAACTATTACCGATGAAAACTTGAATCTATTGTCAATGCCTGAGCTGTTGAATTACAAGTATTGCAAGATGTCTTGTTCTCCTTTTACATTTTATCGAGCTACTGACTCACTTTTCTGGCGGGATTTAACTGGAGATTTCCGTCTGAACGAGTTTGGTAATCCCAAGACTAAAACTTGGTTGACAGGAGATCAGCATGCCGATAACTTTGGAGCTTTTGCTAATAGTATTGGAGAAATAGTCTTCGCTCTCAATGACTTTGATGAGTCGGTCATTGCTGATTACCAATATGATCTCTGGCGTATGGCAGCAAGTATAGTACTAGTTGAAGACCAGCAGAATAAGTTGGTGTCACACAAGGAAGGGAAAAAACTCTTGTCTAAAAAAGAACGTATTGAGCTAGTTGAGGAGTTCGCCGAATCCTATCTCGACACTTTAGACTCTTACCGTGGGAATAACAATGAGTTGAAAATATCTTTCACAAAAGATGAGACCTCCAGCAAGTTGGAGAAAGTCCTGACTGAGCTTGAGGAAAAAAATCAAAAAAAGAATCAAAGAGTAAAGATGCTCGATAAATGGTTTCCTACAGACAGTAAGGGTGAACGTTATTACAACACCTCCAACATTAAGTTAGGTCAAGCTAGCGACGTTGAAAAAGACGCTATTACCAAGGCCATGTCCGCTTATGGTGAAACTCTAGTAGGTGCTCTCAACTATAACGAAAACACTTTCCACATTAAGGATATTGCTAAACGTTTACGAGCCGGTCTTGGTTCTTTAGGGACATCTCGCTATTACGTGTTAATTGAAGGAGAGAGCATTTCTCCAGACGACGATCATATTCTAGATCTCAAACTTCAGTCTCAACCTACTCCCTATGCTTTTTTGAGCACTGAGCAACAAAAGCAATATGATCAATCCTTTGAAAATGATGCCCAGCGCCATCAAGTTGGCTATCTGGCTTTAAGTAAAGATACTGACAATTATCTAGGTTGGACGCAACTTTCTGTTCCTCAGGGAACTAAGTTTGATGAAGATTTCTCTGGTTATTATTCTGTGCGAGAGCGCTCGCCAAACAAGGAGTCTTTAGAAACGACTGACCTAACCAGCAAAAAGAGTTTTGAGAAGGTAGTCAAGCAATGGGCTAGGATCTTGGCAACAGCCCATGCCAGAGCAGATAACGATTTTGATCCTAGCTTAGTTCCTTACTCTTTTGAAGATGAGGTTGGTAAGCTGACAGATGGTAAACACAAGGAGTTTCGTAAATTAGTACGTGAAGTAGCTTTTGCATATGCTAAGCAAGTAGATGCTGACTACAATGATTTTACTGATGCCCTTAAGCCGAAACTTTGTGCAGATGATGTCTGTAAATAACCAAATTAAAGAATTTTTATATCACAATCTAAATCTAAGTTCTGTGCTAGCGCCCTAATTACTGGTTCTTACCAATCAGCTATATATCCAGCATTTTAAATTCTATAATCTATATTAGGTGGATAACTCTCAAAGTCTGCCACTCCCTATACCTAAATTAATATGAACTCTAAGATACTACACCCAGGCTTATTTCTAAGCTTGGGTATAAATATTTGAGCGACTGTGGGGTATCTCTTTTGAGCTACTGAAAACTTAGATGTAATTCCCTGTTAGTGAATTGATTTTTTTACTGACTTCAACATTCTTCTAACTTGTTGATAACCAGCTACATTTTTTTGTTGACCAAATATGGTTATGGCTGCGTTTAAATCCCTAATCGCTTTAGCAAAATTTTTCAATTTTAACCAGACTTTGGCTCTATTTTCATAAGGCTCAGCTAGATTAGGATTAATTTGAATACTTCGATTGTAATCGCTTAAAGCTAATTTTAATTGATTTTGATTGAAGTAAAGTAGCCCGCGATTATAGTAAGCCATAGC
>JASJDA010000399.1 GCA_030065755.1 Prochloraceae cyanobacterium | reverse complement strand
TCGGCAACAACTTCAGCTTGGGGCATTAACTTTTCAGCAATACTCTTATAAGATTTCCATAGATCTATACTGACTTCTTTTATTTGGGATAAAACCTCTTCTCCCCAGGCTTCTAGGTATTCTACGATTTCTTTTTCTCGTCTTTTTTCTATAAGTCCTACTATCTTTCTTTTTTCCAAATCAACTAAGACTACGTAATAATTTTTTTGACCTTTGACTACAGCGATTTCATCAATGCCTAGCTTATTTAAATTAATAGGTTTTTCTTTAACTAATTCTTCCCCTAAATCTTTTAACATTGTTTCAATTTCTTGTTCACTTACATCATTTCTTTTGGCTACATTTTGGATGTCACTATTTAAAACTTCTTCAATAAGTTTCTCAACAAATCTTTTTGTATGTTTTCTTCTTTCTCTGACAAATTCTAAGTTTTCACTAAACTTTTTGCTACAATGGTCACATCGGAGTAACCGACGATTTACCTTTAAATAAACTTGTTGTTCTCCAAAAGATAAATCTCTAACAGTAATAAAATTATTCTGATGCAACAAAAACTCAGTGCTCTTTCCACATCGCGGACAAGTCGTTTGTTTTTTAGTATTTTTTAGAGATAAAAATATTCCGATATTTTCAATTATTCGATAATCTATAACTTTCATTCCTTCTAATTTTAGAAGTTGATTCATTAAATGAAGTTCCACACTAGATGCCATTTTATTATTAATTCAACAAAAATTCAGTTTTTTATCAATAATAATAAAGCAGATTAATCCGCTGAAAATCAATCGAGGTTGCCTGTTCTCCCGTCTCGATCGTAGTTCTCCCGTCTCGATCGTAGTTCTCCCGTCTCGATCGCAGCTGTCCCGTCTCGATCGCAGCTGTCCCGTCTCGATCGCAGCTGTCCCGTCTCGATCGTAGTTATCCCGTCTCGATCGTAGTTATTCCGCCTCGATCTCAGCCAACTAAACCGTTTAGTCAGCCGAGGGGGCGAGTATAGCTCCTGCGGAGCCATACTCGCAATTACTATCAGTTTTGCAAGTAAAGTTCGGGAGAACCTCTTTTTGTTTAGCAACGGGCAATAATTTCGCTGCTTTATTAAAACGCGATCGCTCGTAGAACTCACATTGATTTAAATCTTGAAGAGCATCAATACTATCGATGGGACGATCGCATCAGAGCTAATTCTTTTATTGCCGAGCGGCTGTCATATATTTTGGCCAAGTGTGAACATAAGTCCGGCACTCATCTCAGATGGCTCTCCCTGCTCGTCGTCATCTATATAATTGGCAGCTGATGCTCCGCTTGTTTGTAGCTCTACTTCAAGTAGATGGTGTCCTAAGAGTGCCTTGGTTTCTATATTATTGGGGACTCTTAGGACAGCTGATTGGTCATCTAGTTCAAGATCTGGGTGTTCTATCTGTCCCTTGGCATCTATATTATGGTCGACAGGTAGAACAGCAGAATTGCCATCTAATTCAAGTTCTAGGTGTTCTATCTGTGCCTCGGTTTCTATATTAGTAGAGACAGATGGAACAGCTGATGGCTTATTGGGACTATTCTCAATAAGCGCCATTTGATATCGACGAGCGATCGCTTCCAAAATTATCCCGCGATCCGCCTCGGCGGATCCGCGTAGCGGCGCGCGATCGCAGAGAAGATCTCGATCGAGTTTATAAACATAAATCAGTTTTCCATCTACTCGTTTCCGTTGCCTTTTCAATTTCAGTCCCACCTTCAACAGCAACTGATTAATTAAGAAGCTTATAAAACCACCTTAACCAACAAAACCATGAGAGAGGATTCTTTCTCATCCAGTAGAGAGTATGGATTCAGTTGTACCCAGTCCCAGGAAAAGTGAGAGCGCTTCTATCCAATCTTTCATCTGTCCGATTTTCTTTTCTAATGCTTCAATCTGCCTCATAGCTAGACCCTCGGTCTTGGTGGTTAAGAGCGGCTCACATACTGACCCTTCCTGGCCAGCTGCTTTTGACGTCGCTTCTAACTTACCTAACCCAACTACTTTCGCCAATGCTGCTTTGTAGATAGCCATTAGCTTATCGTACCGTCGCTGTAATAGTTGTAACTGGTTCCTACGCTCAAGCGCTTTCCTATAACTCTGGTATTTAGGATTCCATTTGTTCCCTAAATAGAGCTTAATTTTACCTTGTATACTTCCCGTACACGAGCGCTTGTTAGTTGCCTCCATGACGCGGTAGTAGTAGTATTTTTTTCCGCTTGGCTTAGACACTACGTACTTTTGTATCCAAGTCATGGGCGGAGCTATTTTGCCTGATTCTCTTAGATCGAGCATCGCTTCTCGAATCAAAGCCAATCTCGATTCTAATTTTTCTAAGTTCATTTGTACTAAACAATCCCTCTCTACCTCTTTAGTATAAACCTAACCTAACAAAAGTCAAACGAAGGCAGAGGGCAGATATTCCCAATCCGAGCGCTCTTATCTGAGTACATTGAACTGTCCTACCCCCTTCTCAGTTGTTATATTAATGAGATGGGACTTGACAGTATTATTGACAATGAATTCACATTCCATTGCCTCGGAACTAACTGATAAATTTTTTAACGACCATGAATTAGCTGAATATCGTATTTATAAAGAGAATCCAGATTGGTTAGCAAAAGAACGACAAATTTATCAACAATTAATGGAATTAGAAGATGGGGAATTCAAACAATTAACCGTTAAAATGTGGTCAATTATTTTTGACGACAATAATAGTGGTAAAATGCTTGATGAAATTGCTGATGTCAAAAAGATTGCTAAACAACTCTATAAATTAGGTGGTCGTCAATTGATGGTTTCATCTAGTGATTATCTCCCTTCATTGTATCAAAGTGAAATCAGTAGAGCATGGGACGGTATTGGCGGTTGGCTACATTAGTTAAAACCACAACTAAAAACTGGCTTCTAATAAGAATCGTGCTGAAAGGCCAAATGCGCGCCGCAGTGTCTCTAAACATTGACACACGAACTCTGGGTCCCGCACCACTGCTAAAACATCCCAGACTTTCTCTAAAACCGCTGTGGAAAACTGACTGAGAAATTCAAGTAAAAATGTCTCACCTCGACAGATCCTCTCAATATGAGTAGCCAAATACTCTAGATCACTGCTCGAGTACCCTTCAATATCTACCTGTCCTACCCCATTATCGGTCTCTATATTATTGGGCACAGATGGGACACTTTTTTGGAGTTCAACTTCAAAATCTGCCTGTCCTACCCGAACGCTGGTCTCTATATTATTGGACTGGGATGGGACACTATTTTGGAGTTCAACTTCAACATCAGCCTGTCCTACCCCATTACTGGTCTCTATATTATTGGGCTGGGGTGGGACACTTTTTTGTGGCGAAACTTCAACATTGGTCTGTCCTACCCCATCGCTGGTCTCTATATTATTGGGCTGGGGTGGGACAGTATTTTGCAGCTGAACTTCAACATGTGCCTGTCCTACCCCAGACTCGGTCTTTATATTATTGGGCTGAGGTGGGACAGTATTTTGCAGCTGAACTTCAACATCTACCTGTCCTACCCCATCACTGGTCTCTATATTAATGGGCTGGGGTGGGACACTATTTTGTGGCGAAACTTCAACATTGGTCTGTCCTACCCCAGACTCGGTTTCTATATTATTGGGCTCGGATGGGACAGTTGTTTTTTGGGTGTTAAAAGTTGCCAATGCCTCCTTCAATGCTGTCTGGTATTTTAATTCCAATGCTTTTAGAAGTAATTGCCGATCTCCATCTTCCATTTGTTCACGATCGAGCTTATAAATATAATGTCGTACTCCATCAACACGTACTCGTTTTGATTTCACTTTAATTCCTAACTTCCCTAGCAGATTATTAATTAACTGTATTGGTGGAGTGTTTTCGGCGATCGTTAATCCTAAATTTCTCTTGATTCGCTCTTTATGGGCGAGCGCTCGATTAAAAAACTCAATCACATCTCGATCGTCTTTCGTATATACCTGCTCGCTATTCTCCAGCTTTATTAAGTTAAAAAGTCCCAATTCCTCTAGTAATTCTACTTGGGGTAGCATGGCTCTAATATCTGGTAAGTAAATTAGTCCAAAATCATCGAATTTATCTTTAACCCTTAACCACTTCTTCTGGTCATAAAATATACAAGCATCCCGATTCTGGTACAACCAAAATAGACGAGTAGCTTTCAAAAACTGGCGTTTATTTGAAAGCAGCTTTTTATTAAACTCAAAATTATCTAAATCCACCCCTGGCAGTTGGTCTTGTAAGAGAGCTTTATCTAATTCTATTGTCTGCTCTTCGGTTAAGCTACCACGTCTTTTTTGACGTTCTAGAGCTTCAGCCATTGAGATTTTTTGTGCCGTAGTAAATTGATGTATATAAGCATCAGTTAGTTCTTTTTTAATTTCACCTATACTTGCGCTTAAACCATTATTTACGTAATCTTTTCTGACTTTAACCTTATGTCCTTCTTCTCTTAATTGATGCTCTAATAAAGCTGCTAAATTATGTAATCCATAATTCCGTCTGGCAATTATTCTACAATAGGTTTTTATGTGGGGGTCTAACCATTCTTTGTTTTTAGTATCTCTGATTTCTTGGATACCTTGTATTACTTCATCAAAGTCTGGTCTTCGTCCTAACTCTTTTTGTTTTTTATGTTTGGCTAATTGGATTAATGCGTCACTATTGTAATCATAGATATAATTCCCGATTGTTTTAACGTTAGTAGAACTGCATTGATCTGGGAATAAACCCATCGGATTACACCAAATTAGCCTAGGAACTGGAATCCTATATCTAGCTAATGATTGTCTGATTTCTGATGGTTCTAAGACTCCGTAGTAAAATCCTACTACCAGATCGAACACTTTTACATCGATACTTACTCCCATGTTTATTGAAGGAGTATAAATTAAAACGTCTAGCTTTTCTTGTTTTAATTTAGAGTTAATGTTTTCGACGAATTCTTTACCTTCTTTTGTTTGAGTATATTGGCGATCGACCACTAGGATTTTCTTATTTGGGAATAGTTGATTCAGTTTTATTTCTAAGGCTCTGGCTTCTTTTTGTGAGTCTACTGGTATTAGTACTTTTTTGCCTTTGGCTATTAGTTTTAGCAGTTTGGCATATACTTTGTCTTTGGCTTTTTGGGAGATATATAATTGGATATGCCACGGCTTTGGTGCTTTATGAGTGTTGACGAGCGTTGTTATTTTTGTTTGCGGATAGAACGATTTAAAGTAGTCGATCGGCAGGTCACTTAAGTCGGCATCTGCTAAGACTAACATTCCTCCATTACCCAAGCATTCAGGAATCTTATCTTCTAAACCAGATAAAATCATCGAGCGCTTTCCTTTTAACGTGGAAGATGTTAGTAAATGCTTCAGTCCTGCTTCGGCTTCATCCACTATTACTAAGGCATTATACCAGGAAGATTGAAACAGTTTATATAAGCTATCCCAACATACTCCTAGAGCTTCTGCTTCATGTATATTAGTTGTTTTCTTGGCTACTTTCTTCTTGACTTTGGCACTAATAAATGTCACTTTATCTGGATTTAAAAAGTCTTTCTGCCTGTGACTTTCACTCGTTAATTCTTCTTCTATTTCTACCCAATAAGTGTAGCCGTTGTCATCTATCCAGTTGATCTTCCACCTGGCTGATTGTTCTCTTCCTAATGCTACCCTTGGGGTGATGGAAATAATTTTCCTGCCTTCAAGTTTGGCAGTTTCTATCATTTTCCTTATTTGATATGACTTGCCTGTATTCTTGGCACTTTTTAGGTTTAATATTCCT
>JASJDA010000398.1 GCA_030065755.1 Prochloraceae cyanobacterium | reverse complement strand
TGTCTCTAGAGCTAGTATAGGAGCGCTCGAACTTAAAATAAAAACTGTTGATAATAAAGTTGAGAGTAGCTTACGCATGACATTTCCTCAACCTGTCGCAAAGCAATTTAATGAGAGGAAATATAAATATATCCTACATTTAAATTATAGTTTCGATCGATTGGGCTTCTGCCGATTTTTGTGATACGATCGCAACTTTTAACTTTGTATGCTTTTGCCTGAATCTTTAAGTTATGTTATCTTACATGACAGATTAAATATAACTGTTATATGAATATCGAACTCGTAGGCGGTCATTTTCAGATCGTCAAGCGTTTGGGTGGGGGAAGTTTTGGTCAAACCTATCTAGCCAGCAATTCTCATTTTGAATGTGTAGTATAAGCGAATACAGACTGAAAGATAAAAATTAGGGACTTTATTCGCGATAATTGCGACTTTATTGGCGAAAGCAATCAGATAGTTATTATATAAGAGTTTAACAGTGTAATATTTTTAATGACAGAAATATATTTAATTGAATGCTTTATTCAACCCAATCAGCTTGTAGGGACTACCTGCAAGTATTTGAGAAGCGCGATTCGTTGAAGCTGAAGCACCAGAATCGAGTAAATCTGATGTTAAAAATCTTGATAATGCTATTGAAAACTCTGAATCTGTAGCGACTGCTAAAAATTAACTGCCTCGAGCGTAAAACATGACTTGGAATTTCATTATGTCTGTTTACTTATTAGCTGCACTTTTAATTTTTTAGAGGATAATAAAGTTGTCTATAAATGTAGGAGGTGAGTTAGTGATGAACTCACGAGTAGTTAAATTATTGACAGCTTTAACATTAGGATTTTTGTTAAATTTCGCTACCAGCGTCCCTGCTTCAGCTCAATCCGCAGAAAAAAATAACTATCAAGAGATACCTCGCTTAATGAATGAGTTCCCTCAACATATACAAGACAGCATAATTCTTGGGACTTGTACACTAATTGGATTAATAGTAGTAGGAGGAATAGGCTTAAAAGGGGTACAGAGATTTGAGGAACATAACCCAAAAAATCACGATTAATTTTAATTGTGAAAATTCATTTAAATCAGCAGCCACCTTTTTAACAGGTTTTTTAACAGGTTTTTTCTGGTTCTTAAATTCCTTTTTAGATGGAGGCGAACCTTTTTGTGAAGCAGCTTTATCCATAGTAGAACTTTTCTGCGCTTCTGCCTTATCCTTTTTCGACACCTTCAAAAACTAAGGAACCCTTCTATGCCCATAACTTATTTGCGAAGTGACATAACTATAAGAAAAAGGGTTCCTTATTAAAAATAAATACATCCTTCGGGGACTTTTCCATTATCATCAAATCATACAATCAATAATCCGCGCATCATTCAATCATCAAATCAATAATCTAAAATCATCAAATCATCAAATCTAAAATAGCAAGCCGCCTATTAGGGAGGGGACAATTCCATTTTCCAAAATCTAAAATCTTTTATCGAATTGACTTTTGCCGAGATCTTTTATTCAAGCATTGCTCCGCGATGGGCAACGCACTCGTCTTGAACTAGTTGAATCATAGAGTTCCCGCCAGCCATACCGAATAACCCGATCTGGCTGAAACTTGCCAGCAAAAGCCAAAGTTTTTCCATCATGCCCCTAATTTAATCCGGCGAAAAAAATCTATGTAGCCTTCTACACAATGCTCTGTGAGAGAAATCTTTTCGGATGGAGAAAGCAAATGTTTGGGCTTTTTTCCTTCCAGGCAAATCGACCAATAGGGCTTACCCTCTACCATGAGATAGTCGAGATCGAGGGCTGTTTTAGGTTTCCACTGAACTTTACAACGTTTCTTCTCGATATCAATCAAGTCGTAGTGATAGCCAAACTCCTTTAGCATCAACGTCAGTGACCTAAAATCGTCAATCTTCCTACTCAAACCTTTCATCTGTATAAAAACATCTGCCAGACTCTCTAAGGGGAAAGGAAAGCGTAGGGATTTTTTGGGCGCAAAAATCTGGTAGCCATCCCAAGTATCAAGCAGCTTCTTTACTTGAAGCGAACCCTGACGCAATTTAAGGTTGTGAGTGCAGCCTTCTACTACAAGATATTTATCTTTACTCCAAGACTGATTGTTTTGGAGCATTTGAAGCATAAAGATTTGCTTCAGTGGAGGAATCAGCTCAACATCCGACCAAAATACTCTCCATTCATAGGTGCAGCCCAAATCATAAACTCGTTGGCGATTCCGCAGCCGTTTTCTAGAATTGGACATCTATACACGACCTCCCTCCGATAGATTAACGATAAGTTAATTTGGGATTAAGCTTAGGTTAAAAAAGGACCTCACTCCCATCGATTAATAATCAGTTAATCTTTTATTTAAGTATAAATCAACCTAAGTCTTTTGTAGCTGCGATAGCTGCTGTTCGCTAACAAAATTTAATAGACGGGGTTTGAGTAGCAAGTGCGATCTTAACCCCGTCGAGTATTCTCCTGGAGCGCAATTTTTCAGTACTGAAGTACTGAAAAACTGCTTAAGCGAAGGAGTATAAGAAAAACTTATCAATAGATGGCTCAAACTGGTTGACTGACAAAAGTTCAAAAAGCGATCTCGAAGAGATCCGCGTAGCGGCGCGAGAATTGTCAACTGCGAACTGCACGGCTCGCAGCGCTTCGCTCCCGAGGATTGGCAACTGTGACTCTCGAAAGTTCAAGGGTCAAATTAAAAAACTATCAAGCATAATTGAAAGATTTAACCGTAAACTCTAACCAATATTTTTTCCGATCTTGTTTTCTAGAAGCTTTAGCTGTTTCTGGATCTGGAAATCCTGATAAGCGTAAAGTAGAAAATAATTTCCACACCTGGGTAAGAGCAGTTTTAATCGAGTCCCAACCAATTTTTAAGTAACTATTCCCACGAAACCAGTGAGGATCAACCCAACGGCGTTTTCCGCAGTCCTTCAACTTCAGTTCCTTGAGCAGTTAGGTATAGTGTAGCGACTGCTAATACGCTCGCAAAGTCTGGATAGGGCTGGAGCGTTGCGGATTTGAGAACCAACAAGATTGAAACCCATTAGATTTAACACCCGCGAAAGTTTTCCTCAATGTCAAAACGCAAGGCATACTCCCGAAGTGTTTGAAGCGTAGTTGGCTCGTCACTAACGATATACCAAAGTTTGACCTTAATCGGTTCCCTTGCTAGGGCTAGATTAACAGGCCCAAACGAATTAGTTTTATGGATCAAAACATGCCCGAAGTAGCAAAACCTCTCCCCATCCCAAATGAAAATCCTTAACTTGACACCAACCCTTACCTGAACGCCAAATCCAAAAATCATTTTTGATGCGGATACGATAATGCCATCCTAATTCGCGACGAGCAAATTTCATCAATTTTGTATCGATGAATCCGCGTGCCGCTACGCGGATCCCTTCGGGATCGCCTAGTAATATAATCTTAACAGAGGCTGGCATTAATGTTTTTGCTCTTTTGAGTAAGTCTTGATAACAAGATATTTTCACGCTACTGCTCGAATGTTCAATAACTCGCCATACGATTGGGATAGCTCTACCTCGGTACACGAGTGCAACTCGAATTAAACAATACTGATTCCAGAGTAAGGATGTATCTAAACTCAAATGTAATTCTTGTGCTTCCCAACTTGCTAATGCCAGCTTAATTAAAGGACTATATAGTCTTTGTACGTTAATTCTGGGATTGTGTAGCCATCTGCTAAAACGACGTTGCTTGCTTTGAGCAAATACTGCTCTTGATTTAAGATACGCTCCCCATTACGCTCACGCTAACTGTTTCTGCATGAATTAGCCCAATTATCATCCAAATTAAAGTATACAAGTGTCGAATATCTGCCCATTCTTTAGATTGACTTAAAAGTAAAAATAGTGATTTATATAAGCGTGAAGCTGAAGGCATTGAGAAAATTTATATTTATTTACATATAGCTTCTAATTCTATCAATTGTCAAACACAACTGAAAAGCTAAATCCTTTGCTCAGTCAAGCTTTGAAGCTCTTTTTTGTCACTTTTGTCAGTCAACCAGCCTCGTGACCATAGTCAAGGTCAAAATTGAGGCCTTTTATTCTCATATTGACTAGTTCTTGTCAAGGATTAATAATTGAATATTTTTTGAGACTTTTCTCTAAAATTTTTTCGACTTTTTCAGGTTTATAAATAAAAACAAAAGAACGATAATAACAAGTAGAAAAAACTCATTCACGAGAAATAAATACATCTAGCGGTCAATACACAAACTAACTTTTTAAAGCATATATTACTTGGTAAATATTCAATGAGCGATATTGAAAGTCAATTCTCTTGGTTTATAGATTCATCTTCAAATTTTTGGGGGTTGTTACAACATGAAATTGTTTTAGTTGGGCAATTTTTGGAGAAACTCGTTAAAGGAGAAACTCTTAATAGCTTACAACCATGGTTACAAACCTTAGCTACTCCTATTACTTTGATCGTCATTGCTCGAAATATTCAAACAATATTTGAGACCAGCAAGCTCAAAGAAGCTCGTCGGGCTGAAGAAGAACAAAAACAACGCCAACGTGAGGAAAGTAGACAAGAAGCTTTGAGACAATATTTTCAGCAAATGACTGAACTTCTTACTACTCATCAGCTTGCCGATGCCAAACATAACGAGCCAGTTTTTTTTGCCGCTCAAGCTTTAACAATAACAATAATTCGCTCACTCGAAGGCGAGGGAATCGGACAAGTAAGCAGTTTTTTAGTAAATAGTAGGCTTGCTAGTAAAGAAAAAGAAAATCCTTCAATACTAGCTAATGCCGACCTTTCTTTCGTCAATTTTAGTAAAGCTGAGATCAAATCAATAAACTTCAGTGGCACTATCCTCATTGGTGCCGACCTCAGAAATGCCGACCTCAGAAATGCCGACCTCACTGATGCTAACCTTACTGGTGCTGACCTTACTGGTGCTAACCTTACTGGTGCTGACCTTATTGGTGCTAGACTTAGTGAGACAAAACTCACTAACACAAACCTCACTAACACAAACCTCACTGGCGCTCAACTTACTGACGCTCAACTTTATGGTGCTAATCTTACTGGTGCCAACCTCAATCGCGCTATTGTCTACGGTGCTAATCTCAATCGCGCTAATCTTACTGCTGCTAACCTCTCTGGTGCTAACTTCACTGGCGCCCTTCTTTATGGTGCTGACCTCAATGGCGCTAACCTCATTGGCACTAAACTCTATGGTGCCGACCTTACTAGTGCTAATCTTACTGGTGCCGACCTCACTAGTGCTCAACTTTATGGCGCCCTTGAGCTAGAAGTGAAACAAGTAAAAACAGCTCAAAACTGGGAACAAGCCAAATATTGTGAACAATTTAGAAAACAACTCGATTTGTCCCCCAAAAATCCTAGTTTTTTGCTCCTTAGAAAAAAAGTTCAACAAGCATCATAAGTTCTGGTGAATGTAGTCACAAAAAGCTTGGGGAAGCGACGAGAGTGCGTCAAAAAAATGTGGGTGGGCGAATGCCGCGCTCGTTAACGCTCCTCATATTGAATTAGACCCCTGCTCCCTTGAACGGGAGAAAGACGATCCCAATAGCTGCTCCTGCAGAGCGCGAAACGGTAGAAGGCGATCGCCAGAATTGTGATCTACTGATAGTATTTGTCAGCTTCAATCGCAACAGGGCTGATATTTTTTTGACTGGCGCACCCTTCTTCGGCACAGGCTCGCGATCGCTCCCACAAAACCCCGAGTCGGAA
>JASJDA010000397.1 GCA_030065755.1 Prochloraceae cyanobacterium | reverse complement strand
GGACAGTGGGACTTGAACCCACATTGAGTAGCTAGTTAAGGTCTGCAAGCGGTTGCGTTGGCTTGTAGTTTACCTCCCTAGGTTATTTATTCGCCTAGGAACGAATCGCACTTAAACTTTTCATGTCCCCATGGATTACCCGAGCGAAAGATGGGTTCGGCGATGGGGCAAGACCCCGAGCTCCTTGAAGAGGTCGCCACTTGGGTAATAGAAGCGTCAACACGCCCAGTGTGGGCAAAGATGACCCCAAACGTAACACACATCGAATCGCCAGGTCGGGCAGCGCTGAGGGCAGGATGTCATGGTCTTAGTGCAATCAATACAATTCTCTCGGTGATGAGCGTTAACTTGAAGACCTTACGCCCAGAACCATCGGTTGAAGGTTATACGACTCCAGGAGGATACTCAGGCAAAGCTATACAACCGATCGCAAAGCGTATGGTAATGGAGCTGGCGCAAATGCTACGTCAGGAGTTTCCTGGACGCTCTTTAAGCGGTATTGGTGGCATAGAGACTGGTGAAGATGCCGCGCAGTTTATTCTGCTGGGTGCAAATACAGTACAAGTATGTACCGGCGTGATGATTCACGGATATGGTCTTCTCGCTCCTTTATGCGAGCAGCTTCTTATCTTCATGGAGCGTCATGGGTTTGAGACACTCAACGAGTTTCGTGGTCACAGTCTTCAATTCTTTACAACACACGCCGATCTAGTTAAGCGCCAGGCCGCAGCCAGAGCATCTGTCCAGACACAACACAAAGGTATAGTGAGGAAAGACGGCGAGTGGTCCAGCGATCAATTTGTCGAACAATCAAGCCGGCTCTTGTCCAATGATTGACACTCCCAGCCACGATCGTCAAACAGATTTTAGTGGGGGATTCTCGTTTCTACCAGACAACTTATTTGACAGGTTTGCACCAATCAAACAGAGGTCGGACTGTCCACGAGCGTTACTTTCCCCATGCCCTGGGGTAGCTCCTAAGAGAGTAGATGCTCGGAAAAGAATGTTTTTTGCCGTGTTCTCATCTCTATCTGCAATGTACCCACAACTAGGGCAGTTATGGGTACGCACAGAAAGCGACTTTTTAACCGTCTCACCGCAACTCGAACATTTTTGCGACGTATATTGTGGTGGGGGTAAAGACACAATACGTGCCAAATTGATCGTGGCGTAAAGTTTTGTAAATAACCATGTATATACAGCGCCAAAACATTGCCTAATTTAAGCTATTACTCATTAATCAAAAATATCTGTTAGATCTAATTCAAATCCTGGTAATAATGTATCAACAGAAACTTTGACAAGATTTTGAAAAACCTCCACAGCGCCATCTTTTTGATAAATATATATTGTTTTAGTATCAGGAACTATTAACCATCCCAATTGGGCACCATTATCAATATATTCATTCATTTTATCTTGCAAATCTTTTAAACTATCTCCCTTAGATTTAAGCTCAATTACAAAGTCAGGACATAATGGAATAACAGATTGTTGCTGCTCAACCGTTAATGCTGACCATCTAAATTTTTTGACCCAAGAAGCATCAGGGGAGCGCTCAGCACCATTGGGAAGAATAAAAGCGGCAGAAGAATTAAAAGCCAATCCTAGTTGAGCTTGCTTATTCCAAACATATAATTGTCCGCTTATTTCAGCATTTTTTCTTTCTGTTTCTTCTCCTGTTGGAGGCATTATTATTAATTCTCCATCACGAGTTCTTTCCAATTTTAAATCTCTGTTAGCGAGCGCTAATTGCTCGAACTGTTCGTGAGTTACTAAAAAGTGCTCGGGAATGACAACTGTTGTAGTCATTTTGTTTTTCCTCTTTAGTTAAAAGCTTTAAAATCTCGTGCTTTATTCGCGCCTAATGCCCAGCGTTGCGTCCAACCACTCGAAAACACGGTGATTAAACAGCAACAACGCTCCAAACTGACAATGCGCCTCCGCTCCATCCGAGGCCGTAAAGCGCATAAAAGTTTTCAGACACGTCAGGGCCTCATAGAGCATTTTGGCCTGCCCAGCAAAGAAATGATCGCCTTCTGCTTCGCACACCAACGTTGGGCAAGCGATTTGATTTGCTACTCCTTCGAGTGACCACGACTCAGTTGCAGCGATCAGATCCCAGATAGAGCCAACTTGAAATGTAAATAGACCATTTTCAATGGCCCAACGTATACTAGGTTTATGTTGCATTACCTTCTTCAGCGTATATTCGGCGACACCGCGTCCGAACAAGGCGGCCACCTGGGTTATAGCGCGCGCTTTTTCGCTAAAACGGTAGGTGTACATGCCGTCATTGGCGATCAATGCCGCCAAACGATGTTCGAAAGCAGCAGCGCGAGGTGCCAAGTAGCCACCGAGACTGATTCCCATGAGTGCGAGTCGAGCCGGCTCCACTTCGGACCGAGTTAACAGATAGTCGACAACAGGCGTCACAACCTTTTCCCAATCGGGACGGAATGGGAGTTGCTGTTCGCGGATCAGGGTGCCTTGGCCTGGGCCTTCAAAGGTCAAGCAGTTGTATTGGCGCTCTCGCGCTGCGGCCGCTACCTGAAAATACAACTCTTCTCCAGTTGAATCGTAACCGCCGTGAACTATCAGGGTAGGACGCGGCTTTTCGGAGTCGTCGGGTCGGTAGAAATAACCTGGCAGCGCGGTCTTCTCGTAGGGAATCTGAACCGGCTCCACCGGCGTGTCCATTAGTTGAATCGCTTCGCGGAAGGTGGTCCGGCTCAAGGACCACGCCTCCAGAATCCGAGGCTCTGTAGGCTGGCCGTGGAGAAAGAACTCCGCTGTCCGGTAATAATTGGAAGCACGTAGATACGCCTCGCGCGCACTAACTCGTTGTCTATGTGCTAGTGCATCGTCAGCTAAAGCATGGACTCGGCGGGCGGTCTTGATCCACTCTTCGTACCAGCTCTCAAAGTCCCCTGACTTGATGCCATAAGCTGTCTTCAGGCATTCGCCAATATCTGCCCCGCAGTACGGCGCATAGCCCAAGGTACGCAATAACTCGAACGAAAACGTCTGGTTCTTAAACACAAGCTGCATATGTATCGAGTCCTTGTTAATTAATTGCTTGCTGTTCGGCCCTATATCAAGGGGAGTCGCTCCCGAGGTGATTGAAGTGTCTTAGAGTCTCCGAGCACGATCCCTGTTCGGCCGCCCAACTATTTATTAGACGCCAATTTTCTTGATATCCAACCCATAGGTCATGATATCAATCAGAATTCGATATATTACTCTTATATAGAACGATATTCAAAATCATGACCTATATCACCTCTTATTGGCACGAGAGCCAGAATTTTTCTAGATATCATACTTCGATCTAGGCTATACTACCTTAATTTCTAACGTACCTACCGCATATTGTTCATTAAGATATGCGACGCTATCTGCTTGGTTACGGCTTACAAGATTATTCTTACTAGCAGTAACGCGTTTTTCTATTGGCGCGGCGGAAGCTCCTAAATCGTTAGAATTTGAATGCTCACCAGAAGAACCAGTAGATATCAAAAGTTGAAACAATATGCTGACAGTTTAGAAATAACCTTAAGTGAAGCATTAAGAGACTAGATCAAATCTGGGCCAAGTATTGATGATAATTAATCAAAAATATCTGTTAAATCTAATTCAAAACCTGGTAAGATATTTCCAGCAGAAATAACAACTAAATCTGACAGGGTTTGTATAGAAGCATCTGCTTTGTAGACATAGATTGTTTTATTATCGGGAACTATTAACCAGCCTAATTTAGCTCCATTATCAATATATTCTTTCATCTTACTTTGCAAAGTTTTTAAGCTATCACTAGGGGATTTTAGCTCAATTACAAAGTCGGGGCATAGTGGAGGAAAAGTTTTTTGTTGCTCTTTAGTTAAGGCTGACCACCTAGACTTTTCTACCCAGCTAGCATCAGGAGATCGTTTCGCACCGCTAGGCAAAACAAACAAAGTAGAAGAATCAAAAGTATAACCCAACTTAGTTTTTTTATTCCATATATGAAGTTGTGCTGTTATGTCTGAGTTTTTTCGACCTGTATTGCCTCCTGTTGGTGGCATAACAACTAATACTCCCTCTGATGTGGTTTCTAGTAGAAGTTCTTGATTGGCGAGCGCTAATTGCTCAAACTGCTCGTCTGTGACAATAAAACGCTCGGGTATGGCAATTAATTTAGTCATTTTTGTTTTTCCTTTTGATTAGTTTTGTCTTCGTCAAATCTACTCATTTCGCTCTTTAGTTAACAGTTTTAAAATCTCAACAATTTCCCCTTGTCTCCGAGATAATTCATCCTGTCTTTTATCTACTTCTTCAAGCCTGCTATAGTATCCTGCTTGCGCTTGTGCCAAACTAGCTTGAGAAGTGGCTAAGTCTGCCATAGCTTGATATAGTCTGGCACGATCTCGATCCAATCTAGCTTCTGCTGCTCGCCTCTCATTTTCTGCCGCTCGCCTCTCATTACTTAAAGCTTCAATTGCTCTAGCATTAGATTCTATTAGTTTTTCTATTTTTTCTAAGTGATTGTTGTTGTTTTCACTGTTGGTAGGCATGATAATAGTAAAAGATTTTTAGTAATACTTATATTTTATCAAAAATATTCTCAAAAATATTTGATTATTCAAGCTGAAATCTTGCTTGATTAAACTTAAGAAACCCCAATTATTTGGGGCTTTAGTGTCTATTTATGTAGGAAAAATTTGAACTTTTTTAAGCAAACGTTCCGAAATAAAAAGCAGAAATTTAACTAAATTTTAGTGACTCTCCTAAATAAATTACTCTTAAATTATAAATATATTTTCAAATAAAATCACTTTAATTACTTAGTTGAGTGCCGTAATAAAATATAATACTTCTGCCGTTATTTTAACCATCTTTTTTATCCTTTTAATTTTTTCAACTCTTCTAAATGGTCTTGACAAAGAGGATATCCATCAAAATTTTTTCCTCTAGCAAATTCTTCGCACCTACAACAGCGATCGCTATTTTTCAAATATTCCAATCCACTCTCGAACCATTCAGGGTAACATTCACTAGCAGTAACATAGAATTTACTTTTATAGATTCTGGCAATTAAGATTGGTAAATCTGGAATTTCCAAAAGGATTAAATTGATAGCTGGGTTGTTATCAATATCTGCAATGTACTCAAAAAGCAAGTCGTAAGGTTGTCCTAAACTTAAAAGATCGTTGGTGTCGCTCCCTGGATTTCGCACTAATGCCGATACAACTTTTTTGGCCAGATCGACTTCTTTTGCGCTTGTGGATAAATCCCAATAAAGTTCCGAAAGTTCTTTGCAAATCAACCTCAATTCTTGAACCGTGGCGTTTTGATTACTTGCTGTTTCTAAGCACTTATCGAGAATTTCTATCATTATTTCAAATTTTCAAATTCAACATTCCAGCTTTGTAGTTTTGATGGAAAGAAAAGACAAAAATCATTCAATTCCTTTTTTTAAGTATTTTTAATTGCTAGAAAAGTAATTCAGCAGCGATCGAGGTCAAAATTCTAAATCTTCAATCTTTATTGGATGTCCTAGTTTGTTCCTAACTACCACAAAATTATCCCTTTCAGCCGCTTTTAAAGCTTCTCCAATCAAAACAGTGTCGCCAGATTCAAGAAAGCTATTTAAGGTTTTTAATTGCTTGCGAATCTTTTCAAAAGGATCTTCTGTATCCTCAATAACAGGACGCAAACTAGATTTTTTATTAAAAGTTTTAAACTTAGCCGTAAACTCAGCCCACTGTTCTG
>JASJDA010000396.1 GCA_030065755.1 Prochloraceae cyanobacterium | reverse complement strand
CTCTTACTTTGTTAGCCGCAGGCAATGGGACAAAAAAGTTATTTATTTTCAAAATTAATCCCATGCCTCATGGCACGCCAGACGATCTAGTTGTTGTCGAAATTTCTCCCCAAGAATCCCAACCTCTATTACCTTCTTTAAAATATAAACCCAGTGAAGAGATTAGCGATCGCGATTGATACTATCTCTCAAATTTCGTAACCCATATCTCGCAATACAGTTGCAATTAAAGCATAATCAGAAAGATCGTAAACAAAATTATTTCCTTTTTTTGTTGGCTGTATATTTCCTTTCAGAGTTCGATAAGTTTGCGCTATTCTAATACCTAGCTGTATCATTTCTCCCCTTGTTAGTTCTAGTCCATTTTCGCTTAATAATTCTTTAAGAGTAAAAGTAGAGTTTTCTTGTGGTGGAAGCAATTTGCCTCGATTAATCAAGTATTGATTTTGGCTAATTGTTTTTAATGCTGGATAATTCTCCCACGCTTCTGTCACTTCAGTTAATTTTTTGGTTAAACCGCTAATTTCGTTAACCAATTGATTGAAATTTGCAGATACTGGTGAGCTAGTATGTGGAACGATATTGTTCAAATCATCTTTTTGCCCTTTAAGGTAATAAAGCCATTTCCTAATACCAATTGCTGAAAAAGCTTGCAAACTTTTTTTAGCCTGCTCTTTAGGAACACCATAATCATTAGCATAATAATCGACCACTCCTGCAACTAACACATCAGGAAGAAATATAGGAGAGCTCCGATCGGTTTTATTAGCTAGAAAATTAAAGCCACTAAAAGGTTTTAATGTAACAGGGAGTGTCTCTGGTGGATTTTCTTTAAGCCAATATAGCAATCCTTTTTTTTGACTTTTCGGGTCATTTTGAATTGTTGGTCTGGCATCATTTAACAAGCTTGGTGAAATTCCACATAATCGGGCTGTTGCTCTTAAAGAAAACCAACCTTGTCCATTTGTATCAATTGTAGCTTCTTTAGCAATTTCAGGA
The DNA here is from genome assembly GCA_030065755.1 of Prochloraceae cyanobacterium. Taxonomy (GTDB): domain Bacteria; phylum Cyanobacteriota; class Cyanobacteriia; order Cyanobacteriales; family JASJDA01; genus JASJDA01. The sequence continues at coordinate 4,733 of JASJDA010000396.1, read as the reverse complement.
TACAAAGCTAAGCTATCCATTTTTTTACTCCAAAAAATATATCTTGATGCGGATATTTGAGATTTTAGTATTATTGTTTAACCTCAATTTTAAAAAACTGCTTTTTTTTTAATAATTACCTCCGTTTGTTTTTTAAAATCAGTAAGAATTTCAAGTGCTTCAAGCGATCGCCCCGATGAAATGCCCAAAAAGCTTATATTTACTAGCTTTGAGCTTATTAAAAATCTTTGGAAACCGTTCCACTCATAGCCTAGTAAAAATGCCCATAAGCTTTGTCAATACTAGCTTTAACCCTCTTTATACTTGTTTTTAGCAGCGATCGCCCCTGATTAAATGCCCTTATCCATTATTATTACTGGCTTTCAGTAATTTAGCCTTCGATATTTTGATTGCTTACTACAAATAAACATTTATTGACTTAATGGCTTTGAGAAAATTAAATTACAAATCCTACTTTCTTAAGCTAAATAGAATGTGTAACAAGCTTGATAAAATTCTCAAAACTTGACAAAAAAAACTAGAAATTATTAGCCAAAAATTGAGTCAATTAACTGGTATAAAATATTTAAAAAATTTACCATTGTAAAGTAGTTCGATATAAAAACAGCGTGCCGCATTGTTAGCGATCGCAGGGATACTACCGAGAACTATATTTCACCTCAACTAATGATAAGTAGGAGTGACCGCTCCGAGACGTTACGTAGCGTATAATGTATGGTTGTAGCGAAAACTTAAGTCTCGTGTTGCGGACACTCCTACGCTCCTGCAGAAAGCTAATACCGAATGCTTTGCTATTTCAGCATCCATAGCGCTCGCCGCATATGTTGCGATCGGACGTTGGGTAGAAGCGAAGATACTAGAAACCCATATCTACTGTCACTATACCGTGCTATTATTTCAGCATCCATAGCGCTCGCCGTATATAATGCGATCGTACATTGGGTAGAAGCGAAGAGACTAAAAACCCATATCTACTGTCGCTCGTCGCGCCTGCACTCTACGGCTCGCCGGAGCGGGCGCTCGAAGTGCATCTAAAATGCTTATGGTTATTAGATTCTGCTCGATTTAAATTCCAGTTTATACAATTTCAGATCTCCACCAGTGACCACGTTTTTCTCTATTCCAATTTCTTTCATACCAATTTTGCTTGCTACCAAATGGGACTCAACATTCGGAAGGTCAATTTTGGCGAAGATGTCATCTTTAAGTTTTAGTTGATTAAAATAATCGATTACCTTCAAAGAGCTTTCTGTTGCAAATCCCTTGTTCTGAAAGTCAGGATGAATGACATAAATTAGTTCAAGTAAGTCGTTCTTTAAGAGACCGCAAAAACCCCTAGTGGAATGATTGGCTGGGTCTTTAATTAACCACAGCCCAATTCCTTTTTCTTCAAAAAGAGATTCACTCTTACTGATAATGCTTTCTACAACATCTTTTTCAATATCCTTATTATCGCAGAGATATTTTTTTATTTTGTCGTTATGTAACATTGCCAGAATTAGGTCACAATCGTGAGTTTCAACTGGGACTAACCTGAGTCTATCTGTTAAAAGTTCCTTTTTCATACGGCTAATCTCATTGTTCAGTTACGCCTAACTATTTATTATTAACATGCGATTCCCCTTTCCTTCTGCTCTTATTATTCCAAACAAAATGCATTCGTAGCGATCGTACGAATCCGTGCCGAAGACTATCTTGTCCCTCAACTCATTATTAAGTAGGAGTAGCAGCTCAAGCTCCGCAACGTAGGGTATAATGTGTGGAAAATAACGACAACTAGAATGGAACAGTTTATTCGGTCAGAATTTTTCTAGAGTGCCAAATGTAATATTGTGCTATTGTTGATGAATCCAAGTGCATTGCCATGAAAATTCCTTATGGCTAAAGCCTCACCCGAGCCGCCACCCCCAAATTCTCGAAGAGAGTTAGTGCAATTTATTCAGGCTGCCCGTTCAAAAGGGGCCTCAGATGAGTTTATTAGCAAACTACTCCGTAGCTTTGGCTGGTCTCAGCGGGAGATCGAACGGGCATATTTCGTGGTTTACGAGCAGCTTACTGGCCAAACCATCCCTGACCCCAAGAGAGCGGCTGGTGAATCAGCTCGAGATGCTTTTGTGTATTTACTAACCTTTGCCACCCTTGCCCTCTGGACTCAGGCATTGGGGGAAATGGCGTTTATTTTTATCGACCATTTCATTCCTGATGCTTTAAATCGCTACTACTATGGCAATCCATCGAAGCAGGTGTCTTTTTGCCTATCGCGGTTGATTGTCGCCTATCCAGTTTTTCTACTATTGATGCGTCAGTTAAATAAAGAATTGGCTCGCTACCGAGAGAAACATTCTTCAGGCATCCGCAAGTGGCTGACCTATCTGACCCTGTGGATTGTTTCTCTTATTATCATTTGTACCGTGATTGTTTTTCTCTCTTCTTTCTTGCGAGGAGAGCTGACCCAGCGCTTCGTGCTCAAAGTTCTGGTCATTCTGGTGATTAATGGTGGTGTTCTCTGGTACTACTTGACCTGGTTGCAGCGCCGCCCGACTACGCTGCCAGTGTGATTATGAAACGTTTCTCTGTTGACCAAGTGTTTGCTACAGTGGCCACGGTTGCAGTTATTTGTGCTCTCATAGCTGGTTTTTGGGTGATTGGCTCCCCTGGCCGGCAGCGACTCATCAGGGCCGCTCGGCAACGTCTCAAAGACATCCGGTCTATTAGCTACAACTTGTATAGGAAAGCTAAAGGAAAAGAAGATTATAAATTGCCAAAAACTTGGCTCGAAAATAATCTAGCTCTTGACCCCCTAACTAACCAGCCCTACTTTTATAAGCGTCTGAGCGACAAAACCTACCAACTCTGCGCCTCCTTTGCCACCGACAGCAGCACTTATCTCCTGCAGAACCGTCCTCAAAATAGGAAAATGGATAAATGGACCCATCCCCAGGGCCGGCACTGCTTTAACTTTGACGTGACAAAGAAGCCACCAACTTTGTATTGAGCTGCGGAACTTCATGCAGCAGCGTCTGAAATCTGGTCAAAAGCGAAGCCTCGCTCCATTGTATTTAAGTCCCGAGCGCGAGGGCTATTATTATTTAGATCGAACATTTGTTATTTTCTAGGCTGGCGTTCCGAGCCTGGAGAACTTTTTTAACCCTAGAGCCTACGTAAATTGAATTATCGCTCGACAACGTATTTACACGACTTGGCAAGTTATCGAAAAATAGCTATTTAAGACCCTCGTCAAAATATGCAACTATGCTTTTTAAGCACGATTGTATCAAACAGAAAGGCGATAGCGTCGGAAACAAACTATATCAAAACCAAAATTTAGTTCCCATTTTTTTCAGAGTTACTTGTCAAGTAATGATTACTGGCAACCTTCATTCCTCAATCTGCTCGTTTTATCGATTGAACATTCAATAAGTATAAATGGGAGCGATCGCGATCGCAATAATCTTAAACCCGCTTAATTCAAGAATGTTCGTTCAAATATGCTGACAGTGCTTCTGCCAATATATGATTCATTGGTCGTCCCCGATCGTGAGACATTTGTTTGAGGCGTTGAAATAAAGGAGGTGGCACGACTATTCGATTCTGAGTTTTACGAACTTTGACAGGCTTGGTTGAATTTTCAGAGTTCTCTGGCAACGGCTCCATACAAACAATCTACTGGGGATTTCGTTATAGTCGGGTGCGATGGCCAAGACCAAATGCAGATGCGCAGTTATATGGTAATCGACGATCGTGTTTAATTGTTGGAGGTAGCGAGCGCTATTTAACAAGTTATTTAAGAATTATTGATATATTTACCCACTAGCATATCGTTATGTTCTCTGGTTGCAGATAAACTCATTCCAACTCAGGTATATTTTTTGATTCATAACTTTCAATCAATAAACCAGTAATTTCCATCAGAGAAGCCAAAGGATGTGATTCATCTTCTCCTACCTCATCAATCAAGCGATCGAGGAAACTAACTAGCTTTTGATATTCTGTTTCCGTATGAGGAACAAAAAGAGTGTCATTTAGATTCGACCAAGCTTTTATTGTTTCATCAATATTGATAGTGGGCATCACTTATTCCTTCCATTTATCTAAATCGTACTCATTGTGGGTTAAAACAGCACGGATATAAACTTTTTTGCGATTGTAGTGTATTGCTGCAATCAGTCGCACTTTATTCCCTCCTATATTGAAAACAGTTAATTTTCCAACTTTATCCGCAGTAGGAAAAATCTCTCTCAATTCGCTAATAGAATTAAAGTCAGACTGCTTCATTAATTTATACCATTGCACTAAAGCAGTTTTAGTTTCTGGATATTTAGCAACAAATTCATTGAGGCGTTTGCGGGTAATGACATGCATTTTTATTTAACGAATATTATCTCCTATTAAAAAATTAGGAAAAATACTCTTTCCACTTTAACTCTTCCCTGGGCTACAGGTTTTACTATAATTTGAGCAAGTTTCTTATTGATACGATCGCGCTATTACGGGAGCCCCTATTCGGATCGCGATCGCAATGACCTTAAACCTGCTTAATTCAAGAATGTTCGTTCAAATATACTTATATGGTACTCGACGATCGTGTTTAATTGTTCGGGTGCGATCGTCGAAGCGAATCGGGTGCTTCGCCAGCGCGTTATATTCTCTGGTTCTCAATAAGTCTTAACTAATCTTCAAAGATATTGTATACTTTTGTTAAGCAGTTAAATTGATTTATCAATCACGTCAGT
>JASJDA010000092.1 GCA_030065755.1 Prochloraceae cyanobacterium | reverse complement strand
CAAAACTGTTCCCATAGGGAAGCACTTTCGCGCTGTTGTAATGTAGTTGTCATGGTGCGTATGATTGCGGTTATGTTTTTTTATGATAATCAGGTTTTTCGCCTGTTGTTATATATGTTAAGGGATTTGTAAAATTTTGTAAAGTAATTTAATATTTTTTTTATTTTTGGGTATTTGTGTGTTTATTGAAGAGGAGGAACGAAGCCCCGCTAGTTCAGTGCGGGGTGCTGATTCCCACTATTATGTATTCCTTTGAGTTTTTTGGTGATGTAGTTGAGTCGAAAACCTTAACTACCTCACGAGATCGACAACGCCAACTATTTCACTAACCGATCGCGGCTAGAGATTTCAACTCAAATATCTTCTCAATTGCATCTGCTACTACCTTATCGGGAGTAGAAGCCCCAGAAGTAACCCCAACAACAATTTGACCTTCAGGAAGCCAATTTTCTTTTACTTCTACATCTTTACCCAGAGGTTTGTGTTCGACTTTATTTCCTGGACCGATGCGATCGTCACTATCGATATGATAAGAAGGAATGCCCCGTTCGATCGCAATTTCTTGGAGGTGAGTAGTGTTAGAAGAATTAAAACCGCCAATCACTACCATTAGAGATACATCTTCTTCTACTAACTCAAACATAGCATCTTGGCGTTCTTGAGTTGCATCGCAGATGGTGTTAAAGCTCATAAAATGTTCGTTGAGCTTTTCTGGACCGTATTTTTGCATTACAGTACGCTCAAATAGCTTGCCGATCGCTTCAGTTTCGCTTTTGAGCATGGTAGTTTGGTTAGCAATACCGACGCATTCTAAATCCTTATCTGGATCGAAACCTTGTGAATAAGCATTTTTAAACTTAGCTAAAAACTCCTCTCTATCTCCGCCATTGAGAATATAGTTGGAGACATATTCTGCCTCTTTCATATTCAAAACAACGAGATATTTATCTGCAAAAGAGCTAGTAGCGACGGTCTCTTCGTGTTTGTACTTGCCGTGAATAATAGAAGTGTAATCCTTTTTCTTGTGTTTTTCTACGGAATTCCACACCTTAGACACCCAAGGACAGGTAGTATCGACGATCGTGCAGCCTTTATCGTTAAGTACCTGCATTTCGCTTACACTAGCGCCGAAAGCAGGTAAAATTACTATGTCTCCAGAATCGACGATCGAGAAGTCTTTATTTCCCTGTTCAACGGGGATAAATTTAACATCCATTTCCCGCAAGCGCTTATTCACTGAAGGATTGTGAATAATTTCATTAGTAATCCAAATTCGCTCTGTAGGAAAGTGCTGGCGAGTTTCATACGCCATTGCTACTGCTCTTTCTACTCCCCAGCAAAAACCAAAAGCTTCTGCTAAACGGATAGTAACATCTCCCCTGGTCAGTTGGTAATTGTTATCTCTTATTTGTTGGATTAAATTGCTTTGATATTCTGTATTGAGAACCCCAGTAACTTCAGCTTCGTGACCGAATCCCTTGCGGTGGTAATTGTCTGAATGTTGCAATGCGCGTTTAAAGGCTTTTGTATCAATTTTATTTGACATCGCTCTCAAGCTAACTTTATTTCTCAATTTGACCGCTCTCATCATTAAACTCAACAGGTTTAGCGAGAGATTCTTTAGATCGCTCTAAAGATTTCCTGCTTCTACTCCTCTTATCTAGCCCACTTTGGTACAAACGAATGACAAGCACTCTCCCACTGGTACTGACCCCGACAGAACGAATCCACAGGCGTTTTACTTTACTTCTACGATGAGCCCCACCACAGAAGGATTTAAATACTTATTTGATTTGGCTTTCCTTTTAGCTAGCTGCACGCGTCGCCATTTATTTTCTAGGGCGATATTTCCCGCGACGTGCCTAATACTTGGTGGAACTTCCTGTGATATTTAAATGCGCTTTACCGCTAATCGCATTATACAAGGTCGCAACCTCTTACCTGAAGACTTAAAGTTTCTGAGATCGAGTAATTCAGTTCCCTCGGGTTTATGGGCTTACTTATATCTAATTCAAACTGCTAAGGGGTATCTTTCTGAAAAAAACGTCACTTTACCTCCATAAGCGCGATAAATATTTTCTTCTTGCAACACATTTTCTCTTTTACCTGCAGCGATTAATTGCTTATTTAGAAGAATTAGATCGTCAAAATTAGTAATAGATTCTCCTAAATCGTGATTGACGACTAATACAATGTTGCCAGCATTAGCTAATTCGTGGAAAATCTCAAAAATAATGCTTTCAGTTTTGCGATCGACACCGACAAAAGGCTCGTCAAAAAAGAAAATATCTGCTTGTTGGGCTAGGGATCGCGCCAAAAATACTCGCTGTTGTTGTCCTCCTGAAAGTTGACCGATCGGACGGTTGCGATAATCGCTCATTGCTACTTTTTCTAAAGCTTCGGAGGCTATTCTGCGACTGATAGAAGAAAAACGACGAAACCAACCTGTTTTTTTTACTCTACCCATCATCACTACGTCCCAAACAGTAGCGGGGTAAGTCCAGTCTATTTGCGATCGCTGCGGTACGTAAGCCACCTTTTCTAGTCTATCTTCTAGAGGTCGAGCGTCATACTCCACCAAACCACTCTTGGCAGGAATCAACCCCAGCATAGCTTTAATTAGAGTACTCTTCCCCGCTCCATTGGGGCCAATCACTCCGGTAACAACTCCTGGTTTTACTGAGATTTCTATATCCTTTAAAGCCTCTACTTGGCGGTAGTAGACGCTTAGATTGCTAATTTCGATCGCTGGTTTCATTATTCGCAGAAAACTCGTGTTGCATATTCTTCTGTTTCCAGAATAATCTAAAAATGAGAAGAATATGAAAACTTTTTGAGAAGATTATGAAAGTTACCAGCAAATTTAACAAGAATTGGTTTGCCGCAGTAGGTGTTTTAGCTGCACTTTGGATTAGTGGCTGTCAGCCCCAAGCTACCAACAATAATGCAAAAGGAGACGAAAAGCCCAGAGTAGTTTCTACTAGTACCATCATCGCCGATTTGACCGCAGAAATAGGAGGAGATGAAATCAACCATCAGGGACTTCTCAAGCCAGGAGTTGACCCTCACATCTACGAACCAGTTCCCCAAGACAGTTTAGCCCTAGAAAAAGCAGATCTGATTATATATAACGGCTACAATCTCGAACCTGGGTTAATTAAGATGATTAATGCGGCTGGAATTAGAGCAAAAAAATTAGCTGTGGGGGAAGTTGTCGAACCTCTCGACTTTGAATATCAAGGACAAACAGAACCAGATCCTCATGTTTGGGGGGATGCAGAAAATGCAATTGAGATGGTCAATGCCATACGCGATCGCTTAATCGAACTATCTCCCGAAGATAAAGAAGAATTCACCAAAAATGCAGCCCAACTTACTGAAGAATTAAAACAGGTTGACCTGTGGATTGAGCAACAGATTCAAACTATCCCAGAAAACCAGCGCAAATTAGTAACAACCCACGATGCGTTTGAATATTACGCTAAGGCTTATGGTCTCGACATTATTGGGACTCTAATTGGTATGAGTACAGAAGAACAACCCAGTGCAAAGACAGTCAAGAATTTAGCAGATGCGATTAAAGAGAGTGAAGTTCCCGCGATTTTTGCTGAAACTACTATTAATCCTAATTTAATTAAAAATGTAGCCAGAGAAGCTGAGGTGAAATTAGCGCCCCAGGAACTCTATTCTGACTCTCTTGGGGCTTCTGGTAGTAATGCAGATAGTTATATCAAAATGCTAGTTGCTAATACCCGAACCATTGTTGAAGCTTTAGGAGGTAAGTATGTACCTTTTGAACCATCTAATATAAATTCTAGTGGTGTACTCAGAAAAAAAGCTGACGATCGCCAGGATTAAAGCTAATTTACAGAAGAGTCTAGGCAGAAATTGGGATTAATTTAACAGCTTAATAAATAACAAAAAATGGATTAAAGATGCTGCCAAAAAGTAAGGGTACTTTTTTGTTTCTTTATTGTCAATAAAACTTTACTTGTTGCTTTACAATTGTTTTTCAAAACAATTTTTGAAAATTAACTACAACAGGTTTTATTCAGAACTAGGAAGATTAATTTTAATAAGCTTATTTTTTGAATATAAACCAGACTCGATCGAGATCTGCGATTTAGCTATATTATACTTCTGCGAGAGCAACGAAATTAACTCTTTATTTGCTTTTCCATCAACAGGGGGTGATTTCAAACGAACTATCAAGCTACCATCAACAGATTTTTCGATTTTTTGTTGTTTAGAGTTAGGTTTGACTTTGACTGAAATCTTCATAAAATTTTAGGTTTGTAAATAAAGAAGAAACAATACTAATTTAAGAGTTTCACATAATAGTAAATTATATAAGAATAAGCACCAACAGTTAATTAGCTCCGAGATCGCCCAATGAACCCGTAAATTGAGAAATAAGAAATTAAAATGACACAACCCCCCAATAATAACGACACTAATACCAACGCAAGGGAAGAACAAGAGTCTAACAATCCCAGAAGACCTAGATGGGGAAGAAATATCTTGCTAGGAGTGGGAGGGGTTGTTTTAGTTGGTGTCGGAGGAGGATTAATCTATGGGTGGTATTTCGTCCAACGACAACTAGCACCTCTAGTAGAAAAACAACTGACAAAGACCTTGAATCGTCCGATAGAGGTTGGTACAGTGGAGCGTTTTTCTCCCTGGGGACTGCGTTTTGGTGAGAGTAAATTACCTGCAACCCCCACAGATCCAGATAAAGCTTTTGCAGAAGCTGTCGAAGTTGGATTTAACCCGATAAGGTTACTTTTTAGTCGTACCTTAACCCTAAACGTTACCTTAATCAATCCAGATATTTACATAGAACAAAACGAAAAATTAGCTTGGATATCCACTGAAATTTCTACACCCAAAGAAGGGCCAATTAAAATCGATTTACGTACAATTGGACTGAAAAATGCGGAATTAGAATTAGTAGGAAGGTCACAGTCAGGAAATCTCAAAACTCCGGTCAAAGCTAAAATTAATTCTGGAAAGACTTCTTTTTTTAAGGAAAAAATTCAATTCAGACTAGCTGGAAACTTAGTAAAAGGGGGCAAAATACGAGTAAGGGGAGAATTTTTACTCCTGAGCAAACAACTAAAGACAACACTAGCAATCGATCGAGTTCTAGCTACTGATGTCAGCAGTTTATTACAGTTGCCTCTCAATTTACAAGCAGGGAAATTAGATAGCAGAAAACTAGAAGTTCAATTAACAAACGGACAAATTACTTCCTTGAGAGGAACAGTTAAACTCGATGGCGTTAGTGCCCGTTTGCCCCAGTTACCTAAACCTTTCCGTCAAACTAATGGGTTACTAAAGTTTAAGGGCGATCGGGTAGAGTTGCAAAACATTACTGCTACTTTAGACACTATTCCCATAACTACCAATGGCACTTTCGATATACCTCGAAATACCGATCGCCCAACAGATAATGGCAAAGTAAACAACAGAAAAGATACATTAATTGCTAGCCTACTGTTGCCTTTTAGGAAAATTAATAAGTCGAGCCATACTATTAGTCAAGCAAATAAAGATCGACCAGAAATAAATCTCGATGCCAAGACTGAAGCAGTTGAAATTATCCAAGTAATAGAAGCATTTAACCTTCCATTGCCCCCCGTACCAATTTCGGGAAAAATACAAGCCAAAATTAAAGTAACTGGTGCGGTGACTCAACCAGAAGTTATCCTCGATGGAGTAAATGTGGGGGCGATCGAGATAGATAAAGTTTCCTTTCGCTCCCTCACTATAGCTCTAGAACAAAAAAATAGCACTCTTTCCATCGAACAATTCCAAGCAATACCTACAGTCGGAGGAATCATAACAGGTAAGGGTCAATTTCAATTCCAAGAAAATAATAATTTTGACATTCAAATTCAAACAGCCAATATTCCAGGAGACGCGATCGCTCGTCTCTATAACCTCAACCTACCTTTAGAACTCGGTTTAGTTTCTGGGACGAGCACAATTTCTGGATCTTTAGCAGATCCGCAAAACCTGCGCGTCACCGCAGGGGCTAATTTGCAACTAGCAGGAGGAAGTGTAAGTTTAAATAACTTCCAAATAGCATCAGGACGCTGGCTAGGAGACGTAAGAGTATCTGACATTAAGCTATCTAAATTATTGGATGGAAAAACACCAGCAAATTTTAACGGACTTTTCAATCTTTCTGGCAGTCTCTCGTCCTTTCAACCCCAAACAATTAACGCCACAGGTTCTGCTAATTTAAATATTGCTTCTGGCACCATAGCAGTTGAAAGATTAGAACTAAATAGAGGACGCTGGGTAACAGATATAAATGTTCAGAGGATACAATTACAACAAATCTTACCTCAACTCGCTCTAGAAGACCCAGTTAGAGGCAACCTCAACCTAACAGGTACCTTAAATAGTTACGCCCTCGATGGAATTAGCGCTACAGGTTCGGGGCGTTTTTTTATAGCAAAGGGAATCGTAACATTAGAAAATATACAACTAGCAAATAGTAAATTTCAAGCAGTAGTAGCTCCAAGTGAATTCAATTTAGAAAGTTTATCTATTGGGCCGCAAAATATCGAAATTTTACGAGGAAACCTAAACGGCAGACTAAATGTAGTAGGGGATTTAAGAAATCTAAATCCTCAAGCAATTCAAATCGATGGCGAATTAGTTTTTAGTGAAGGAATTGCTATAATCGACGGACCTTTAACCACAATAATTAACTGGAATGGTCAACGGCTAGAAATAGAACGAGCAACAGCTAAAAATTTTAATGCTAGTGGTTTTGTCGAGGTAGATTTAGCTCAACGAGGTAGGGAAATAATAGAAAGGTTCTCTTTTGAGATTAATGCAAAAGGACTCGATTTAGAACTTCTCAAAGATATTCCCACACTTGCTAATCTTCCCATAGAAGGTTTATTGGACTTTGACGGCACGATCGCGGGAACTCTCACAACACCGCAAGTAAATGCTCAATTAGGTCTTCGCAATTTTGCCCTCAGCACCATAGTATTCGACCCAGTGCTAGTAGGAACCCTAAATCTAACCCCGCAACAAGGAATTAAGCTGCAATTAGCAGGTAGAGAAGATCGAATTGAGATGGCAATAGATTCTAATTACCAACCCCTTTCCCTTTTTATTGACTTTGACGAGACTAACATAAGTGGCGATCGACGAGGGAAAATCTTCTCGGTAAATATAAATAATTTTCCTATCAGCGTCGTTAAAGATGCCCTTCCTTTAACTGGGGTGGATCTGCCAGAATCCTTATTATCTCAAAGGCTTTCAGGAGCATTATCGGGCAACTTGGCAATAAACTTAGACACTTTTGCCGTAGATGGCAATCGAATTGCGATCGCTAATCCCAGATTGGGCACCTTCACAGGAGAGAAAATTACTTTTAATTTTCAATATGCTAATAACCTGTTTGTTCTCAGAAATGGGCAGTTTCTGCAAGGTCAAAGTCAATATCTCTTTGACGTAAGATACGCCCAAACTCCAGAAGGTCCACAATATCAAGCCAGACTCGAAGTTATTCAGGGGGAGATTCAGAATCTTCTAGAAGCATTGCAAGTCTTTGAAATTTCCGATCTGCTTCGCAGCGATATTTTTCCTAAGTTAGCCAATGCTACAGATTTATATAAAAATGCCACTTGTCCCCCACAAGAAAATTGCCCTCTCTTTTCAGTCGGAGATCCTCAAGCCTCCATACTCGATCGACTGCGTCGCCTCGCAGAAATACAACAATTGTTAGCTATAGAAATGCAGAAGCGTCAAGAGGCTGTGGGTTTGCCCCCATTAAGAGAATTAGCAGGCACCTTCGACGGCACGCTTACGGTGGCAGGATCTGCTACAGAAGGAATAACAGCCAACTTTGACTTTTTAGGTAAAGAATGGCAGTGGGGAGAATACACAGCAGATCGAATAATTGCTAGAGGCGAATTCCGAGATGGAGTAATAACCCTAACACCCGTCCGCGTCGAATCGGGGGAAACCGTTTTCAACTTTTCAGGTAGCCTTGGCGGCGATACTCAATCCAGTCAATTACGAGTAGTTAAAGTTCCTTTAGCACAACTTAAAAAAATTGTCAAATTACCCCCAGCGATCGACTTAGACGGGATGCTAAACGGTACCGTTACTATTGCCGGAACGCCAGAAAATCCCGAAGCAATAGGAGAATTAGAGATAGCAGGAGCCAGCATTAACCAAACACCGATCGAATCATTCCGAGGCAGCTTCAATTACGACAACGCACGTCTAGAATTCTTCGTCAATAGCATTTTAGCCGCAGGAGCAGAACCAGCGATCGTCTCTGGAAGCTTTCCTTATAAATTGCCATTTGCTTCAGTGCAACCTAATAATAATCGATTTAGCGCCAAGGTTAACATAGAAGATAGAGGCTTAACTCTATTAAATATTCTGACGAGAAACCAAATTAGGTGGGTAGACGGAAAGGGGAGAATAGAACTAGACATTTCAGGTATTTTTGAGCAAGAAAAAGGAAATATAGCTCAGTTTCAAGCCAGAGGTCAGGGAAATATCCAAAATGCTACTATAGCCGCTCAAGTGCTACCCGATGCACCTCTAACAGAAGTAAACGGCAAAATCTTATTCGACTTCGATCGCCTCAACGTCCAAAACTTCCAGGGTAAATTCAGTGGAGGTGAAGTCAGCATAGCCGGAAGTTTACCCCTAACTCAAACAACTCCTCAAGAAAATCCCCTCACAGTCAGCCTTAGCGACCTAGCCTTAAATTTAAAAGGACTGTACCGAGGAGGAGTTAATGGAGAAATACAGATTAGCGGAAGTGCAATTGCACCCGATCTGTCTGGAAATTTAGATTTATTCAACGGACAAGTATTGCTCTCACAAGGAAGTGAAAATAACACTCAAGCTAACGTTAATAATCAATCTGAGGTCGCAGGGGGTGGAATTGCCACATTAGTAAAATTTAAACGCTTAAAATTAAACTTAGCCAAAAATGTCCAAGTAGCATTACCCCCCATATTAAACTTCCTAGCAACTGGAAGTTTAAACGTAAACGGTACACTTGCTCGACCACTTCCCGAAGGAACTATCAGACTAGTAAGAGGTCAAGTAAATCTGTACGTGACTAGTTTCCGCTTAGATAGAGGGTATAAAAATATTGCTCAATTTTCTCCCGATCGCGGACTAGATCCCTTCCTAGACGTACGGTTGATAACGTCAGTATTAGAGACAACGCGCATCCCCATCGAGAGCGAATTTTTACCTAACGAAATTCGAGATAACTCCAATTTCGACTTCGGTACCATAGAAACTATTCGCGTTAGAGCGCAAGTAAGAGGATATGCCAGCAAGCTTACTGAAAACATACAATTAAGTAGCGTTCCCCCTCGCAGCGAAAGAGAAATTCTCGCTCTTCTCGGAGGAGGTTTTGTCAACACCCTAGGTAGAGGAAGCACGACTCTAGGACTAGCAAACCTGGCGGGTTCGGCAATATTTGGCGGTCTTCAAAATATTCTCGCAGATACATTGGGACTTAGTGAATTTCGCCTCTTTCCCATAGCATTGGTTGACGACGAAAAGAAGACGAGGGAAACTTTGGATATAGCTGCTGAAGTTGGTTTCGATTTAGGCGATCGCTTCTCATTTTCAACACTTCAAGTATTGACCAGACAAGAACCCACTCGATTTGGGGTGCGCTACCGCATCAATAATAATCTCATCATACGCGGTTCCACTAATTTCAACGACGACAATAGAGTAATAATTGAATACGAACAAAGATTTTAAATTACTCGCTGTTGGCTGTTGGCTATTTGCTGTTGGCTATTTGTTTTCTCCCCCTGCTCCCCATCTCCCCTGCTCCCCATCTCCCCCTCTCCCCCTCTCCCCACACTCCCCACACTCCCCACACTCCCCCTCTCCCTTACCTCAATTAGTCCTCTGAGATACGTGCAGATTCAAAATAGAAAATCCTAAAATTACCAAAAATAGTACCAGTCCGATCGTGCAAGCATAGCTAATATCAAAATCCTTAAAAGCTTGTTCCCAGATATAATAAACGATAGTTTTAGAACTATTCAGCGGCTGACCTTTAGTCATTACATACACCTCTTCAAAGACTTTAGCAGCAGAAATGGCAGACAAACACGCCACTAAAACTAGATAGGGTCGCATCAAAGGAACCGTAATATCCCAGTGTTTGGCAAAACCATCAGAACCGTCAATTGCTGCTGCTTCGTAGAGTTCATTAGGAATTGATTGCAAACCAGCCAAGTAAATTACCATATAGTAACCTAACCCCTTCCAAACCGTCACCGCCATCACGCTCCAAATTGCCAGTTCAGGGCTAGTTAACCAGGGAATACTCGTTTCAACACCGAAACTCTCTAACCATTGATTGAGCAGACCATTAGAAGCATAAAATGCTTTCCAGGTTATGCCAGCCACTACCATAGAAATTAAAACTGGCGTATAAAAGATCGTGCGAAACCAACTAATTCCTCGCAGTTTTTGATTTACTAAAACTGCTAATAATAGAGGAACGACAACCAAAACAGGAACGACACCCGCTAGATAGAGCAAAGTATTTTGTAAAGTTTGCCAAAATACTGCATCTGTCCACAAACGTTTAAAATTAGCTAAACCCACCCATTCCGGTCTCTGAGTTAAATCGTAATAATCGTAACGAGTGAAACTCAAAGAAAAAGCTCTAGCTGCAGGCAAAAAAACACTAAATATCAAAGCGATCGCCGCAGGTAATAAGAACAGATAAGGGATGAAATATTTTTTGTCAACTTTCCAATTGGTAATCATCGAGAGATAACTTAGAATGAGTTATGTCTTTATTTGTCTGAGATTTCTAATCATAATACCCGATAAAAATTTTTCCTTTTCTGCTGCGCTCCAACTCACAATAAGTTTATCTACCTAAAGTTAGAATAATTGCTGCCCTAACTTCTCAAATGGCGCTGTCTTTGTAAAATATTATGTAAAGTTTGTCAAGAGCTATTTATTGTAAAGTATAATTATTACTATTTAAAAAAACTTAAAAAGAACAGTATTTTAGCTGATGTTTTTTAGATAAATATCCTGAGATAATATATCTAAACTCAAGTATTTGAATTTAGTGAAATCTTGTCATATTGCGAAAGTGACAGCAATAAAACAAGAAATAATTTGATTGAGGTATAGTGGAGATAACAAAAAAAACAAATTATACACTATCAAAAAAAATAGTTTTTTTAATAAAATTGCTAAAAGCGCAAATTGCCAACTAATTCCCTTATGAAAAACAATAGCACTTCATCTACAAATCAAATAACTCAACAACTCCTATCTCTTCAGCAAAAACAATTCACTGGAAGGCTAGATATTAAATCTAACAAGGCGGGTTTATCGTGGAGATTATATTTTGGCCTAGGTCGTCTAGTTTGGGCTGACGGTGGTTGTCATGCCAATCGCTCTTGGCAAAGACACCTCGTCAAATACTTTCCCCACATAAGGCTTACTGAAAGTGACATAAGCCAGTCAGAAAAATTTGAGTGCTGGAACTATTATATACTTTCTGTATTATTGCAACGTCGCGAGATTACGCGAGAACAATTAATAGCATCGATCGAAAGCAAGATCGATGAAGTTATGTTTGACGTATTTCAACACCAACAGAATGAAACAGATGCACTTGAATACTCGTACCAATCTGCCTCTGGAGAGTTTCTCTTAGTATCGGGTTTAAAAATATCCCTGGCTATGGTGAATGTAGAATTAGCGATCGAAGAAACCCTAAAATCTTGGTTAGATTGGTGTGAAAAAGATTTGGAATATTGGTCTCCCAATTTAGCCCCAATTTTGACCAAACCAGAAGAACTGCGGCAAGAAGTATCGCAAGCAGTATATCAAAATTTTGTCAAACTGATTAATGGCAAGCGCACCCTAAGAGACTTAGCAGTTTATATGAATCGAGATCTATCTAAGTTAGCTGCTTCTCTGGGTATTTACATCCGTAAAGGATACATAGAGCTGCAAGAAATACCAGATTGGGACAAGAAATATAACCCTACTAATTGGCACTCCGATCGCAAAAAGTCTACAAGAACCTCGATGGGCTCGAAGGCTTCGAGCCAGTCACTGATTGCTTGCATTGACGACAGCCCGCAAATTTGCAAGATTATGGAGAAAATTCTCAAGCAAGCAGGCTACCGCTACATTGGTATTAACGAATCTTTAAAAGCTATCCCCACATTAATTAGTGCTAGTCCCGATTTGATTTTCTTAGATATAGGGATGCCTATTGTTAACGGCTACGAACTTTGTACTCAACTCAGACGAGTTACTGAATTAAAAGATATACCGATAGTCATACTCACGGGTAACGACGGCATTATCGATCGCGTCAGAGCTAAAATGTCAGGAGCTTCCGGCTTTATTAGCAAACCCATAGAAATTCCTAAAATCCTCAGCACAGCAGAACAATTTTTATCATATCAAAGCAGTGAAAGCGAGAAGCCTAAATCTCTTGAATCCGAGCAGATTCAGGCCAAAATAGGCATAGCTTAGCTACAATCCCAATCCTTCACGAGCAGAAGCTCGATCGTGATTTTTTAATTTATTTCTGCGCCGCTCCAATTGTCTTTTTTAACAAGTTAAACTGTTATTTATAAACATTTTATGGGAAGTCTATGAGTAGAAAAACCCTAGGGGTGTTAAAACAGTTATCAGTTATCAGTTATCAGTTATCAGTTATCAGTTATCAGGTCTCCCTCATGGATTTAAAAGGAGACATTCTACCTATAGAGGTAGGGGACTTTCGCTCCCATTCACAACTGACAACTGTTCGCCGTTCGCTGACAACTGTTAATAAACATCAGGGTCGAATCAATTAAAGACTTCTAAGCACCGATAGTGTCCAGTAAAAAAACATTAACAGCGATGAGTGCCGAAAATACTAGTCTTGCAATCGAACTAACTTCTTTAGCGCAAAAGCAGTTTACAGGAATGCTAGAAATACGAAATAGTAAGGGTCAGCAATGGCAACTATATCTTCGTTTGGGTAGGTTAGTTTGGGCTGACGGCGGCTATCATCCTCAGAGATCTTGGCAAAGACACCTCAATAAATACTGTCCCCAGCTCGATTTTAAAGAAATTAATAAGCTTAACATCAAAAATATAGATAAATTTGAATGCTATAATTACCTAGTTATAGCTGTTTTGTTGCAAAAAAAGCTCGCTAGCCAAGAACAGGTTAAGGCTCTCATTGAAAGTAAGGTAGAAGAACTGCTCTTTGACTCGATCGTAGAGGAGAATAAAGAAAAGTTAATCTATACAATTAAAAGCGCCGATCGATCTTCTAAATTAGAATCTACTTTAAAAACACCTTTTGCTCTTCTTAATGTAGAAAAAGCTCTAGAGCGAGCAGAAAAAAAATGGGCAATCTGGATAGAAAAAGGTCTGGGATTTTGGTCGCCTAATCTTGCCCCAAGAATTAAAATGCCAGAACATCTAAGAAGGGAAGTTTCAAATATTGTTTATGAAAACTTTGTCAAGTTGCTCGATGGCAATAATACTCTGCTAGACATCGCAATTGAGATGAAGAGCAATGTTATTAAGCTTACTTGTTCCCTAGTGCCCTATATCAGCAAAGGGTTATTAGATTTAGTTGAAGTATCCGATATAAAAGCCCCAATAACATTCCAATCTGCTGAATCGCCACAAACAGCTAACGATCGAAAACCATTGATTGTTTGTATCGATGACAGTAGGCAAATTTGTAAGATAATGGAAGAGATTATTAACAAAGCCAAATGTCGGTTTATTAGCGTTAACCATCCCTTGCAGGCAATGCCAACTTTAATCGCATCTAATCCAGATTTAATTTTTTTAGATTTGGGAATGCCAATTATTAACGGTTATGAGATGTGTTCTCAGATCCGAAGAGTTTCTCAGTTAAAAGAAATACCAGTAATTATACTTACAGGTCAAGATGGCATTGTCGATCGAATGCGAGCTAAAGTTGTAGGGGCTTCAGATTTTTTGTCCAAACCTATCGAAGAGGAGAAGATATTAAAAACCTTAGAGAAATTTTTGTTAGAGAACTCTAACTCCAAAGATACTTTAAATTCCAATCTCAATTTAGCTTAGTCTCGATTGTTGGGCTCGAACCCAATCTAGAATGAATTACGAATGGGTGTTAAAATTCAAGAGTTCTAGGGAATCCTATGATTAAGAGAGTAGTTAATTCGACCACAATAAACAAAATTAAACTTTATGAGTAAAGTTCTGGTTGTTGACGACAGTCTGACCGATCGAAAAGTAATAAGCACTTATTTGCAAGAGTTAGGTTTAACTGTCTTGAACGCGCAAAGTGCTGAAGAAGCAATGGAAACAATCAACCAGCATCACCCTAATTTAATTGTCCTAGACGTAGTCATGGGTGGTAAGAGTGGATTTGAAATGTGCCGTCAGCTAAAAGCTGACCAAACCACTCAAACAATTCCCGTGATTCTTTGCTCCTCCAAATCAAGTGAAGCAGATAAAATGTGGGGCGATGTAGTAGGGGCTGATGCCTACGTAGCTAAGCCAGTCGATCGCGGCGAATTAGTTAATAAAGTAAAGGAATTAATAACTAAATAAGGCGAGGAAAATAGGAATATGCTCAGTTCGCCTAAGCCAAATGCTCTATCTCTGAGTATAGGAAAAAATAACTCAACCACTACTGTCAGAGAACTGCAAAAATTTTTACAATTCCAACTAGGAATAAGGGACAACAAGTCGGGTAGTTCTCTAAACGGCGATCGCGCTTTATTAGAAGCAGAACTCGTCACAGAAATTATTACAGTGTCCGAACGGCAAATCTTGTCTGTTCCTCAAATGCCCTATTGCGTGATGGGTATTTACAGTTGGCGCAGCGAGATGCTGTGGATAATCGATCTAGAAAACCTTTTGGGATACCCTAACTCCGTTACTCAAGCAACTCCAGAAGTAGGATTCGGTCCGAGTAATTTCATGGTAATGGTAGTAAAAACTAGAGGTGAATCTTTAGGGTTAGTCGTACCTAATGTTAGTGACATTATACAGATCGATCGACAATTACTAAACCCTGCATCATTAGAGTTATTTAGCAAAGACATACAGCCTTTTTTACAAGGATATTTTACTGATAGCAATAATGAGATTTTGATGCTTTTGAACGCAGAAAAAATCTTGCAAGGGTTTTAAATTTCAGCAAAATTTACCAACGATAAATAAGTATTTACCAGTTAGTGCGATTGACTTGGCCTAAAATTCTCGCGCTAGTTGGTGAAAGTGTATTGGCCGAGTAAATCGAGTAAAAATAGGCAAAAAAACAATGGAAGCAAAAAATATAGTACCAGAAGAGAACTACGAAAAACAAGCAATTTCTGACCAAGAACAAGTAAATAAAAAGGAAGAAATTAAAAGCAATGGCAATGGATCTAGTTTGCAGCCAAAAGACACCCAGAGAGACAAAATAGAGCAATTTAAAAGAAAATTATTCAAGCAAGAACGCGATCGCGCGAGTAAAATTATCAAACAAATCCGCCAATCGCAAGATATAGATAGTTTTTTATTTAAAACAACAGCCGCAATTCAAGAAGAGTTACAGCTCGATCGGGTCTTTATCTATCGCTTCGACCCAAAAAGTGAGGGTCAGAAAGGTCAAGTAGTTGCAGAATCATTGGTTCGCGGTTGGACTCCTGCTATTGACGAAATACTGCCCTGTATTGGTTTTGGTTCCACATACGCATCTGAATATGAATCTCAAGGATTCGTAGCTATTGAAGATGTGGAGCGAGAAAAACTAACTGCCTATCAAAAGCAACTGCTACAAAAATTTCAAGTCCGAGCATCCCTAGCATTCCCCATTTTAGTCAATGACACCTACGCCTCAGAAGATAAAACCTACGAGCTAGATAAAGTTTGGGGTTTGTTAGTGGTACAGCAATGCGAAGAACCTCGTCAGTGGCAAGAAGACGAAATTAACCTGCTCTATCAGATTAGCGTCGAACTGACTCTCGGATTGCAACAAGACCAACCTCGCCTTCAGTTGTCTCAGCAAAAAGACATCTTTACTACCATCAACCAAGAGATGCAGATCTTGATGCAAGAGATGGTAGACAAAATCCGAGGACTGCTCAAAGCCGATCGAGTGCTGGCATATGGTTTTAATCCTGACTGGAGTGGCAAAGTACTAGCAGAATCAGTAGATTCTAATTGGAAGCGAGCGGGTTCTACCTTCGACAAAGATTATTTTTTAAAAGGAGAACAATATAAGCCTTACTACGTCGTTAACGATATCTATGCCAAAGACTTTGCTCGCTGTTTGATTGAAGCACTAGAAAAATTACAAGCAAAAGCGTATATATTAGTGCCAATCGAGCAGAACAGTCAACTTCAGGGAGTAATAGCAGCTTATCAAAACTCAGGTCCCCGAAATTGGCAACAATCAGAAGTCAACTTGATGCTCAAGTTTGCCCGTCAATTCAGCTTTCCTCTCCAGCAAACCGCATTTATACGTAAAACCGCGTTCCAGACCGAGCAAATGGAGTTGGCGTTTCAAAGGGAAAAAGACCTCAACAAAATGGTCGAGCGGATGCGGACGGCAAAAGACGAGGAAACTGCTTTCCAGATCGCTACCCAAGAAGGAAGAAAAATCCTGGGAGTCGATCGCCTTGCTATCTATCGCTTCAATTCTGACTGGAGTGGCGAGTTTATCTCCGAATCTGTCGGTGCTGGCTGGTCGAGTTTAATCGAAAATATTCCTGTAGTTAAAGATACCTACCTGCAAGAAAACCGAGGCGGACGCTATAAATTTGGCGAATGTTTTGCAGTTGACGACATTTACAATATCGGACATCAACCCTGTCACGTAGAACTTTTAGAACAATTTGAAGCCAGAGCATACGCCATTGCTCCCGTTATGCTCCAAGATAAAAAACTCTGGGGATTGGTAGGAGCCTATCAAAACAACGGAGTTCGCAAGTGGCAAGAAGATGAGATAGATGCTCTCAGGCAGATTGGCATTCAACTCGGCATAGCCATGCAAAGGATCGAGTATGTAGGAAAGCTCGAAGCAAGAGCCGAACAAGAGCAGAGCATCGCCAAAATAGTCGATCGAATTCGCCAATCATTAAATCTCTACGATATTCTCAAAACTGCTACTCAAGAAGTACGGCAATTACTCAAAGCCGATCGGGTAGTAGCATATCGTTTCAATCCCGACTGGAGCGGAGAAGTAGTAGCAGAATCTATGACTCCTGGTTGGGTTTCAGTTATGGACATCCAACAAGTAGATAAAACCCTCTACAGCTCGGAAATGAGTGCCGACGGTGCTTGCACTATCAGAGATATAGCTGCTGGCTCGGCTTTAGATAAAGACACCTATTTGAGAGAGACTAAAGGCGGCGGCTACCAGAATGGAAGACCATTTCGCTCGGTCAACGACATCTACAAAGCAGGATTTTCCGCTTGCTACATAGAATCTCTAGAAAAATATCAAGCCAAAGCCTACATCATCGCGCCAATTATCGAAGGCGGTCAAATGTGGGGATTATTTGCCGCCTATCAAAACAGCGGACCTCGCGATTGGCAAGACTCAGAACTCAAGTTGCTCACTACAGTTGGAGCTCAATTGGGAGTAGCAGTACAGCAGGCAGAATACGCTCAAAAAATTCAGCTCCAATCCCAGCAAGACAAAGCAGTTGCCAGAATTGTGGAACGAATTCGCAGCTCTGTGGATCTCAAAGCTATTTTCAGTAACTCTACCCAAGAAGTACGGCGCTTGTTAGAGGCAGACAGAGCAGTAATATATCGCTTCAATCTCGACTGGAGTGGAGAAGTGCTAGCTGAGTCAGTAACCGCTGGGTGGGTTTCAGTAATGGAAATCCAACAAACAGACGATACTCTCTATAATACGGAAATGAGCGCAGACGAGCGCTGTAACCTCAAAGATTTAAGAGCTGGTTCTGCTTTCGATACCGATACCTACCTCAAAGAAACCCAAGGAGGTGGCTACGCTAAAGGAGAGGCAGTCAAAGTAATTAACGATGTCTACGCCGCCGGATTTTCCCCTTGCTATTTAGGATCCCTAGAGAAATATCAAGCCAGAGCCTATATAATCGCTCCCATCTTTAAAAACGATCGACTGTGGGGATTATTCGGGGTTTATCAAAACTCCCAAGCTCGCACTTGGACAGAATCGGAAATTAAGTTGATATTGCAGTTGACTTCACCTTTAGGATTGGCAATTCAACAAGCGGAATACATAGACCAGTTGCAGCTCAAATCTAGTTTAGAACAAGGCTTAACTCAGATAGTGGAGGAGATGCAGCAAGCGGACTCTACTGAAGCTGTGTTTTCTATTGCTACCCAAGAAGCAAAACAACTCTTCAATGTCGATCGAGTGACCGTCTGTCGCTTTAACTCCAATTGGAGCGGGCAATTTATCGCCGAATCTAGCCTGAATGGCAATGCAAAATCGATGAAAGGCTTACCCTTCAAAGACGACGACACCTACTTGCAACAAACTCAAGGGGGACGGTATAAAAATAATGAATGCTTTGCCGTTAATGATGTTTACCAAAGTTTGGAAGACTGTCACATTAAACTGTTAGAGCCATTTTCCATCAAAGCTTATATGGTAGCTCCCATTTTTGTCGAGCAAAAGCTTTGGGGATTGATCGCTGCTTATCAACACAATAGCTCCCGCTACTGGCAACAAGAAGAGATTCTGGCTCTCAAGCAAATTGGCACTCAAATAGTCAGTGGAATGGAAAAGATTAACTATTTGACTCAGTTAAAATCCCAGTCGCAAGATCTCGCCCAAACACTGGAGAGGGAGAAAGCAGCCAAAGATATTTTAGAAAAGCGAGCCGTTGAGATCTTAAGTGCGGTTAGACCTGCTTTCAAAGGCAACTTAACTGTCCGAGCTACCGTTACTGACGATCAACTCGGGACTATTGCTGCCGCCTACAATACTACCTTACAGGCCCTGCAAGATATTGTCCTACAAGTAAAAAATACTGTAGAGCAGATATCTCATACCACCAATAGTAACAACAGTTCCATTAGAGGACTCTCTACCAAAGCACAGCTACAATTCGAGGAGCTTAACCTAGCTTTGGCTAAAATCCAAGATATGATAGAAGCCACCGAAGTAGCTAATATGAATGCTCAACAAGTGGAATCTGCGATCGCCCAAGCCAACCAAACAGTAAAATCTGGGGATAAGGCGATGAATAAAAGCGTAGAAAGCATTATGGAAATTCGCCAAACTGTTACAGACGCAGGAAAGCGAGTTAAACGCCTGAGCGAATCTTCTCAGAGAATTTCTAAGGTAGTAAATTTGATTAGCTCTTTTGCCACTCAAACCAACCTTCTGGCGTTGAATGCTGCTCTAGAAGCCACCCGTGCGGGAGAATACGGTAAAGGATTTGCTGTAGTTGCAGATGAAGTCCGCAACCTATCTCTCCAATCGGCTGAAGCGACCACAGAAATTGAAAAATTAATCCAGAACATTCAAGAAGAAACTCGGGAAGTTGCAGCAGCAATGGAAAGAGGGGTGGAACAAGTATCAGAAGGTACTAATTTAGTCAATGAAACCAGAGAAAGTTTGAACGAGATTGTTACCTCCACCGCAGAAATTAGCCTGCTTATCGAAGGAATTACTACCGCAGCTAACGCTCAAACCCAAGAAGCTGAGTCAGTAATGAATGTGATGGGACAAGTAGCAGCGATCGCTAACGAGACCTCCTCTGACTCGATGTCAATTTCTGCTTCCTTCCAGGAATTACTGGAAATGGCTTCAGAATTACAAGCTAATATAGCTAAATTCAAGGTCCAATAAATAATTGCTGAGTAGAAAGTCCTAATACTTTCTACTCACTCCACCCACTTCAACAACAAAAAAACTAAAAATTAAACTTAACTCAGTACCCAACACTGGAATAACAAAGTAACAAAAATGCTATGATTACCGATCCTGAAATCCGAGAACAAGCGTATCAATATTTTCTAGAAGAAGCTCCCGAATTACTGCAAACGATCGAGGAAGAGTTACTCTCTTTACGGGAGCTAACTAACGGAGATAGACCCCTAAAAATAAATAACCTCATGAGGGCTGCTCACACTCTAAAAGGTGGTGCGGCTAATGTCGGTTTAGAGGCAATTAATAAAGTTTCTCATACCTTAGAAGATGTTTTTAAGGCACTTTACAATCCTGAGTTAGAAATTGACCCCGACATTCAAACTCTCCTATTTCAAAATTATGAATGTCTGCGCCTACTTTTGACCGCAGAATTTAACCACGGAGTGGTAGACGAAGAGCAAATTTTAAATAAATCTGCTAGTATTTTTGTTGAATTACAAGAGATAATTGGAGATTGCTGGACAGATCAGGATGCTTTTCCCACTTCTGAAGAACTCGGTCTAGATGTAGTCGAGTCTTTCTTTAAAGAGATTATCCCAGAGCGATTTCAAGAAATCTCTGCTGTTATAGATGGAGGGGATGAGGCAGAGATCGTAGAAGTATTAAGCTCTCAAGCAGAAGTATTCGTTGGTTTGGCAGAGTCTTTAGGTTTACCAGGGTTTAAATCGATCTCCGAAACAATTCTAGCTGCGATCGATCGTAACCCAGATAGTCCTATTCAGGTAGCTAAAGTGGCGCTGGCTAATTTAGAAGAAGCTCAAAAACAAGTTCTTGCTGGCGATCGCGATCGGGGTGGAGAACCCAATTCAATCCTACTAAAATTCGCAACAGGAGAAGAGATCCCCACTAATAACTCACAGACGATCGCCGATGTTGATGGTGTAATAGTTAGCGAATCGCCATCAGATGTGGATGCTGTCGCAGTTAATGAATATATAGGGGATAATAACGATCTATTTGAGGGGGTTTCTTCAGATGAATCTGGTGAATTGGTAGATGAAATTTGGGGCCAACAAGCTGAAGAGGAAGAACTTTCAGAAACAGAAAATATAGATTATCAAGAAATTTTAGACTCCGATGCTTATTTAGCTTCTGAAATTGATGGTGAAGAAGATCGTCTCAGTCTAACAGAAGTTTTATCTGAAGAAGTTGCGATCGATACAGAAAGTACTTTAGTAGATGAAATTTGGGGCCAACAAACTGAATCTAAATCGGCTACAAACATTACAATAGAAGAAGATTTAGAAGTAGAAATTGAAGAAGTAGCAGTTGAAGAAGTAAAAATTACACAACAACAAACAGAACAAAAACATAGTAATTTATCAGATAGAAATATATCTCAAAAGATTGCTTCATCAGAAGAAAAGAAAAAAACTAAAGCTAAAAAGAAAAAGACACAAAACTTAAGAGTGAATCTGGCCTCATTGGAAAAATTAAATAACCAAATGGGGGAATTATTAATCGAGCATAATAAAAATTATGTCCGCAATGATAATATTAATAATTTAGTTCAATATTTATTAGAAAATGCTCGTAAAAACGAAGAACTATTGTCTAAAATAAATGAGTCAATTACAGACAATAAAATAGTAAAATCTCTACAAGAGGCATCGAACCAAAAATATTTATTAGAAATAGAAAAAGAATTAGGATCTGTAAGTGTCAACAATTCAGAAACAATAAAAATATTAGAAGAAATCAAATCAGACAATCAACAATATCGTCGCGATTGGCAAAAACAACAGCAGATTGTATTAAATATGAGAGATGAATTAATAGAGACTAGAATGTCTCCGATCGGGAAAATATTTAATCGTTTTCCACATATGCTAGAACAACTAGCACATCAACATGGTAAAAAACTAGACTTAAAAATAACTGGCAATCACATTTTGATTGATAAAGCAGTAGAAGATAAGCTTTACGATCCCTTACTCCATATAATCCGTAATGCTTTCGATCACGGATTAGAATCTCCAGAAGAACGCAGCCAGGTGGGTAAATCAGAAACAGGAACGATCGAACTGAGAGCTTATTATCAAGGTAGTCAAACTATCATTGAAGTGCGAGATGATGGCAAAGGAATAAAATTAGAGAAAATAAAAAATCGTGCCATAGAACGCAATTTGCTCGCGCCCGATCGTGCTAGTCAAATAACTCCCTCACAGGTATTAGAATTTTTATTTGAGCCAGGGTTTTCTACTGCTTCTAAAGTAAGCAATCTATCAGGACGTGGAGTAGGTTTAGATATAGTTCGTTCTCAAGTAGAATCGATGAACGGAAGTGTCACTATAGAATCAGTACCGCAACAAGGAACCACATTTTCCCTACAAATTCCTCTAACCCTAACAATTGCTAGACTGATGCTAACTGAAGCAGGAGGAGTAGTTTATTCCTTATTGGTAGATTCAATTGAAAGAATTATACTGCCGACATCGAAACAAATAAAAATATTTAACAATCAAAAAGTATTGCATTGGGAAACCGACACAGAAAGTCATATGGTGCCAGTGCAAAAATTATCTCAACTAATACAATATACGAGGCTTAATAGCAGTAATGGAACTAGCTCACAATTAGAAACTTACCAGAAAAATAATACTAATCCCGTACTATTGTTGAAAGGTAATACAGAATTAATCGGATTAGAAGTAGATCGGATCTTAGGCGAACAAGAATTGGTTATTAGACCTGTGGGTAGCGCGATCGCTCCACCTGCTTACGTCTACGGTTGCAGTGTCTTAAGCGATAGTAGCTTAACCCTGGTAATCGATCCTATAGCTTTGATAAAAGAAATGCAAAACAGCACTCTCTATGAAAGCGCCTATTTAGCCGATTCCGCTCAAAAAGCATTACCCACATCCTCTACACCCCTTCTACCTGGTCAAACAATTGTACCTCTCACATTGCTTTTGGTAGACGACTCCTCTAGTCACAGAAAAACAACAAAACTTTCACTCGAAAAAATTAGTGCCGAAATACTAGAAGCAGTAAATGGTCTTGATGCGTTAGAAAAATTACAGAAGTCTAAAAATATTAACTTGATCGTTTGCGATTTAGAAATGCCACACATGAATGGCTTTCAATTACTCAAAGCTATAGGCCAAAATTCAAATTTAACAAAAATACCTGTTATTATGTTGACTTCGCGGGGTAGCGAGCGATTTAAACAACTAGCACGAGAATTGGGTGCAGCAGCTTACCTGACTAAACCTTTCCAGGAACAAGAATTAATCGAGACTATACTTGATTTGGTTGGTTAATTGTTGGCTGTTGGCTATTTGCTGTTGGCTATTTGCTGTTGGCTATTTGCTGTTGGCTGTTGGCTGTTGGTGTTTGCTATCTGTTATTATCCTCTACTCCCCCTGCTCCCCCTCTCCCCCTCTCCCCCTCTCCCCCTGCTCCCCTCTCCTCCTATACCTTTCCAAAGAGAAATTCTTTACCAATTTGCCAACGTTTGCGATCGTGAATTAAGAGGGTTAGCTTAGGAACTATAAATTCAAAGTGTACCTGTCGCGACTCAAACTCGACCCAAGCTTTGCAAAAATTTTGCTTAGTTAGATCTCGAAAAGCAACTGTTAAATGAGGTGCAAAAGGTCGAGTCTGAGAAGGTCGATCGACTATGTTCAGAGATTTCTCAAGATAAGTAGTCAATTCTTTGTGTAAAGCTAACAATTGAGGTGTTTTAAGTACGTTAATATATATTACGCGAGGTTTGAAGGCAGAAAATCCAGACAGGGTAAGGGTGATAGGAAATTGATTGGGGGCAAATTGTTCTAATTTTGCTTCTAAAAAAGGCAATTGTTCTAGGTGCAACTTAAACGGTGGTTGTAAAGTAATGTGAGGTGGAGATTTCTGGGCAGCACGACTGTCGTAAACTTCTGCAAAGTGCTGCTTGATTCCATTGACATATTGCTGTATTTCTTCAGGAGGTAGCAGCGCTATAAATAATAGTTTTTCTGCTCGATCCACAATTAATCCTATCTCCACAAAACTCACTAACAAAATAATAATTATTTACTATGCCTTGGTTTGTAAAGATAGAAAAAGGAATCGTTGACAAAACTACTTTCGATCGCTATGTACCTGCTCACAAAGCCTACGTCCGAGATTTAATTGCTAAAGGACACAAAGCTCGTACTGGCTACTGGGCTAAATTGGGTGGAGGAATGCTATTATTTGAAGCTTCTTCTATGGAAGAAGCTCAAAAAATCGTTAGACGAGATCCTCTGATAATAAATGGTTGTGTTAAATATCAGCTTCACGAGTGGCGAGTTGTAGTTGAATAGAATTCCTTTCCCAGCACTATCCACTGTTACTAATTGATATTAAAGTCTCGAATCACAGCCATATGTTGCATTTGAGGCGCTGCACTATCACCACGTTTTACAGGTGATACCTCATCGAGTGGAGAATAAACTCTGCTATCAAACACTAAACCATGAGTAAAAGATTGACTGCCAATTTTTACGGGAATTTCAAGCGCTTCTAAATCTTGACTCACATATACAGCATCATAGGGTTTTTTCCTTGAGCTATTTGTATCGGGGTCTCCATTGCCATCTACAGGATAAGGTTTAGCAGTATCAACTACTGTTGATAGAACTTTAATTGCATCAGCACTTCTATTTTTCGTATTAAAATCACCACCAATTACCAAATAATATTTGGGTCTTATTCCATCATCAGCAATAAATTCGATCAAATCCTCTGCTTCAGCTTTTTGCGTGCTAGACTTTTTAGCTTTTAAGTGAACACTAACAGCTAATAAATCTTTATCTCCTGGGATATCTATTTTAGCCCATGCAAAATCTCTATTTGATATATTACGATCTTTCCATTCTCCAGATTCAACGATCGGATAACGGCTAACTATACCATTGGGTAATTCTTTAATAAAACCTGGCTCGACTGCAAAATAAAAGTCTTTTCCGAAAGCTTCATCAACAAGAGCGCGCAGATCGTCACGAGTTTTATTTTTATATCTAAATTCTTGTAACAAAACAATATCTGGTTTTAGACCTTGAAAAATCCTAATCCCATCACCAGGATCGTAGCTTTGATTACTCCCTGAAGTTAAATTAGCAGCCATGACTCGCACGTTATCAGCCCAAGCAGGTTGAACTGCGATCGCACTCAAACTCAAAACCAAGCTCAAGCATAAATAAAGACAAAACAGGGTCAATTTTTTCATCTGCGATAAAGTTGTTAGGGTCCTAAACAACTATAATTGAAGTTTAGATCTACATCAGATTATAATTCAAAGTAGATGTCAAAATCCATTAGTGACAGAAAATAGTTAGCCCTTTATTAATATCTGTTGTAGTTGAATATTTCTGAAAAAAGATTTTGAGTTATTAAACAGATAAGACATTCTAGAGATTACTCAAAGCCTGTAATATTTATTGTATTTGATTGACTTTATCTACAGCAATTGCGCCTGGGAGAAATCAAGGTAAAATTAGCTGTATAAATTAGTAGTTATCTGATTTATTATTGTCCAATAAAGTTGTTCCTTACTGTGGTACATTAGTTAACCCATGGATGCGTAATGCCACAAACACTGGTTCGTTATTCCAAAATTATTGAGATTGTCGGAGATATTATCCGAGTCCAGGTGCCCGAAAGCGCTCACAAGAAGGAAACAGGACCGCGCTTTAACGACTTAGCTGTAGTTGAAGGTAGCGATGGTAGCTTATCCCTAGCTCAAGTCATCAACCTCAGTAATAATACGGTGGCGCTACAGGTATTTAGAGGTACGAAGGGAGTATCCACCGATTCCTCAGTTCGCTTTCTCGGTCACCCCATGGAGGCGACCTACTCCGAAAACATCCTCGGTAGAGTGTTTCGTGGAACGGGAGAACCTATCGATGGGGGACCAGAGCTATCCCAAGACCCGAAGATACCGATCGGGGGACCGTCAGTGAATCCCGTGCGCCGGATTTTAGCCTCTAAGATGATCCGTACCAACGTACCCATGATCGACGTGTTCAACTGTCTGGTGGAGAGTCAAAAGATACCGATTTTCTCAGTTGCAGGCGAACCTTTCAACCCTTTTCTCGCCCGCATCGGCATTCAGGCTGATGCGGATATAGTCGTCTTTGGAGGACTGGGACTGATCTTCGACGACTATTATTTTTTCCGCAAAACTTTTGAAGATGCCGGAGTTTTCTCGCGCACAGTGATGTTCGTCAACCTCGCCTCAGATCCAATTGTCGAACGTCTTTTGATCCCAGACATGGTGCTAGCGGTAGCCGAACGTTTTGCGGTAGAGGAAGGCAAGCGGGTGTTAGTTCTGCTCTCAGATATGACTTCTTTTGCCGACGCGCTCAAGGAAGTAAGTATCGCTATGGATCAAGTTCCTGCCAACCGTGGCTATCCAGGAGATTTGTATTCTCAGCTTGCTCGCCGCTATGAAAAAGCTTGTGATTATAGTAAGGGCGGTTCGGTAACCATTCTCACAGTGACTACCATGCCTGGAGACGACGTTACTCACCCAGTTCCGGACAATACGGGCTATATAACTGAAGGTCAGTTCTACCTACACGATGGCGTACTCGATCCCTTTGGCTCCCTGTCACGGCTCAAGCAGAATGTTATCGGCAAAGTTACCAGAGAAGATCACGGGCAGATTATGAACGCAATGATCCGCTTTTACTCCGGTGGCAAAGATGCGGAACAGAAACAGGCGATGGCCTTTGAGCTGTCCGACTACGATCGCAAGTTATTGAAGTTCAGCAAGCTGTTTAAAGAGCGCTTCATGGATATTAACGTTTCCCTGCCTCTAGAACAAGCCCTCGATCTTTCCTGGAAAACTTTAGCAGAGTGCTTCACTCCCCAGGAATTGCTGATGAAGCAGACGCTCATCGACAAGTATTTTCCTAAAAACCTAGAGGCAAAGGAAGAGCCGAAAGAAGAGGAGACGGCGTAAATGGCAAGACTATCGTTAACTAAGGCATCTCTGAGCAAGCAGAAAAGGCAACTCAAGACCTTTGAGGGGGTCTTGCCCTCCCTAGACCTAAAGCGCCGTCAACTGAGCGCCGAGCAGGGCAAAGCTAGACAAGTATTGGCTCAAACCCAAAAGCAACTGGAAGCGATCGAACCCGAAATCGCCAGGGAAATACCCATGCTATCCAACGAGCTCGTAGACTTGACCGATATCGTCAAGGTGATTGGAGTGGAACTCGTAGAAGAAAATGTCATGGGAACTCGACTGCCGAAGCTCAACAAAATGGAAACCGAAGTGCGCGAATACGCCTTACTTGGCAAACCTTTCTGGGTCGATCGCCTGGTGGAGCTATTAAAATTGGCTCTCGAAACCAAAATTAAAGTTCAAGTAGCGCAGCAGCGACTGAAGTTACTCGATCGGGCTGAGCGGATCGTGACGCAGCGGTTCAATCTGTTTGATAAGGTTCTGATCCCGCAGACTAAGGCAAATATCAAGAAGATCCAGATTTATCTGGCTGATGCAGAACGAGCAGGGGTAGTAAACTCCAAGCTCGCCAAGCGCAAGAAGCAGAAAGAGGTAGGGGTAGTATGAGCATTATTCCCTTAAACAAGGTCACAGTGTTTGGACTGGGAATTGATAGAGAGTCTGTTCTCGAAGGCTTGCAAAGCTTGGGTTGCATGCATCTAATTCCTCTCCAACCTCCGCCCAAAACATCCGAATTTGCAGCGCCCGATCGCTACGAAGATGCCCAAAAAGCCCTGCTGTATATCATGGATGTCCCGCGACGGCGGCATCAAGTTCGTGACGAGGCACAGTTCGATTTCGATCGGGTCGTAGCAGAAGTACAGGCTAATCAACAGAAGCAGCGGGAGGTAGAGGACAAGCGCTTTTTCCTCACCAATCGACTCCAGAAACTCGAACCTTGGGGAAAATTTACTTTGCCCGACTTAGATGAGTTGGGCGGTTATCGGCTCTGGTTCTACCAAGTGCCGCATACAAAGGCCAAGCAGCTTCAGGATCTGAAGCTTCCCTGGCAGCAAGTTGGTGAAGATCAGCTCTATACTTATGTAGTAATCATCGCCAAAGAAGAACCGCCTTCAGATGCCCTACCTGTGCCACGCACTCGCGCCGGTTCGATCTCGCCAGAGGAACTGGAACGCCAGTTAGAACAGGTAGAAATCGAGCTAGATGAAATCCGAGCAGAGCAAGAAGCCCTGAGTCGCTGGATATTTTTGCTTTCTAAAAATTTAGCTCGTGCTGAAGACCAGGTAAGTTTGCAAGAGGCTAGCAACCAAACTAAAGAAGACGACGGCATCTTTATGGTTCAGGGGTGGATGCCCAAGCGAAACTTAAAGCAGCTAGACCTCTTTGCCGAGCAACAGGGGCTGGCATTTCTTGCCGAACCGCCCAAACCAGACGAAGAACCGCCAACGCTAATGGACAATCCATTGGCCTTGAAGGGAGGGGAAGCTCTAGTCACGTTCTATGAAACCCCAGGTTACCGCACTTGGGATCCTTCGACCGCTGTCTTCTTCTCCTTTGCCGTATTTTTTGCTATGATTCTGGCCGATGCAGGCTATGCGCTGTTACTGGGGGCAGGGCTGCTTTATTTCTGGAAGCAGATGGGTCAAAGCGCCAGTGGCAGAAGCACTCGCTTCTATGCCGCAGTAATTCTAGGTGCGTCGCTGATCTACGGGGTGGCGATCGGAAGTTATTTTGGCGTTACGCCTCCAGAGGGTTCGTTGCTGGCTAGCCTCAAGGTGCTGGATCTGAACAATTTCGATGTAATGATGCAGATTTCGATCGCGATTGGCTGCCTGCATTTGGCTTTTGCTAACGTTGTGGCTGCCTATATTGCCGTTGGTTTTTCGGGCAAAGCTAAGCCACTAGGCTGGATTGCGGTTATCTTTGGCGGCTTTGCTTGGTTCATCTTGAACTTGCAGGACTTGGCAATTGGTCTGTTGGCAGGTGGCTTCTTTCTGGTCTTTTTGGGGGCTTTTGTCGGCAGTCGGAAAAATTTTCTCTTGCGACTGGTGGATGGGTTCGGTGCATTGACCGGTATCACCAAGCTCTTCGGCGACATCTTGAGTTATCTGCGGCTGTTCGCCCTGGGACTTGCCACTGCTTCTCTGGCACTCACTTTTAACCAATTGGCTGCTCAGGTTCATGAGTCGATGGCCGGGCTAGGGATAGACTTATTGCTGAGCTTTTTCATTCTTTTAATCGGCCATTCCATAACTTTGGGTATGGGGATCTTGGCCTGTTTTGTCCATGGCGTGCGCCTAAATGTGATTGAATTTTTTAACTGGGGTCTCCCAGAGGAAGGATACGCGTTTGATGCTTTTAAAAAGAAGGAGCGTAGTTCATGAATGATTTTGTAATTCTATTGGGATGGTTCGGGCTATACGCCGCCGTCGGCGGCGGGGCAATTGGCAGCGCCATTGGTTGTACTATCGCCGGACAAGCAGCAATTGGGGCGATGGTAGAACTCAAGGGCGGCTATGGACGCTTTGTGGGCCTGTCGGCTTTGCCCTCTTCCAATTCTATCTACGGCATTGTGGTCATGTTTGCCCTCCAGCGCACTACCATCACAGCAGAAGCCGCAGGGGGACTGTTTGGGATCGGTCTGGGAGCGGGCCTAGCGTTCCTCTTTTCCGCTGTTTACCAAGGTATGGCATGTGCTTCAGCCATTGCGGGAGCTAAAGGCAAACCGGAAATCTTTGGTTTAGCGCTAGCCCCCGCAGCCATTGTGGAGGGTTTCGCAGTGTTTGCCCTTGTGTTTGCACTGGTACTGGGTCAGGGAATACCGCAGTAAGGAGGGTTCTACCGTGGCGAAAAACAACAAAAAATCCAATCCGGCTCAGGTTGCCTCTGGGGTAGAGGCATTGATCGATCGCTTGCGCAATGAAGGGGTGGTTAGTGGTCGCACCCAAGGAGAACAGCTCGTCAAAGAGGCACAAGAACGCGCCGATTTGATTGTCAAGGAAGCCCAGAACAAAGCTAGTCAGATTGTTAGTCAAGCTAGGTCAGAGGCGGAAAACCTCAAACGAGCAGGGCAAGAATCCCTAGAGATAGCTTTTCGAGATACGAACCTAGCACTGAAGACTCAATTGATGCAAAAGTTTACTGGAGAGGTTCGACGCTTAGTGGGTGCAGAAACCAAGAAGCCAGAGCTACTGCAAAAGCTAATTTTGGAAGTGGCAAGTGGGGTTAAGGAGGAAGTGGCCCAAGCCCAACAAGTTGAGGTTTTACTGCCTCGTAAGGTTGCTGGGTTAGAGGAACTAAGCCGCAATCCTGAAGAACTGGAGCAAGGAATCTTAACCTATTTCGTGCGCTTAATCAGTCGAGATATGCTCCGCGAGGGCATTAATTTTGGCGTAGCTAGAGATAATCAGGGCGGACTGAGGCTGCGACTGGTGGATCGGGAAGTGATGCTAGATCTGAGCGATCGCGCTATTGCCGATGCCATCCTCGAACACCTTCAGCCTCGTTTCCGAGCCTTGTTGGAAGGGATTGTCAAATAATGACTAAGTACATCACCCTAATGACAAGTTTGCCGCCTCTGGGACAGTTGTTTGAAGCCGAGCAGACTCCTATTTCCCGACTCAAGCTGGAAAGCCGTCTCAAGATGCTGACTGAGGAAGACGCAGCCCGCCTGAAGCAGATCGAAGAATTGGTGCATTGGTCGCACCTGCCCACAGAACGAACCGATGCTCAGATAGTGGCTGGCGCTAAGCGTTTTTTTGAAGAGGTTCGCAACCCTTTACTGCGAGAAGCGGTGGAATCGCGGCTGGAACTGCATACAGTAGTTGCAGCCCTACGCCGCCGTCAGCGGGGGGATAGCGCTCCTCCAAGTGGAGAAATTTGGGGTTACGGTCGTTGGGTA
>JASJDA010000395.1 GCA_030065755.1 Prochloraceae cyanobacterium | reverse complement strand
GCGATCGATTTCACCCTTTGTGTGGAATCCCTTATTTATAAGAACCAAAAATATTTAAGAAACTTTAAAGATCCTTAGCACACCTAAGTACCCCTAAAAAAACTTAGATTTCAGAGCGGCCAGACTTTAATTAGTAATTTTAACAGCCTCTTTCAAACCGACTTCAGAGCCATTTTCATTGAAATTATCTAGAGAAACAATTATCATATATCTAAGTAAATAACACTGATTTGTCTTAATTTTCATTTTCTCTTCAATAATCTGGCTTTCCTTAAACTTTCTATAAAAAGGTTCTAATTATACTAATAAATCTACTGACGTATAAACAACTAGGTGTTAGATTAATTAATAACAGTGACAGAACTCATTCCCCCTAACTAATAATGTTAGAGCCAATCAGATTAGAAAAATATTTAGAACCCAAA
The DNA here is from genome assembly GCA_030065755.1 of Prochloraceae cyanobacterium. Taxonomy (GTDB): domain Bacteria; phylum Cyanobacteriota; class Cyanobacteriia; order Cyanobacteriales; family JASJDA01; genus JASJDA01. Next base: position 5,281 of record JASJDA010000395.1, on the reverse strand, counting down.
CTTAGCCTCAACTTAGATAATAATTTGAACTTCAATCATAAGCTCTTTAATTCCTCTTGTTTGACTTTAACTGACAAAATCAACTTATTACCACTTCATGAATCTCAAATAGAAGTAGAGCAATTAACTAAAAAAATCTGGCAAAAGTTCAACTCTCATCCTTTACTACCAGGAGTTATCTTAACAGAAAAAGGACAGTTAGTCGGAATGATTTCTCGGCACAAATTTACTGAGCATATGTCTCGTCCCCTAAGCTTAGATCTATTTTTGAATCGTCCCATTAAATCTTTGTTTTCTGCCCTTAAAACCGAGATGCTGCTTCTTTCAGGAAATACTTCCATTGTTAAAGCTACCCACTTTTCACTAGAACGGCCCCTCGACTTAAGAGCAGAACCCATAGTTGTAGAAGTTGCACCTCAAGTCTATAAATTACTGGACATACATCAACTAATGATTGCCGGAGCGCAAGTTCACCTCTATGCTATCCGTTTACTGGGCAAAGTCTGTAAACAGCTCCAACTCAAGAATGAGCAATTGAATGCTTTGGCCACTATCGACAAACTAACCCAACTTGCTAATCGACGACGATTTGACGAATATTTAAACATGGAATGGTCTCGCGCCGCCAGAGAACAAAAACCCCTCTCTTTAATTCTGTGCGATTTGGATTTCTTTAAAGCCTATAATGACACCTATGGACATTTGGCTGGAGATAAGTGTTTGCGCTCCTGTGCTCAAGTGATTAACTCCTCAGTAAAACGAGCAACAGATTTAGCTGCCCGTTACGGTGGAGAAGAAATGGCGGTGATTCTCCCCAACACTTGTGCTCATGAGACCGCTGTTATCGTCGAAGAAATTCGTGCGAACCTCGCTAGCTTAAAAATCGTCCATGAGGGCTCTCCGGGAACGCCCTTATGTTACTTTCAGTTTTGGCCTAGCCAGTTTGATTCCTGGGCCAAATGAATCAGTAGAGAAAATTATCCAAGCTGCTGATGTAGCTCTTTATCAAGCCAAATATGCAGGGCGAAATCGCTATAAAATCTATTGCTCAACTTATTGAATAAATTATCTAACTTAAATCAACCTGATGCTAAAATCCTTAACTATGATGAAAACTACTCTGAAAATTCAATTGCTCACAGTTAGCACCTTCATCTTCTTCCTCAATGGATTAGGACAAAATGCAATTGCTACTACCACTGAGGTGAAAAGTGAGTTAGAAGAGATTACTCAATATCGACATAACTTACCTCAACATATCATCGAAACCTTCACAACAGAAATTGTCATCCTAACGGGATTGGGAATAGCCCTAGGAACAGGGCTATCAAGAAAAAACCCAAAAACATCTTCACGGCCAAATCTTCTTCCGATGAGTAAACGAAATTAACATCAAGGAGATTTAAACTATTATGTTGAAATAAGTAAACTAGTGCGGTTAATGGAGGGATTTGCAAATAGTTATGTCACTTTCTCGTCCAGGGTCAACTATCATTAATTAATCAATTTAAAAACCAGGATTGATGTCAATAGTTCCTGGTTTTTTCAATCTTTAAAAATCGTTTTAGGACTCTACTACAAGAGTGTAATCAGAGCGAGTTATTGACGAAATAAATAGATATAATATTTTATATGTGACGACCGAAAAAGTGTCATGCCTAATACATTTTTGAATCTGATTTTTAGTTATAAGTTTACTTGTCTATCAATTGTTTGTGAGTGTGTGAGGAGAAAGTGGTCAAATGCTTAAGGGTCGAAACAAGGCAAGACTCCTTAAATATTTGGCCATAAACATTTTTGTCAATCATTAACCACCTTTTTAACAGGTTTTTTTACAGGTTTTTTCGAGGACTTAAATTCCTTTTTAGGTGAAGCAGAACTCTTTTGTCCTGCCCCCAAATCCTTCTTAGAACTTTTCTGTGCAAGGGCCTTATCTTCCTTAGAAACCTTCAAAAACTTCGGTGCTTTTTCCCGATGCTCGGCCAATTCTTCCACAAATCCCCAAGTATCCCGACTAGGCATAAATCTAGCTTTGACTGAAATAAAACTAGGTCTCCCTTGGTCTTTATCAGCTTTGGGATTAAACCTAAAAGGTCTAACAGGCCCATCTCTCCACAGCAGCGGTATGTGAGCAGCTTTCATGAATTTTGCTTTGGTTGCAGGTTCTGCTTGTTTAATATAGTCCAATCGCTCTTTGTTGAAGTTGCGGAATATCGAAACACAAGGAGTTCGGCAGACGGGAATAAACTGCCACAACCCACATAATTTGAATTCGTTATCTTTTAGATACTCGGAGATTCCTTTAGGGTCAAGCCCTTTGTCGAATCCTACTAATTGGAAAGAGATAAATGCTTGTTTATATCTTGAGGGGAAATGGGTAATTCTTGGATAAACTATGAGACGTTGCGTATTGTTATTTGTCTTCTCTATTTCTTTCTGTAGACCCGTATAAGCCAGGTAATGTGGTCTGGTGTAAAAAAGTGGATACTCTTTTCGGGCGATCGTTACTGTAGCTTTACCATCTTCGGTAAAATTAACCTGACCAACGATAATCCCCACAGCTTGAAACATTGCCGTGTCGAGTTCAACTTCATCGCCACTCGATTTACTGTCATTAGCTTCGCTCTTTGATGCACCAGTATCGATCGCCTTGCTATCAGTATCGATCGCCTTTGTATCAGTATCGATCGCCTTGGTATCAGTTCCCTTTACGCACGTCTAAATGTAATACGCACAGATTACGTTTTTTCCCAGTGGGGCGATCGAGAGTGCTCGAATTTTCGCGCACGCTTAATTCCTCTTTAAAAGAGCGATCGAGGCGCAACAAAATACTTCGATTTCAAGTTTTTCTCATTAAACAAGAATTATTGAGAATGGACGGTCGAGAAAATATCTTAGTTCCATTTTTTCAGGTTTAAAATTTTAAATAAAACCCAGAAAAGCTAGCCAGATAAAATATAATATTTTTGACAATACTTAGGAAAATAATTAAGAGTTTCAACTCTTGAATCGGTGAGATTTACAATTTGTTTTACTCCATTTAAAACAACTACGTGAATGCCTTGAAAACATTGAAATATCCAACGAAGAGTGGGTTTATCTGTTAGTTTTCCTAACTGATTTTTAACCCCAGCATTGTTTTGTTTTAGATTCGCTCTAAGTTGTCTTTGTCCAATACTGTAAACCAGTAAAGATAAACCCATTAACATCGCCATAGTTTCTATTCTTGACGGATATTTTAGAAAAACCGAGTCAGCAAAGAACAAAGGATCTTTGAAAAATCTAAACCCTCCTTCGCAAGATTTTTGTCCTTTATATCTAGTCAAAATTTCCGAGGGACTTAAATCCTTTAAAACATTAGTAGCTAAGATAAAGCGACCAGCTTTTTTCTTTTCTTCTTCTATCTTTTTAGTTTGTTTTTCGAGAGTAAGGCTAGCTTTATAAACTGTCTGATTTCTTTTCTTGTCTGTGGTCTTTTCAACATCTTTTAAAACTAAATTATGATATTTAATTTTTTTTTGTTCGCACTGAAATACGGCTTTTATTTCCGTTCTATTTTCATAGTTTTTCTTGGATAAAGAATTAACTAAACAACTAGCTTTTTCTTCATCTTTAGCGATTTTTTTAGATAACTGTTTTAAATCTGATTCTTTTCTGGAAGCACTTTCTATTATTATCCATTTTTGTTTAATGCCACCATAATTACTTTCTTTTTCTACAGCTTTATAACCTTCTATATCAGTTTCAACGAATTGAGAATCGGTTAGGTCTCTTACATAAAGCTGAGCCGCTTTTATTGATAAAGGTACTCTAGTTATCCATTTTAAATTTTTAATTGTTAATAAATTTTCAGCAGTATAAAGAGCACTATCTGCTACAAATATACTGTCTAAATTTACTTGTTTTTTGAAATCAGATAAAATGGTGGCAAATTTAGCTTTGTCACTATCATTACCATTTCCACATGACAAAAATAGAGGTACACCTCCATCTCCACTTACTATTAAATTAATTAAAAATTGCTTTAAATCTGGTCTTTTGTCTTTGGAATGGCCGCGAACTATTTTAATAGGTATTGGTTCTAAATTTTCTTCATTTTCTCTCTCACAAATGAGATAATCCCCTTCTACGGAGATAGATGATGAGTCTAAATGGGAATAGGTACGATCAATTCCATAAATTTGGCAGGCTTTTAAAGTAATTGCTAAAAATATTTTATTTAAGCCAAATTTATAGAGTTTGTCTAAAACTCTACCGATTCTATCGTCATTAAAATCCTCTGGAAGTATTCCTTCTCCGAAGAGATGTTCCGTCGCTTTATCATTAAAGAACTGCGGAAATAAATATAAGGGTCTCGATACAAAACCCATAGCATTTAAAATGATACTTTTAACAATTATTCCACAACTTAACTTTTCTTGGGACTTAATACCTAATTGTTCATTTATTATTTCTACTATACCTATTTCATCTATTATCCCTGCTATTATTCCTAAATGATTAATTGTTTGGACTTCAATATTATTGGCTAATTGACTCATTAAAATAAAATTTTTAAAGTTTTTTTATTAGATTCATTTTATCTGACTTTAATTTGCGAAAGCAACAATTAGCTTCGGGCTCGCTAAATACTAAACGGTTTAGTAATACAAGGGGCTGCTACCGGCGCCAGCGCCGGTAGCAGCAACTACTTTTGTTTTGCCGATCGCCCCACTGGGAAAAAACGTAATCTGTGCGTATTACATTTAGACGTGCGTAAAGGGAAATACAGGTAAATATTATGAATGGACTGGTGAAGAATTACCTTGGTAATCAGAACTTTTAGAGAAGACGAATGTGCCCTACTAGTATAAATACTCATTCAGCTACGATCTCAACGCAAAACATTAAGGAATTTGAATTTAATATTTTGAACTTAGTGCGATCGATTCTCAAAAAATAGCAACCAGCAAAGCTCTTGGCTGATTAATGTCGCTCGATAACTGTAAATACGATAATACTCCTGTTTCGCAACAGGAGAGCGAAATTGAAGACGATCCGAATAGCAGCTCCGCAGGGAGCGCGAGCGCCTTTCTATCTTCTCTCGAGCACTTTCTGGCTGCGACACCCGATCGCAGAAGACGAGAAATTTACACTTTGAAGTTGTTTAAGATACTTCTAAAGATACTAACTCAATTTCTTTTCCTGAAACAACTTGCTGACTAACTTTTCCGCACAAAGGACATTTGTCTTCCTCGTTTATTGAGTAAAAATCCCAATCACACAAAGCACAATGATAAAT
>JASJDA010000394.1 GCA_030065755.1 Prochloraceae cyanobacterium | reverse complement strand
GCCAAAATTCCTTTTAAACTTTCTTCTTTTTCAGCAAAAGAACGAGAATCATTGTCTGTAAACCAGTCTCTCCTAGCCTTCAACCACCTTTCATAGCTTAGCCCGTGCGGGAACCACCCCAGAGCATCCAACCTTTCCTCAAATTCATCAACTGTATAGCGCGCTACCGAATAATATTCGATTGATTGATGTCGATTTTTAGATGCTCTTACTACCCCAGCCAGGCGCATCTCGCGGTTGGGATTTTGTATCTGGTAATCTGATTTAAATATTAAAATTAATTTCCGCTGTATCCTTTGCCAGCGAGCGCGATCTGTAAACTCTCCTGATATTCCGAAGTATACGTGCAAAGATTTGCCACCAGAGAAGACAACTAGAAGTGGGACTAATCCGGTAAGGTTACAAAACCAGTTAATTAACTTCCACTGCTCCTCAATGCCGCGATCGTCTATTTCGAGGAAAAAGCAAGTAAACTGCTTTACAAATGCTGCACCTATACCGTTATCCCCGTTTGGATCTAAACCAATATAATTGGGTATGAGGAACATCTCTCCACCTTTATTGGCTGTAGATTCTAGGAATTTGTATCCGTCGTGGTACCTCAAGTCATACTTGAAGATTCTGCTACTAGAGTTTGGGTCTGGGTGGAAAGTTGATTCTCCGCTTTCAGTCTTCGGGTTAATTAGCTTGCTTACTTCTAGAGTCCGCTTTGTTTGTCCATTAAATCCTTTCTTCTCTATTAACTTCGCTGCGTATATTTTGTTGTTGTCTTTCTTTACGATCGCGTAGGGGCGATCGTTGCTATTCCTACCTAATAGCTCTATCTGTTTGAATAAGGCTCTCACTCCGCAGAGTGGTTGGGTTAAAGGGGTGATGTTGAGTTGACTGGAACTATTGCTATTATTTGGGAAATTCTTTTGTTCACTCATTATTGCTCTCCTGTAGTCTTTTGTGCTACTGGAGATTCCTTTTTATTTCCGTAAGCAACAAGCAGATCTGAGTTCGACGAGAGATAATAAAGGTGGTATGTAGCCGCTTGGTTGCGACTCTGGATTGGCTTGGATCTGAGGTGGTACTCAAATCCTTGATTTAGCATTGTCGTAGTTAATCTTTAATTGGATTAACTCTCGTTCGTGGCAAGAGAATTGTTATCTGTCGATCGCGAAAGGATCTGTTAAGTCGCCATGAAAAGGGAATCAACCAGCTTTTTTATTTCATCAATTGAATAATTGACGCTCTCTTCTGGTAGAGGTTCTGACTGTCTGTCTTCTCTTAATTAGTGAGTGTTGATATTTGGGGGTTTTTGCACACGATGCACTCCTTGGATATGTAGGTAAAAACCAACGGAGGATCTAACTGGGAAGAAACTTATTCGATTTATGACGATCGAACGTGAAAAGTTTATCGAAAGTCTTGTATCGCAGAACTATTTCTGCTAAACTAGCGCTAGTCGTAACTTAACTTAGTTGACGACTCTAATATCTGCGAGCGAAAAATTAAATAGCTTCCTTCCTCAGTTTGATACCTCCGCTGGTAAGAATTAGTTGGAAAACTGAAGAAGCCACTGTAAGAACGTCGTCCTCTGGTTGGTAGCCTTGAGTGGGACGGCGTTCGTGGTTGTGGGCAACTTTTGCAGTTTTCATGTTTCTTGTTCGACCCTTGAATTTGAACTAATGGGTTTCTATCTTACGACCCAGTTGGATCGAAAAAAGAATTGTCTTTTTAAGAATACCATATTTAACAGATTGCAACCAAGAAAAAAAAAAGAAGAAAAATGATATTTTGTTTAAAAAACGCTTGACGCAAAGCTAAAAATAAACTTACAATTAACGATAAAAAAGAATCGTATTAGTTCAAATAGTTTTATATTGAAGATTAGATAGTGAATAATCGAAAAATATCTCTTATTATTGGGGGGGATTATACTAAAAAAACTCCTAAAATAGTCCTCTCAATCTCATAAAATACCAGGTGACAAAAGCAGACTTGGGGGGGAAATATTGGAGATTAAAAGCGCTAATTTGGTGAACTTAGAAAAAGTAGATCGATTAAGATTTTTTAGTCAAACTAGCAGCTCCGAGTGGCTCGCAAAAACAGACAAGCTAACACTCAGAGTAGGGCGAGACTCGTTAGATTTTCGTGGTAAAATGAAGCTTGCGAGAATAGGTATTTCCGTAAGCGAGTAGCGCGAAGATGGGATGAAACAGAAGAGTCAAAAGAATAAGAAAAACTCGAAAAAAGAGAGCAAGCTACCACAGTTGCCCTCAACTTCTCTATCTGACTCAACTTCCCCAACCTCCCCAACTAATCCCCTAGCAGCGATCGCTAAACAAGATATGTTTGAGATAATGCTTTCCGACAAGCGTTCGGCATCTACTCGCCATGCATACGCTAAAGATTTAAGAGATTTCTTCAGAACTATTGCCCAAACAGAACCAACGCCAGAAATGGTAAATTACTTTCTGCAATTGTCCCAACAAGAAGCCGTAACGTTGGTACTGCGATACAAGGGGATGCTTTTAGAAAAAGGATTAGCCGAATCTACAATAAACCGCAGATTGTCTGCTATTAAATCCCTGGTAAGATTGGCCAGAAGTGCGGGGCAATGTAATTTCTCTCTTGAAGAAGTAAAAGGAGAAAAGGCTAAAGTTTATCGAGATACTACTGGAGTTAGCCCCAAATTAATGAAGCAAGTATTTGCACAGATAGATAGGAAAACACTAGCTGGCTCTCGCGACTATGCCATTATGCGACTGTTGTGGGATAATGCTTTGCGGCGGGAAGAAATAGCCAGTACCAATGTCGGTAGTTATAACGCCGATAGTTCTACTTTGAAAATTATTGGTAAAGGAAAGAGATTGGCCGTAGAGACTATCGATCTATCTGCTATGACGAGAGATGCAATATTCGACTGGCTGTGGGCACGAAAAGAATTAAAGTTTGATGCACCTTTGTTTATTTCCTTAGATCCAGTGAAAAAAGGGAGTCGAATTACAGGTGCGGGAATTTACTGGATAGTAGACCAATACTTTAAAGCGGCAGGAGTCAAGAAGAAAATGTCCCCTCACCGCATACGTCATTCGTCGATCACGGCGGCCTTAGATGCTACCAATGGAAATATACGTAAGGTACAAAAACTGTCTCGCCACTCTAGTGTTGATACTTTATTAATTTACGACGACAATCGACTTCACGATCAGTTAGAAATGTCCGATCTGCTTTCAGATATGATTTGAAGTTTTTTATATTACGTTTTTTTAAAAGATGCAATTATTTTTCAGACTACTTGCGATCGTTTCTGACTTATTATTCGTTATTTTTTATTGACAATCTATTTTCTATAAAAGTTAAAATCTCTTCGTCTAGCTCTGGCAAAATGAAATCATGCCGACTGCCGAACTCAAATAGTATGGCGTTAATCGAGCGAGAAACAGTAGAAATTTCATTGATGCGTTGTAAACGATTCATTAATATCGAAGCAGCATCTTTTACAACTGGGGAGCAATCTAGTTTATTTAAGTATTCAGGTTTGACACAATCGAGAGTTCCATCTACAACATCAATGCTATAGCTATTCGAGCAGCTTTGTTTGATAACACACCAAAAGCCTTGATAGCGTTTGAGGGATGTTTCTGAACCAGCTTGGATAATGCAGATATCGCCTACCTCAAAAGTAATATCTGCTGGAATGTCGTCAGTGCTTGAATTTTCAGTTTCTATTTCTTGCATGACAAGAGTAGCAACTTCTTGGACAATTTTACCTGTAGGTACACCATTGGCCACTTCAACTGCTCTTGTCCAAATAGTACGCTGAAGTTCGGGTTTCTTTATGCTAATTAAAGGTCGAACTTGACGTTCATTTGTCGGCATTGGTATTGACAATGAATGTTCGCCATTGGCGAACGTTTTGTCAGATAAATTCTTCACGACAATTGCCGCCTTAATTTGAGAAAAAGCATGAGTGCGTTTTAACCCCCAGCGCTCCTGGCAATAGCTATCGAAGGTTTCGTAACCTAGTTGTTTGTACATTTTGTTGCTTTTTATTTCAGCTAAAGCCAATCCAACCGATATAAAGCTTTTTAAGCCTCGCTCAATAATTGCTTCAAGAACTCTCAATCTCGACTTTTTAACGTCCGAGAAAACTTCAGAGTTTCCTGACTTATAAATTGATGCATTTTGAAAATCGTTTGACGACATTGTTTTAAGGACAAAAGGAAAAGCATCGAAGTGCTTGTACCAATATCCTACTACTAAGTAAGTAGTACTTGTCAATTGCCTAAGCTATTTAGATAGTATTAATTGCTTGAACTAAATTGGTAGTGTAGTCTATTGATATGAATATGAAAGAGTTACGAGTCAGATCGGGGAAACGAGCAGAAGAAATAGCGGCCGAATTAGGAGTCGCTATGTCTACGGTGCGCAATTGGGAGCAGTTAAAAAATATGCCCCGAATGACTCCAAAAGGTATGAAATCTTTGATGAAAGTTTATCAATGCACTTTTGAAGAACTTATTGAAGCTGAAATAGAAATGGAAGTAGCTAACGTTAAATGTTAAAAAGATTACCCACCTCACTCACTTTACCCTCAATTATCAAAATTCTTTCATGTGCTTTGATTGCAATAGCATTGGGACTAACTGTGGGTCAACTGTATGCCATAGTGACCCATCATCCCCTACCCCACATCCTAGAGATACTTTTCAGGATTGGTAGTTTTGTGTTGTTTGCCCATGTTTTAGAAGGTATTGTTGCTTTTACGATCGCATCACGACGTAGGGAAAATCCCATTAGCGCTGGCATTTACACATTCTGGACTGGGGCTGTGGGTCTTTCTGAGACTTTACAACTAAGTAAAGACGTTGATGAGAAACAATAATTGTAGGTGCGATCTCTTCCCATCCCGACGAGATAGCGGATTTGTATTGAGGTGCGATCGTGCTATCTCGTCGCTAATAAATCTTGCCAAACGCCTGGAAACAGTTGCGGAAATTCCATTAGTCCCCGAAAACCGTGGTTGGCTGGAGCAAAGTTATCAAAGTCGCTGGCGAAACTTTCAAAAATTTCCCCATCTACTTTCAACGAGCAGGGCCAAGGATTGCCTATGGGTTGATTCGATCTCGTTTGCATAAAGAGAACTAATATCTCTTCTCCGCAGCTCCCAACCGATTCGCGATTCTCTTTGAAAAAGTTAATGTCCAAGTTTTCAGTTTCTGTATAAGAACATAGATACTCATTGGGCTGATGAGGCGCTCGTACCCAGACCAAGCAATGTGCAGCACGATTATAGTTTGGTGACAACTTGTTCCACCAACCACACAACAACTCAAAAGCAGGGTGCAGTTCCAGATTTTGAGCTTTCAAAGTGTTAAAATCGACTGGATTTTCTGTAGCCAGTGTAATCGCTTCGCAGAGGATATTTGGGGGGAAATTGCAAATAGCGGCAGGAGAAGGTTCGTGCCAAACTGTCGCCACTAAATCAGCAATGATTTGAATTGCTTGTGAATTTTTTCGGGTAATGGGATAATTCATGGCTTGTATTTTTTAGAGTAATTATTTTTTCTGACTTCGTTTTTTTTTGCTGTGGCTCAGTAGCATTCGTCTACTGAGTTGCGATCTATGCTTCGTTGTTACTGTTCCTCGTTTTCTTGCTCTTCAGAAGA
>JASJDA010000091.1 GCA_030065755.1 Prochloraceae cyanobacterium | reverse complement strand
ACCTCTTCTGCTGCGTTGGCTTTTTCTGCCAGAACCGCCAGTGAAAGAGGTTCCTCCGCTCCCTTAAGCACTTGCATTACCCGCTTCTGCAAATCGAGAATTGAGGCAGCCGCTTTTTTGCCTGCTTCCACTCCAGGTTGGTGGTAAGCATTAATGTTTACCAGAGAGGCGTAAAAGCTGACAGCACGTTCGTAGAGAGCAATTAACCCTCCTACCGTGCGGGGATTGACTTGGGGAATCGTTATTGTGATTGAATCCCGTTGATTCTCGTAGAGTGCCTGTCGCGTTCCTAGCAAGAAGCCAGAAAGAAAGTCCCCAGAAGTTGCACCTGTTTCGACCTCAATCGACTCACCTTGGCGATCCTCTAGCACTTCAATAAAAGTGGCAAAGAAATTGGGAATTCCTTCCCGCAGTTGCTGCACGTAGGCATGTTGATCGGTGGAACCCTTATTGCCGTAGACTGCAAGACCCTGGTGTACGGTGTTGCTATCTAGATCTTTTTCCTTGCCCAAAGATTCCATCACTAATTGCTGCAAGTAGCGACTGAACAGCAAGAGGCTGTCTTTGTAAGGCAAAATGACCATATCTTTTTTGCCTTGTCCGTCGCCAGCATAGTACCAGCAAAAAGCGAGGAGAGCAGCAGGATTATTTTTGAGATCTCTGACGCGGGTGGCTTCGTCCATTGTCTTTGCCCCCGCCAACAAGGCGCGGATGTCAATATTTTGTAACGCAGCCGGCAGCAGACCTACTGCCGACATTTCTGAGGTTCGCCCCCCTATCCAATCAAACATGGGAAATTCTGCCAGCCAGCCTTCTTGGCGAGCCAGTTGGTCCATTTTGCTTCCCGCCATGGTCGTGGCTACAGCATGTCGAGCAAAGTTTAAGCCCTGCTCCTCGAAAGCGTGTTTAGTTTCCAGCATCCCGTTACGAGGTTCGGGAGTGCCTCCAGATTTGCTGGTGTCGATAACCAGCGTACTTTTAAGGCGATCGCGAATCTTATTGAGGACGCGATCGATGCCGGCAGGGTCAGTATTATCGATAAAGTGAATCGCCAGAGGAGGCTTGTCGGGAGCTAGAGCTGATGCGACAAATTGGGGACCGAGGGCGGAACCGCCAATGCCGATCGTGAGTAGGTCGGTAAATTGAGAAGCTTCAGGGGGACGGATTGAACCGTCGCGAACCTGACGAGCAAAAGTTTCAATTTGCTCGATGCCTTTAACAATTTCTTGGCGAATTTCGGAAGTAGGAGCTAGGTCGGGATTTCGCAGCCAGTAGTGCCCCACCATACGATTTTCATCGGGATTGGCGATCGCACCTTTTTCTAAAGCTTCCATGTCTTGGAAAGCTTTGTCAAATTTGGGTTTTAAGGTTTCTACTAGTTCGGGGGTAAACCGCATCCGGCTCACATCTAGATACATTCCCAAACCTGCGTGATAATAAAGCCAGTCTTGATATCGCTGCCAGAGTGTTTCCATTTGGGATTTTAGAAGATTAGTTGACCATTAAAAGGGAAGAGGATTAGAGCTTACATAAAAGCATCTTTGCCGGCAAATCGCGCTGCTTTGCCCAAGTGCCGCTCAATTCGCAGAAGTTGGTTGAATTTAGCGATGCGTTCCCCTCGGCAACCCGACCCAGTCTTGATTTGACCAGCACCTGAGGCCACAACTAGATCGGCAATAGTCGTATCTTCTGTTTCTCCGGAACGGTGGGAGACGAAGCACTTGTAATGGTTTTTCTGAGCCAGTTCGATCGTATCTAAGGTTTCACTTAAGGTGCCAATTTGATTGACTTTAATCAGGATGGAATTAGCGATTTCAGCCTCGATCCCCTGAGCTAAAATCTTGGGGTTAGTGCAGAATAAGTCATCTCCGACTAATTCGACCCGATCGCCTATGGCATCGGTCAGCAATTTCCAGCCCTGCCAGTCATTTTCTCCCATGCCATCTTCGAGGGAGACAATCGGGTATTGACTCGTCCAAGATTGCCAAAGTTCCACCATCTCTTCTGAGGTTTTAGTGGATTGGTCAGATTTAAAGAAGAGGTATTTGCCATCGCGCCACAGTTCCGAGACTGCCGGATCGAGGCAAAGAGAAATATCATCTCCTGGCTTATATCCAGCCTTAGAAATAGCTTCGAGGATAATCTCGATCGCCTCTTGATTGGATTTCAAATCAGGGGCAAACCCCCCTTCGTCTCCTACCCCCGTACTCAACCCTTTCTTGTTTAAGAGAGATTTGAGAGAGTGGAAAGTTTCTTCCCCCATGCGAATAGCTTCGGCAAAGTTGGGTGCATTGTGGGGCGCGATCATGAACTCCTGAAAGTCAACAGTGTTATCCGCGTGGACTCCTCCATTGATTACGTTCATACAAGGAACTGGCAACAAAGAAGCGTTAGCCCCTCCCAGGTAGCGGTAGAGGGGCTGTTTCAAGTAGTTAGCAGCAGTGCGAGCGACTGCTAGGGAAATGGCCAGGATGGCGTTGGCTCCCATGCTGGCTTTGTTGGGAGTCCCGTCAATTTCCAGCATCGTTCGATCGAGCTCCCGCTGTTCGGTCACTTCCTTGCCAATCAGTGCGGGAGCGAGGTGGGTGTTGGCATTCTCTACTGCCTTTAATACTCCTTTCCCGCCGTAACGATTGGGGTCGCCATCCCGCAGTTCAACAGCTTCTTTTTCTCCGGTCGAGGCTCCTGAAGGCACGAGTGCCCTCCCTGCCGTTCCGTCATCGAGAATAACTTGGGCTTCAACAGTGGGGTTGCCCCGCGAATCTAAAACTTCTGCGGTAATAATTTCTTGAATGCGCATGGCACTAAATACTCCGTTTCTAAAAGCTTAAAGGGAACAGGGAACAGAGAATAGGGAATAGGGAATAGGGGATAGGGAACGGGTGAGTTGCCCTAACTCTTGACTCCTCAACTTGATGTTGTTACCAATGGGAAGATGCCGCTCAATCCGTTGCTCATTTCAGCGGGGGAAATTTTGCCATCATTGTCTTCGTCGAGAGCATCAAACACTGCGTCACTACCGAGCCACTCTTCCCTGGTGATAAATCCATCCCCGTCGAAATCGTAACACTGGAAAATTTCCGTACTTACCTGACCTACTTTGGTTCCAGATTCCAGTTGCTTGAGCCGCTTTGCCAAGAGTTGTTCTAGAGTTTCGAGTGCTTTGGTAAATCCTTTAATTCCTTCATCTAGTTTTTCACTTGCCATCTGGTCTGCTTTATGCATTTTGTCAAAAGTAGCTCGCTCGATGGCAATTTTTTCAATGTTCATTGTCGCTGCTTTTTCTGGAGCTAGCTTGCGAAGCAATTCCTTTTCCGTCCCATCTAGTTCGGCTAGCAATTTTGGAGAAATAGTCAGGAGATCGCAGCCGGCTAGTTCTTCAATTTCGCCGATGTTGCGGAAGCTTGCTCCCATGATTTCTGTCTTGTAGCCAAATTTCTTGTAGTAGTTGTAGATTTTAGATACAGACTTTACCCCTGGATCTTCAGCTTTTTCGTAATCCTTGCCCGTCTGTTTTTTATACCAGTCTAGGATCCGCCCCACGAAGGGAGAAATTAAGGTTACTCCTGCCTCGGCGCAGGCGATCGCCTGATGAAGTCCAAACAGCAGGGTGAGGTTGCAGTGAATGCCTTCAGCTTCTAGTACTTTCGCTGCTTCGATTCCCTCCCAAGTGGAAGCAATTTTGATTAAAATCCGCTCGCGAGCGATTCCCGATGCTTCGTACTGTGCAATCAGATTGCGACCTTTGGCAATCGTGCTTTCAGTGTCGAAAGAAAGCCGCGCATCTACTTCTGTGGAAACTCTTTTAGGGACAATTTCGAGAATCTTCTTACCAAAGGAAACTGCCAAGCGATCGAAAGCTAAAGAAAGGATGTGGCTATCTGTTGCCTCGGATCCCGCATCTTTTTTCGACTGTAGTAAAGTTTCATCGACAATAGCTTGATATTGAGGCATCTGGGCGGCTGCCGTAATCAAGGAAGGATTGGTCGTGGCGTCTCTGGGTTGGAATTTTTCGATCGCCTGAATGTCACCTGTATCGGCGACCACAACAGTCATGGTTCGCAATTGTTCGAGTAAACTTTTGGCCATTTTTAACACCTAGGTTATTTATGAAAATACTATTAAACTGATTCTCAACAAAGACTTGTTGAAACATTCATTCTTTCATCAACAAGGCAAGCGTCAAATGGAAGCCTAAAAGGGATTTACGTTTGGTTTTTAACCCCAAAAAGCGCTCGTCTTTTATAGATAGTTTGAGCTGGTCGAACACTTCCCGCTAAGCTGGGAAACAAAAGATTTTTAAATTTACGTAAGTAATGATATCAACAGGAAACTCAAAAGTCAAAAAAGTATATTAGATCGCGCCCTTCGAAGGTTTCCTCCGAGTTAAGACGCACCAAGCTTACTTCGATTGAACTATTTAAAAGATTTCTGATATTATTAATGTTTGTAGAATAAAACTTCTCACTATTTGAGTATAAAAGCATTAGCTTCAGTAATTAACATTTATTCTTCGATCGTATCGCCGTATTTTAATAATTTAAATGAACCATAAAACTACAGCAGCAAGATTGAAAGAAATTGTAGATTCGATCGCATCTCGGGGTTGGTGTCCGGCAACAGGAGGTAATTTTTCTGCTAGAGTCGATCGAGATAGCTGTTTAATCACAGCTTCAGGGGTGGATAAAATGGCCTTAAAAGAAGAAGATTTTCTTATTGTCGATTTTACAGGTAAAACCCATTCTGCTTCAAAAAAACCTTCTGCTGAAACAATATTACATACCACTTTATACAGTTTGAGCGAAGATATTGCGGCTGTTTTACACACTCACACTGTTTCGGCTACAGTATTATCGACTCATTTTTTAGATCGAGACTCGATCGTGTTTTGTGGATACGAGATGCAAAAATCTCTTAATGGAATCACCACCCACGAAGATACGGTAAAATTACCAATCTTAGATAATAATCAAAATATACCAGCCCTGGCAGAACAATTAAAACAACGCTGGAAAAAAGATACTTTTAATTACGGTTTTTTAGTACGAGGTCACGGACTTTATACTTGGGGAAATACTCTTGAAGAAGCAAAAAGACACCTAGAAGGGATAGAATTTTTATTGAGTTGCGAGTTAAATAAAATGCTTTTGGAAGTGCGTCAATGAATGTCAAAGCGATCGTCAACGATATTGAAGGAACGACTTCTTCTCTTGATTTTGTCCATAAAGTTCTTTTTCCTTACTCTGCTCAAGCATTACCCGATTATATCCGTCAACATTATCAAGAGCCAGAAATAGCAGCAATCATAGCAGAGGCAAAAGAACAAATAAATAAAAAAAAATGCAGCATAGATGAAGTAATTGCTACTTTTTTAGCTTGGATCGAAGCAGATAAAAAGATTACTCCTTTAAAAACTTTGCAAGGCTTTATTTGGGAAGATGGATTTACTAAAGGAAAGTTTAAAGGTCATCTTTACGAAGATGCTTATTACAATTTACAAAAATGGCACCAGCAAAATCTTAAGCTCTATGTCTATTCTTCGGGATCGGAAAAAGCACAAAAGTTACTTTTTGCTCATACAGAATACGGCGATCTGACAGATATTTTTAACGGTTATTTTGATACTCGCATTGGTAATAAAAAAGAAGCTTCATCTTACGAAAAAATTGCGGCGAAAATAAAATTAAAACCTCAAGAAATACTTTTTTTATCGGATGTAGTTGTCGAATTAGATGCTGCTTCGAGTGCTGGTTACAAAACAATACTTTTAGCTAGAGAGAAAATGCCAGAAAATACTAATAATCATCGAGTTGTGAGTAATTTTAATGAAATATAATAGCCCAGAATCAGTAGAAGGGAATAGAGCCATTTCACCGAGGCTGTTGCCTCGAAGGGAACAGGGAACGGGGAACAGAAAATACCTTTTCCCTTATGCCTTGGTTTGAAGCCTCGTTTTTTAAGACGGAATAGAGAAAGGGGGAGGTCTAAATCATCCTCTAAACAATTCACTGTTCCCTATTCCCTATTCCCTGTTCCCCTTAAACTGTTCACTGATAACTGTTCAGTGATAACTGAAAAATAGATAATAGAGATAAAAGAGCAGTACAACACAAAAATCATGAGCCAATTAAAAATTTACTCGGAAGATCGATCGCAAAACCCATTATTACAATCTTCAAATGGAAAAGAAATAGCGGCAGAATTTGCCAAAGTAGGAGTATTGTTTGAACGATGGGAAGCCACAAGTCAAATAGCAGATGATGCTAGTAACGAAGAAATTATTGCAGCATATCAAGAAGATATCCAAAGACTAATTGAGAAAAGCGGATACCAAACCTACGACGTAATTAACGTTAATCCAGAGATTACCGAAAAAGAAAAAATACGTAATAAATTTCTATCGGAACACACTCATGCTGACGACGAAATTCGCTTTTTTATTAAAGGAAAAGGACTGTTTGCTCTGCATATTAAAGATAAAGTTTATCAAATAATTTGCGAAAAAAATGACTTAATTACTGTTCCTGCAAATACTCCTCATTGGTTCGATATGGGAGCAACCCCATCATTTTCTTGCATTCGTTTATTTGACAGTCCGGCAGGATGGGTTCCCTATTATACAGGATCGAATATATCCGATCGATTCGATCGTCTAAATTGAAAATTTTTCAACTTTTTTGACTTTATCTCGAGCGCAATTCCGCTGTGATGTAGAGTTTTCGACAAAATAATTGATAAAAAAGTCTATTGTAGCTTGTTGAATCCATCCTCGACGCACTGCCAAAGACCAAAAAGGAATTCCAGTCTGTTTTTGTACTTCCACAAGTGTGTGAATTTGTTGGTTAGTGAGCAAACCTGCTTTAATCAAACAATGCTTCAAAAGTGGTTTTGGTTTTCTGTGCTTTAATTGGGGTAGCTGTTCGAGAAAAAAATTAATAGTTTCTAATTTAACCCATCCTCTCAAGACTAAAATTTCTTCTAGTGACATATCTGGATAGTAAATTTGATCTCTGATTGCTACTTTAAACTGTGCAACTGAGATTAAACCAGCTACTTGCAACGTAAAACCGATGAATTGCGGACGAGATTTATTAACCATATTCAACTACAGTTTAAAAAAATTTATTGCAATTTTACTTTGTTAGTTTTAGGAATCTTAAAAAAAAATCAAATAAACCCAGTTTTAGCTAAGAAAACAGTTGATGTTATTAATCATTATTAAATTAGCTTTAAACCAAATAGGCATACCACAGTAAACTTACTGAAGTTGTAGAAAATTTTCAATGAGACTTTTGTGAGGAGAGGGGGAGAGGGGGAGAAATAAATAGCAAATAGCAAACAACAAACAGCAAACAGCAAACAGCAAACAGCAAACAGCAAATAACTAATCTAATTCTCGTCTTCCTTCTAAGGCTCGTGCTAAGGTTACTTCGTCGGCGTATTCTAAATCTCCTCCCATTGGTAAACCAAAGGCAATTCTCGTTACTTTTGTAAAAGGTTTCAATAGTTTACCGACGTAGAGAGTAGTTGTTTCCCCCTCTACACTGGGCGCGATCGCCATAATTACCTCTTTGACCTTCTCCTGACTAACTCGCTTTACTAAGGGCTGAATGTATAATTGTTCTGGCCCAATTCCGTCCATTGGGGAAATAACTCCACCCAGGACGTGATATTTTCCTCTATATTCTCGCGTTTTTTCTAAGGCAATTACGTCGCGGGAATCGGAGACAACGCAAATTATATTATTGTCGCGATTTTTGTTGCGGCATATTTCGCATACTGGTTGAGCCGATAAATGAAAGCAAGTTTTACACAAACCTACTTGTTTTTTGGCTTCTACTAAAGCACGTGCTAGAGCTTCTACCTCTGGTTCAGATCGCCTGAGAATGTGCAGCGCCAAGCGTTGGGCCGTTTTAGGCCCCACTCCAGGTAAACGTTGTAATTGTTCGATTAAACGAGCTAAAGGAGGTGTATAAATGGTTGTATCGCCTTTTCTGTATTACATTCCTGGATAGATCTTATCAGTTTGATAATTCTTTTATTCAATTAATAGGACTATATATTATATTTGAAAATCGATCCGCCTAACGGCGGAAAAAAAGAAGGGAAAAATAAAAATAGTGTAAAGGGCAAAAGGGGAAAAGGATAAAAGGTTAAAGAGTTCTCCCTAACCCGCACACTACCCGAAAACCGATATAGTTGCTGCGGTTCTCGCGAAGATTGACGTAGCGAGCAGCGGAACGGCAGTTAATAGGATAGTTGATCCAGGAACCGCCCCGCAGTGGAGAAAAACTATTATCTCCATTCAGCCAAGCACTTCCATCAGTTGGCGCAGCTTCATAATTATTATGCCAATCATCAGCGCACCACTCCCACACATTCCCGTGCATATCGTATAATCCAAAGGCGTTGGGTGGAAAAGTACGTACAGGAGTAGTTTTTTGTCGATATTTTCCTTTTGATTCAGAGGCATAAGTACGATTACCGTCATAGTTAGCTAGCTCGGTGGTAATAGTTGGACCAAAATAGAAGGGTGTATTAATACCCGTACGACAGGCATATTCCCACTCTGCTTCACTAGGCAATCTGTATTCTCGCTTTTTTTCTCTCGACAAGCGAAGACAAAATTCAACCGCATCGTACGAAGAAACGCTCTCTACTGGAAGACGATCGCGTTTAAATCTAGATGGATTTGGCTCTAGATCGCGATCGACTTTAGGTAGATTAGCAACTTCTCTCCACTGTGCTTGAGTTACTTGAAACTTGCCCATAAAGAAAGGCGAGATTGTTACTCGATGTTGCGGTTTTTCTCGCTCGAACCTAGTTGTTTTATATTTTTTGTTTAGTCTTTCTATTTCATCATCTTCTGTTCCCATCAGGAATGTACCCCCAGGAATCTCTACCATTTCTATTTCAACACCATTACCTAAATCTTCAGTGAAATATCGAGCTGTCTCGGTCTGGCGAGCGATTATCTCCCCGCTTCGATTTACTTTTACTACTTTAAAACTAAAATTAGTATCTCGATCACTTGGAGATGGGATTGAAGTATCTCGATCCCATAAAGTTCGTCCCACAATAGCCATACCTAGTCCAGTACAACTTAAAATTGCCCATTTGAGCCAACCTCTACGGTTGAGCGAACTGCTTGAAACAGGAGTTTTTTCTCTAGAATCATTATCATTTGTTGTTGCGGGGGTTCGATCGTCAGTTACTCTTTCCTCAAAAGGGCGATCTGGCTTGCTGGATCTTCCTAGCGGCTCTTTCTTTGCTGGTTCTGGGGTATTAAGAGGTACTCTATTTTCACGAGGACGCTTGTTCTTTGCTGGTTGTGTTGGCTCAGTATTTACTCTATTTTCACAAGGGCGATCTGGCTTGCCAGATCCGCGTAGCGGCGCGCTATTTGCTGGTTCTGGAGGTAAGGTCGGTACTATTACTGTTGCTGTCGGCATATTATTGTTACTTACCGAAGAGCGACTTTCCCTTAGTTCTCGCAATGCTTTTAAGGCTTCAACAGCACTGGGATAGCGCTTTTTATGATAATAACGCACCATTTTTGCTAAAATTGCGCCCAATTCTCGGCTAATAGAAGCGTGATGTTGCCAAACTAACTCTCCTGTCTCTGGATCTTGCTCTATTTGCTGTGGCATTAATCCTGTTGTTGCTTGAATGCCAATCATACCCACTGCATAGACATCGCTAGCCAATTGGGGTTTTCCTGTTCCTTGTTCTGATGGCATATAACCTGGAGTGCCGATAATTGTTGCGATTCGGGTTTCTTCAATCGTATTGATTACTTCGGTTACTGCTAATTCTTTAATCGCACCAAAATCAATGAGAAATATTTTTCCGTCAGCGTTGCGACGCATTAAATTAGAAGGTTTTATATCCCGATGTATTACTTTGTTCTCGTGAAGATAAGCAAGAGGTTGTAATATGTTTTCTAGTAGAGCGAGGGTTGAAGATTCAGTTAATTTTTTGTTTGGAGTCAGTTCGTCTGTGAGATCGTGTCCTTCGATAAATTCTTCAACTAGATAAAATTGTCCGTCTTCTTCAAAATAGGCAATCAGAGAGGGTATTTGTTGATGATTTTGACCTTGTTCATAGAGTGCTTTTGCTTCTCTTTCAAACAAATCTTTGATTTTCTCAAAAGTTTTGCTATTGGCAGCCATGGTACGTAACTTTTTTACTACGCACCGATGGCGAAATTTCTGGATATTTTCTGCTAAGTAGGTTTCACCGAAAGTCCCTCCTCCCAGTTGCTTAATAATCTGGAAACGACCGCCTACAATGCCTGTGTTCATATAGTAAATAGTTTTTTATATTTTTGTTTCAATCTAAATCAATATTATTGTCGCATGTTCACTGTTTTAATTCCTACTCCCAACACACGTAACTCGAAACCCGATAAGATCGAAGATATCGGCACGTCCCATGATATCTTTGTAGCGGTACGCTGAGCGACAGAAAGTCGGGTTGTCTAACCAAGAACCCCCGCGCAAAGGAGAAGCTCGATCGTTCCCATCTCTTATCCAAGCGCTGCCATCTTTGGGCGCTCCTGTATAATTTTCATGCCAAGGATCGTCACACCACTCCCAAACATTTCCGTGCATATCATATAAGCCAAAAGCATTGGCATGAAAACTGCCTACAGGGGTAGTTTTTTGTCGATATATTCCTTTCAATTCAGAAGCATAAATACTATTTCCGTCATAATTAGCTAGATCGGTGGTAATAGTCGGGCCAAAATAGAAAGGTGTGGTTGTTCCCGCACGACAGGCATATTCCCACTCGGCTTCTCTGGGCAATCTGTAGAATCGCCCTGTTTTTCTGGATAATCTTTGACAAAATTCAACCGCATCGTACCAAGAAACTCTCTCTACTGGAAGGCGATCGCCTTTAAAGTACGATGGATTTAGATCGAGATTTCGATCGACTTTAGCTAGACTCGCAACTTCTCTCCATTGTGCTTGAGTTACTTGATATTTGCCCATAAAGAAAGGCGGGACTGTTACTCGATGTTGAGGACGTTCGTTATCTACACTGCCTTTTTCTGTCACCGGAGAACCCATCATAAAAGTCCCCCCAGCAATAGCCACCATTTCTATTTCAACACCATTGCCTAAATCGTCCGTGAAATATTGAGCTTCTGTGGCGCTGCGATCGATTACTCGACCCCTTGCATCTACACTGACTACTTCAAAACTAAAATTGTTTAGTAGAGGCTCGGAGATTTTTCTAAATATTAGTCGATCGTGTCGAGTGAATAAACTTCGCCCCACAAGAGCCATACCTACACCCGTACAAGTCAAAACTGCCCATTTGAGCAAATCTCTACGCTCGATCGAATTCTCATAAACAGGGCTTTTTGGCAAGGTTTGAGCGCCAATTACTCTAGTCGATCGTTCTGAGGGATTACTAGGTACGATTACTGTTGCCTTCTCTATCTCATTTTGACTTACCGAGGAGGAAATCTCTTTTATTTCTCGCACTGCTTTTAAGGCTTCAATGGCACTTCGATAGCGCTTTTGGCGATCGTAACGCACCATTTTTCCTAATACAGAGCGCAATTGATGGCTAATAAAAGCACCGCGATGTTGCCACAATAACTCTCCTGTCTCTGGATCTCGCTCTATTTGCTGTGGGATTAATCCTGTTATTGCTTGAATGCCAATAATACCCACTGCGTAGACATCGCTAGCAAATTGGGGCTTTCCTTCTCGTTGTTCTCTTGGCATATAATCAGGAGTGCCAATAATTGTTGTTACTCTAGTTTCTCCTCGAGTATTGATTACTTCGGTTACGGCTAATTCTTCGATCGCCCCAAAATAAATTAAAAATATTTTCCCGTCGGTGCTGCGACGCATTAAGTTAGAAGGTTTAATATCTCGATGTATTACTTTGTTCTCGTGAAGATAAGCAAGAGGTTCTAAGATGTTTTCTAGTAGAGCGATCGTCTGAAATTCGGGTATTTTTTTATTGGGAGTCAGTTCGTATCTGAGGTCGTGTCCTTCGATAAATTCCTGAATTAAATATAATTGCCCCTCTTCTTCAAAATAGGCAATCAGAGAGGGTATTTGTGGGTGATGGCGACCTTGTTGGTAGAGTGCTTTTGCTTCTCTTTCAAATAAATCTTTGATTTTCTCGAAACTTTTGCGACTACCAGCTATTGGAGATAACCTTTTCACCAGGTACTTGTGGTGAAATTGTTGGATATTTTCCGCTAGATAGGTTTCACCGAAATGGCTTCCTCCTAGTTTCTTGACTATCTCAAAACGACCACCTACAATACCTCTGTTCATATAGTAAATATTTTTTTATATTTTTGTTTAAATCTAAATCAACATCATCGTCCCATTAAGCCTCAAAAATATTGTAATCACCAGATATATTCTATGGAACAACTATCTTCTACTAACTCTTATTGGTCTCTCCCCGATCTATCTCTTGCAGCCTTTGTTGCTCCTAATGCTACGGTTATGGGAAAGGTTTCTCTTGGTGCAGGGGCAAGTGTATGGTACGCTGCTGTAGTGCGAGCAGATGTGGAACGGATTGAAATTGGTAAATCTACTAATATTCAAGATGGCGCTATTCTGCACAGCGATCCTGGCAAAGTAACAGTCTTAGAAGATTTCGTTACTGTTGGCCATCGGGCTGTAATTCACGGGGCTCACGTCGAACGAGGTTGTTTGATTGGCATTGGCGCGATCGTTTTAGATGGGGTGCGGATAGGATCTGGTAGTATTATTGGGGCTGGTTCTGTTGTTACTAAAGATGTTCCAGCTCGATCGCTTTTTGTTGGCACTCCCGCTAAACGAATGCGAGATGTATCTGAAACTGAAGCAGCAGAATTAATCGAACACGCACGGCGTTATGAAAAGTTAGCTCTAGTTCATGCCGGTATAGGTAACGATCTCGGCTTCACTAGCTCCTAAAAAAACTATCCGAATAATTACTTTTCGATCGCGCCCAGCATTAGTTTTACATTTAAAATAATAATAGTTTACAATAAGCTTACCTTTTAAATATTAAATTATTTAAGAAATAAAAGAGGGGACATGGACATAGATTTAAGGATTGTGATAGTTTTTGGGCCGATCGTTCTAGCATTAGGTTGGGCTTTGTTTAATATTGCTGGTGCAGCTATTAATCAAGTTCAGAATTTTCTTAATAAAGAAACCTGAACAATAAAGCTAATAAGCGTCTAACCCCTTCTTAAATCAGTTATCAGTTATCAGTTATCAGTTATCAGGTCTCCCTCATAGATTTAAGTCGCGAGAGAGACATCCTACCTATAGAGATAGGGGACTTTTGAGCCCATGGATAACATATAACTGATTATTGATAACTGGTCACTGGTCAGTGTTAACTTGAGAAGGGGAGCGCCGAAAACAGCAAAAAGCTTCAAGCTATAATCTTTACTTTTGAGTGTATGCTATCATACACTTAAATGTTACAAGAGGTAATTAAGCGTGAGACTCAAGCGATGGGAATCTCCCAGGCGACAAGGACGAAACGACAAAGGTCGAGGTGGTGCTGCTAGACGCAGACAAATTAAGAAACAGCAACAGATGCTGCGAAATAAATTAAAAGAACAACCCGAAGATAAGAAAGGGAATAGTCGATCGAGAAAGGAGGGAAAAGTTAATTTTTTCCCTCTTTTATTTTGGCTTTAATATTTTAATAAAATCGAAGATATTTCAATCAACTGAACTTATAGTCAATATATTAGACGCTAGGTTAAACTTCCCGTTTGGCGTTTTTATCGAAAAAGAATTACAGAAAATATTGATATTTTCTGTATCAATAGCTATTTGTTTTAAATATAGTTAGTAAATACAGTGTACTAAACGAGTTAGATAGTTTTTATTGGGGATAAATAAATTTGTGACGTTATCCTACATTAAATCTAAGATTGTAATGTAGTTTCTCCACCTCGCGGTTTGGAGCTTCCTGCTTCTCTAGCTAGGTTTTTCCTAAGCCTCCACAGGCAGCAACGAGAAGCCCCCCCGTTGTTTTTTTTGTTTCAAGCAATCTTACAATTCTAGTTCCTACAAGATTTTACCTTCCCACGGATTCTCTAGAACTTCTGGGTCAAACCCCATATCTTGAGTTGTCTAGGTTCTAATTATCTAGCGGTCTATTACAATAGTTTTGCTAGACTCTAAATAATTATAGCACAATTTTTTCGATCGTTTAAGTAAATTCTGCCAATTTATTTTAGAGGGACAAAAATTGTAATAATACTTCGTTCTTTTTCAACATTCTTTTTGATATATTTCCTCTGCTACCCGTTTGAATCGTCTGAGTTGAGCAGCCATATCGTTTTGGGTCCAGGAAGCAGCAAAATTATTAAAACCCCAACTTACTATGGGATTGGGAATTTCAAACTCGAAGCGATTGAGTAATCGTGTCCCTTCTTCTGTGGGTTGACATTCCCAGCGATCGTTTCCTTTGAAAAAACCTTGAAACTCCCAAACGATCAAACCTGGTTCCCGTTTAATGACAATACTTTTGAGAGTTGGCTGTATTAAAGGTATTTTGATAATAAATCGACTGCGACCCCCGATCTCTGTATTCCACTTACCGATGGGTTCGCAGCGTAAAACGGGATTCAACCAGCGATGCATCAATTCTAAGTCAGTGAAACAGCGCTCGACAACTGTCGCACTGGCTTTTATTTTAATCGATTGTTCAAAAACTTGACTCGATGACATAATTCTCGATCGGATTTACTTTACTTGGATGAGTAGTTCGCTTTAATTTCCTTGACTTCTTCTGTCAGAGATACAACCAAACGCTCTGTTTGAATATTTTGTTTGATAGACATCCACAAGTAGATTGTTAGAGTAGCAGTTGCAAATAAACCAAGTAATAGGGTTGCTAGCGCATCCCTTTCCGTACGCACGTAGAATTCTTCTTTAGGCATAAATACAATTGACCATTGCTCTCCTGCAACATAAACAGTCCGCAAACAAGTATTCCATTGTTTGTCGTAAGGACAATAGTTATGTCCAGCAGCTTTTCTCAGCGACCATAAAAAATTGGCTTGTTGAGAACTTTCGATAACTTGTCTGGTATTGTGGTCGTAAAAAAGCATGAAGTCTGACTCATCTTCTAGGCTGCGATCGACCAAAAACGAGCGTATTTTTTCCGTCGGACTGTTGTAGATATAAAAATCGATGCTTTCTAGCTTCATTCCTTCGATCGCTTTTTTTACCATTACTGATGGTTGAAAAACTATATACACAACTCCTCGAAGAAACTCCCTCTTTTTTTCAGGAGGAGAAAATTCGGCTTTGGACTCGTAAACTGGTTGATACATAACAAAGTTATCAGTAGAGTTATGTCCCAAAAAAAAGTGCCGAGCTAAAACTGTATTTCCTTTTTTCTTTGCCTTTTCTATAACTGTACGATGCTGTTTTTCAGAAGCTAAATCGTAACCAATTAAATTTCTTAATTTCGAGTAAGTTGATTCTATGTGGGTAATGGGATAATATTCGTCACGTTTTTCCGCAGTTACCAGCAATCCTCGATCGTTATGTTCTTCGATCTTAAAATCAACAGAATTTTTAGGTGCCGTTTGCTGTTCGTAGGTAAGTCTCTGGTTTTGGGTAACTCTGGGAGACCAACCTATTGTTAAAATACCTGGGTGAGCGGGAAAAATCTTGTAGGCAAATCTTTGAAAACCTTCTGCCGTTACTTTTCCAGAAGCTTCATATAATCCGCCGAGCAATTTATTTGAAAGGGTATAATTTTCTAGATTATATTGTAGAGTGTGAGTTATGTTATCTATTTCTCGTTCAAATTGACTTTTTGTCTGACCTTGCTCCAAATTCCAGACAATTACAGAGGCGATCGTTGATAAGGTTACTCCTAAAGAAAAATTTATTACTACTGAAAAATAAGGAGATTGGGATAATTTATTGAGCAATTTCATCTGTTTTTTTCTACCAAAGTGGCGCATTGCTGACCAAACTAACACCAGTTTTTGCCGATGATAGGGTCTATCTCTAGCATAACTGCGGGATTCAATTAAGATAACAGGGGTGTTTTGGCAATCGGCAACACAACTTGAGAGTGCTGCTTGTTGAAGCCATAAACGATCGCCTAATACCCAAATTCCCGCAGTCATTTTTGTATTTTTTAGAGACAACTCAACTCAGCTAACTTTGACTTACAGTTTTCTCGTCTCGTGCTAAGAACTTTTCTAACTCAGTTAGAGCGTCTGCGTCCACTTTAGTCTGCATGGGACAGAATTTTGGCCCGCACATAGAGCAGAATTCGGCAGTTTTATAAATATCTGCGGGTAGAGTTTCGTCGTGATATTCTTTAGCGCGATCGGGGTCGAGGGATAATTCAAACTGGCGATTCCAGTCAAAATTGTATCTAGCGCGAGACAGTTCGTCATCTCTATCCCTTGCTCCCTGACGGTGGCGAGCAATATCAGCAGCGTGGGCGGCTATTTTATAGGCAATCAAACCATTACGCACGTCTTCTGGGTTAGGCAGTCCTAGATGTTCTTTAGGGGTAACGTAGCACAGCATTGCCGTACCGTACCAACCGGCCATAGCAGCGCCGATCGCAGAGGTTATGTGATCGTAACCTGGTGCGATATCTGTTACTAATGGCCCTAAAACGTAGAAGGGTGCCTCGCTACACTCTTCCATCTGCTTTCTCACATTAAATTCTATTTGATCCATTGGCACGTGACCAGGGCCTTCTACCATCACTTGTACGTCGTGTTCCCAAGCGCGGCGAGTTAGTTTTCCCAAGGTTTTCAACTCGGCTAATTGAGCTTCGTCCGAGGCGTCATGAACGCATCCAGGACGAAGAGAATCCCCTAAACTGAAGGACACGTCGTACTTTTTAAAAATTTCGATAATGTCGTCAAAGTGGGTATAGAGGGGATTTTGTTTGTGGTGATGGAGCATCCATTTAGCAATAATACCGCCACCGCGAGAAACAATTCCAGTAAGGCGATTTCTCACCAAAGGTAGATATTCGATCAGAATGCCAGCATGGACAGTCATGTAGTCTACACCTTGCTGGGCGTGTTTTTCAATGATGTGAAGGAAGTCGTCTGGGGTGAGGTTTTCTATTCTCCCGTATACGCTTTCTAAAGCTTGATATATCGGTACTGTGCCAATAGGGACGGTAGAGGCGTTAATAATAGCAGTGCGAATTTCATCTAGATTTCCGCCACCTGTAGACAAGTCCATGACGGTATCAGCGCCATATTTTACCGCCAGATTTAGCTTTTCTAATTCTTCAGAGATGTTAGAAGAGTTAGGAGAGGCGCCAATATTAGCATTTACTTTACACTTTGAGGCGATGCCAATACACATTGGCTCTAAATTTTCGTGATTGATATTGGCAGGTACAATCATCCTGCCCCTGGCTACTTCATCCCGAATTAACTCTACACTCAGGTTCTCTCGCTTGGCGACGTGGTGCATTTCTTCGGTAATTACACCTTGACGAGCGTAGTGCATTTGCGATACATTGCTCTGACCGCGCCGCTTAGCGACCCATTCTCCTCTCATATTAACTTTCCTCGATTAACAGCTTTCCTCCGCTGGTATTACCCAGTATCAGGTTCTAAGGGACTGTCTCAGCCCGATGAGAGCGGGCACCCCTAGCTTGTATTGGAATTGTATCACCGATCGCACTGAGCCGATCTCAACTCTCAACTTTTTGTTTCTTCTCTTAAAACCCGTTTTCTAGTACATATGTAAATTACACTGCCAATATATATACATTAAGAATGAACAAAAAACTGATTTGGTATATTAAAGCGCAAGTAGGAGTCTTGCTTTTTCCTTTCGGACTGTCTCTATTTGGAGAGGCTGTTACTAAAAGAATAGAAGGAGAGCCTTGGTTTTGGCTAGGTACTATAAGTTTGGCTGTAATTAATGCTGGGGTAGGTTTAATGATTGAAAGTGGATTGATTTCTGGTTTTCCTAGGGATAAATCCTCTCAGGAGTAGTACTAATTCTCAAACATGAAGGGGAGAGGGGAGAGGGTAGATGGGATAGAAAAATTGCATTAGTTCTCTTACCTCCCACATTCCCCACATAAAGATATTTTTATTTGGTGTATTCAGGTGAGGGCGATCTCTCTCTTATTTTGTCTCTAATAATTTGTATCAGAATTTAAGATATGTCGTTTTCTTTTTTTACTCATCTTCTTAACTCGACCAATTTTTGAAATAAAATTATTGTTAAAAATAGTTAAAGCTTTCGAGCGTAGCAGTTACAGAAATTGAGTGTGTCCGAAGAAATCTTGATTTTTTGTTAAGATTTTTTTGGCGTTTAGTATATCTTATTGTTTCGCAATCGGCTTCGCCAACTGACTTATAGTTTTCCTAGAAATATTTAGCTAAATTAGAAGAGGGGTCTCGCAACATAAACATAAATACCGCTGGCGGTATGAGTGTTTTAAAATGAAGATACAGGTAAAAGATCCAAATCTTGAAGACGATGAAACAAATCAGACCTGTTGACACCTATCTCTTCGGCGATTTGATTGAGATTCCCAGGTTGAGTTAAATCTTGTTGTTTTTGTTTTTCTTCTAAAATATACTTGGGCATCAATAAGCAACTGGCAAAGTAATCAGCTTGCCATTCAATCTCCAGTTCGGCATTAGAACCGCGACAAAACAAAGGATCGACCGGTTTTACGTCAACTCCTCTTTTTCGCAACTTTAAAAATCTATTGACTGCAACTGGGTTAACGTGGAGTACCCAATGTCCGATTTCGTGAGCAATAGTTAGTTCAGCTATTGTTCCCCGCAATTTAGGAATGTCAGAATTAATTTCAATCAAACGCTGTAAAGGGAAAATCCGCGCCGCTATTGTCCCAATTTCGTCGTCACCGATGCTATCCCAAACTACATCTAGTCCTAAAAATTCAGCTACTCGAGAAGCATCTAAAGGCCATTTGGGAATATAGTGTTGGGAAAGTTTCATCCGTCTGATTATCTTCGTTGCTTGGGCTTCAATCTCTTCCTTGTGAAGCTTTTTAAACGTTCTGAATATGGACAACTTTATTACTCCTTTAGATTTCTCCCGTCTAGTAATTTTCCAGACAAGATATATTTTCAGGAAAATTAGAATTAGTTTCTAGCGTATAATTACGGTTAAGCTAATTGAGTTGTTCAATTTTTCAGTACGATCGCGGTCAAAAACATACGCTTGTAGTTGTTAAGTCAAAACTTTAAAGACACATGATGATTCTTAAAGAAAAGTTTACCAACTCACATTGATGATTAGCTACAATCGACCTAAATGTTCCAAGAAATTAAACAAAAATAGAGAACAAAGAATGGAAAATACTTTCGGACAAGTGATCAGACAAGCACGCAAAAATAAAGGATATTCTCAAAGAGAGCTAGCCAAACTAATAGGCATAGATTTCACTTACTTATCGAAGTTAGAGAATAATAGAGCTGACTACCCTCCCAAAGAGGATGTCATTAAAATTATAGCCCAGGAACTCCAGCTCGATTGCGAGGAGTTAATATTTCTCGCGGGAAGAATTCCTTCTAACTACTCTTCTCTTCTTCAAGAGCATTACCAGACAATGCCAGTTTTGTTTCGCCGAATAAGAGAAGATTCTCAATTCGCTGCTTTTCTGTCAGATGAAATGGAAAAAAATAGTTAATTAAACTGAGGTTGTGGAGATAGGCTTTGATTTAAAAATCTAGTATTGAGGAAGAAGTTTTTAGGGAGTTTGTTTATAGCTTTAAACTTAGAAAATTCTCCACTTTTTCCTCACATACAATCCATCGAATAATATTCGAGCTTAAGTCAATCTACCTGACATATTTAGACAGGAGTTCGATCGCTGTCTAAATTCTTTTTCAACTAATTTCGCTGTTTTTCTTGAGAATTAGTTGAATTATTTTGTTTTAAGTAGTACTACTTAGGTCGGTTTGCAGGGTTTATCTATTCCAAAAATCTGTTACCCTATATCCCAGTTGAGCGAGCATTTGGCGCAAAAGAGGAAGACTTAAGCCAATAACATTGCTGTGACAGCCTTCTATTTTTTCGACAAACAGTCCTCCTTTTCCTTCTAGTGCAAAACCACCAGCACATTTGAGGGGTTCGCCACTAGCGACATAAGCTTCGATTTCGCGATCGCTAGCGTCAGCAAAATAAACTTTAGTAATACCGCAACGGGTTAATTGTTTTTGCTTGTGTCGATCGAAAAAGGCGTGTCCGGTATAAAGGACACCTTGTTGTCCTCGCATTTTTTGCCAGCGTTCGATCGCTATTTCGAGAGATTTTGGCTTACCATATATTTCTCCCGCTACAACTAAAACCGAGTCGCAACCTAAAATTAAAGCATCCTCAAACATACTAGCAACCTTTTTGCCTTTACATTCTGCTAGAGTTTGCACCAATTCGATTGCATTGTCTGCTTGAACTTGAGATTCGTCGAAGTCACTAGGACAAACAATAGGCTCTATACCTGCTATTTGCAGCAGTTTGCGACGTGCTGGAGATGCGGAGGCTAATACGAAAGGAGGAACGATCGCGCTCATAAATTAGTACTAGTAAACCTGAAAAGTTCTAACAACTCTTTCAAATAAGTTTTTAACTTTTTTCCAGCGACTTTCGCGAGTAGAAAGGTTAAAAGTGTATAGTTTTCCATTTCTCACAGCAACGCTAGCAAGGTCGTGTCGTTGTACGTTATTGGGTAATTTAACTTGATACTCTAAAATATAGTAGGTGTTGGTATCAGTTTTGCGAACTTCTGCATCAATTAATTCTGCTTCTCGATTAGAACCTGGTTCGTCATTGACTTTTTTCATGAAGCGGTAGCCAACTTCTGTAGGAGTTCCTAAATCTGCCAGAGTCTCATTTTCTCCTACGCTACTAATTATGACGCTGAGATTTTCCGTCCGCTCTATTAAGTCGTGAAAAACAATATCTACTCCTTCTGAGGCTTCCTTAACCTCTACAGGTATCCAACCACTAGGATACAAAAATTCATACCCTTGAGCCCCACTGGCATATCTTTCTAATGCACTTAAATCTGCAGAGCAACTGTATAAACTTAAATTCAATACGATTAGTATAACTGCGACAAAAGCTCTAAACATTTTTGTTATTGGTTATTCGGCTATGTTATTTGTACGCCCTAATATATACCACAAACAACGAACAACTAATAACAAAGACTAATTGGTGTGGGTGCATCCCGATAAATAAGCAAGGTTATGAGTTTATCGGTTTAGCTCATCTGTTTTGGGGATGCCGCACCATTAACTAGCTGAGATTAGAAACTATCACAGCAACGGTTATTACACCACCAATTACCAATGTTCCTAAAACAGCACCAATTATATAGTTGCGTTTTTGAGATGTTGTTGGTTCTTCAGCTACGTACATTTTTGGCTCTCTAGCATAATTATTTAGCCTTCCGCCGTCTTCTACTGTAGTAGTCATAATTTTTTTTAACCTCTCTATACTTTTTGTAGTAAATTTTGATAAATTTTATTTATCATCTTTACAATCATACAATAAAAATTAGCAAAATTAAAAATGACAATTGCTTTTAGTCAGCGATCGCCCGAGAAATATACCTTTGTGTAATGGTTATTTGAGATGTTAAAAGAGTTATTTTAGGGTAAACTTTTCCATGCCTGAGTAACTATTTCACTCAGCCAGCGTCGTTGTACTCCATCGAGGATGGAATCGTCGTGAAGAACCTCAGCAGTTAATTCATCTAGAGATTGACCCTTTAAACGGGCAATTTTAACTACTCCTGCGATCGCTGTGGCAATTAATTCTTCATCAACTGGTTCGTCGCGTAGAGCGATTAATTCTTCAGCATTAATAGGGATAGGGTTGTTCATGGCTAGTTAGTTGCATCTAAGTTACCTAAAGAAATTAAACGTAGTGTCAAGTTTATTAAACGATTTTAAGCATTTGGTATTGGCAAGTTTAGCGCACTTTTACTCTTATTGACTTTTTTGACGAGGAAATAAAGTATGAAAGAAATTCTCTATCTAGAAGTACCAACCCCGAATACGGATGCCGTGCGTCTTTGGTTAAAGGAGGAATGGAAGCAAACATTAGGAGAAAAAATTATTACTCCTGATGGAATCCGAATAGAATTGTCCCAGAAAAACGATCGAGAGTCACGATCGATTGAATACAGTCAACTTTCAATATTTGTGTGGTCTCTACAGCGCACTACCTATTTAAAAGTATTTCGCTGGGGATTGGCGATCGCTTCTGAAGGCAAAATCTGCCAACAATTAATTAACGACCTCAAAGAACGTTTTCCACAGCAATATCCCGAACCTCCAGAAATAGATTTATCTCAGCACTCAATTTTTGAGGCATTAGCTCCTTACTATCCAAAAACCGTACATTTTTTTCAGAAAATGCCTCAAGGAGAATACGACCTCAAGCGCGCTTACTGGTGGGAAAGACGATGGCGCGAAAGTGTTCGCAATCCCCAAAAACCCAAGCAAGTAGTATTTAAAACCAATAATACACAAATAAGCAATCAATACGACTTAATTTATATTGGCGGTGCTTTAGGAGTAATACACGCCGCAGTAATGGCGCAGCGAGGCTATAGGGTTTTACTGGTCGAACGGCTCAAATTTGGCAGAATGAACCGAGAATGGAATATTTCTCGGAGTGAGTTTCAAAGTTTAATCGATTTGGATTTATTTACTCAAGAAGAATTTGAAAGCATCATAGCTAGAGAATATGTAGATGGATTTAGTAAATTTTTTGACGCTTATATCCCGCCAAAGCTGAAAGCAAAGATACTGTACACGCCAACCGTACTAAATGTAGCGATCGATTCTGAGAAATTGCTTAATTTGTGTGGAGAAAAATTGCGCAATGCTGGGGGTCAAATTTGGGACGAAACTGAATTTATTAGAGCCGATATATCTTCTCAAGGAGTTACAGTAGACTTAGCAAATCTGGCAACTGGGGAATCGAAACAAGTTAGCGGTCGCTTACTAGTCGATGCAATGGGAACTGCTTCTCCTATTGCTTGGCAATTGAATGGAGAGAGAACTTTTGATAGCGTGTGTCCTACGGTGGGAGCCATTATAGAGAGTGGATTTGAACCGCAAGTGTGGGACTCTGATTATGGGGACGTTCTCAATTCTCACGGGGATATTTCTAGGGGAAGACAACTGATTTGGGAGTTATTTCCCGCAGAAAAAGAAGAATTAACTGTTTATTTATTCCACTACCACGAAGTGCATCCCGACAATCCTGGCTCGTTATTAGAAATGTATGAAGACTTCTTTACAATTTTGCCAGAGTATCGTCGCTGCGACATGGAAAAATTGGCGTGGAAAAAGCCGACTTTTGGTTACATTCCAGGTCATTTTAGCGTTGGGAGTAACGATCGCTCCGTTGCTTTCGATCGACTGGTAGCTATTGGGGATGCTGCTTCTCTCCAGTCTCCCTTAGTTTTTACTGGTTTTGGTTCTTTAGTGCGAAATCTCGATCGCTTAACCACTCTATTAGATACTGCTCTACGACACGACCTTCTCAAAGCCGAACATTTAGCTTTAATTCGTGCCTATCAAAGTAATATAGCAGTTACCTGGCTATTTTCTAAGGGAATGATGGTACCTACAGGTAAAACTTTGCCACCCCAAAGAATTAACGCCATGCTCAATACTTTCTTCGGTCTTCTGGCTGACGAACCTCCAGAAGTAGCCGATACTTTTATTAAAGATCGAAGTGATTGGTTGACTTTTAACAGATTAGCTCTCAAAGCTGCTCGCAAAAATCCTGCTTTAATACTTTGGATTTGGGAGATGGCTGGTAGTAAAGACTTGATCCGCTGGGTTGGCTCTTATTTGGCTTTTACCTTCGATGCACTGAAAAACTTCTTTTTAGGAGGTTGGTTTCCCAAGTCGATCGAAATAATACAGCCTTGGTTGGAAAAACGCTATCCGGCTTTGTGGTTGCGATCGCTCAGTTTGAAATATAGTTTAAGTCTCTTAAAGAAAACCGTTTAGTCGAGTAATAGGAGGAGTTTAGAATAAACTCCAGTTCTTATCAACTTCAGTTTGTAATTTAGCAATTTCACGAAATAAAGGCGGCAAGGAATTTGTCACGAGTTGCAAAGTGTACCCGATCGAGGACTAGGCTAAATAAGAGATCGGTCTTATCTTAGCTTTAGTGTCACTACGGTCAAATCTAAAGAGCAAATTTTTTTAAATAGAAGGATCGAGATAATGAAAAATAACGAGCAAAAAACAAGTTACCAGGTTCGTACTACTGCCATTATTTGGGGATTTGCTACGGTAATGTTAGGAATCTGCATTCCCCTAACGAAAATAACTAAAAGCGGAGTAATTTTGCCACTAGCTGTAATTATCGGAGCTAGTGGAGCCACTGTAGCAGTATGCAGAACTTCAACTCCCTCAGCTTTCGCAGCGGAGAGACCGAACACGACTTGGCAAGTTAATCGGTCGAATGCCCTCTTCAGAGCCAGATCCAAACGCTAGAACCCTACTTATTCCCTTGCTCTCATTAGCTAATTTGCCAAGTCGTGACCGAATCCAAATAAAATTACTGAATCGATCGAGCGATTTGCCCGATTAGAAACAAGAATAATCGATCTCGAAGCTATTTGTAGCAGCCAAGACTTCGAGCGAGAACGAAAATTTAAACAATTAGAATCTGAGTGACTTAATTTAAAAGTTTATAATTTATTACTCTTATTGTGGTTTTTACGCCGCTTTCAGATGGAATTGGGTAAAGGGTAGTGGTTAGTGGGTTTGACCTCTGTCCTCTGACCCCTGACCCCTGATACCAATTCTAATAACTATCGCTTCGCACTCAAAGTATTGTGTTCTCCATATTTGAGTAACCTTTCTAAACTTTCCAAGCGATTTGACCAAGCTTGCACTTGATAAGGATTAACTTTTTTGTAGTCTCGCATCCAGTTACCAAAGTCTCTCTTAAACGATCGCAGAGCCGTTTGAGTGGCAAAAAGATCTCTGAGAGATGGTTTTTGTGCTAGTTTTTTTAAGGATATTTCCAAAGAATCAGCTTGGGCTCCCATTTCTGCCATGGAGAGACGATCGAGCGAGATTTGGTTTTGCGAAAGTACGTAATTCCATTCTCTTCGCAAAGCTTGATAGCGACCTAAACTAGCTTGAAAAGGCTGTCGATAGGGTAATGGTTCTGTTTTACCTGCTCCTAAAGACCCTTGCGTGCGGCTCAAGATTTTTTCAAGATTGGAGTTAAAATATTGAGCGGCAAATAGAGCATAACCTCCTGCTTGAGAGTCTCGCAGTAGTTGCATTTCATCTATTACTACCATGTCTGGTACGTTCAAGAGTTTTACCCCTGGTAGCAACATGGTTCCTTTTCTCGAGACGTTACGGAATAAGGGTTTAGTCATTTGCTCGAATTCAGAGGTGCGATCGGCGTAAGTCATGGGTACGATCATGTCAACCCATCCTTGTTGCGCCCATTTTTCCCAGTTTTGCTGTATTTGATATAAGCGCTGTCCTTCTAGAAAGGGAAATACTGCTGCAGACAGAATTAGATCGGGACGCTTTGACTTGAGGTTTTGAGATGTGGTTTCAACAAAACTATCGATTTGCGCAATGCGAAATTTATTCCAGTCAGACCACTGATAACTGCGCGCGTCGATTTTTATGGGATCCATACCCGTGTTTCGCCTGAATAGCTGTCTCGATGCTATGCCAAAACCGTAACTAAAATTAGCTGTGGGACTTTGGAAAGGATAGCGAATGTAGTCTAAATGGATGCCATCAACTTGGTAGCGAGTAGAAATCTCGTCTAATAAGTTGGATAAATAACGCTGTACTTGTGGATTGGCAGGATCCAAAAAGGCTTTTTTAGATTTATGATGAAATATGCGCCCTTCATTGTCTCTCATTGCCCAATGAGGATTGGCGGAAAGTACTGGTCCTAGATATTCAGTCGGTTGGTTGAGGAGAGTATTGTGACGCTGGTTAGCAGCAGCAAAAATCCACACCCAAGCGTGTAATTCCATTCCCCGATCGCGGGCTAATTTGACAGCAGCTTTAAGGGGATCCCAACCTTTGGTGAGAGGATTTTGTTCGGGAGCAACTTTACTGGGATATATGGTGTAACTGGCATTGACTGTTTCAAAAAAGATCGTATTAATCCCTGATGCTGCCAGACGATCGAACAACTTAGCTAAATCTGACTCCGATCGCGCTTTAACAATTGTGCCTCGATCTAGCCAGATAGCGCGCACTTCTGGTTGAGCTATGCGGCGATTGGTGGGATAGTTTCTCCATAAATTGTTTTTGGTTTGGGACCATTGGTCTTTGGCGAGAGCGAATTCTTTTTGCTCGGCAAGTTGATAAAATTTTCTCAGTCCTTGTTTGGCTTCAACTAGTGCTTGACGAGCATTACTCCGAGAAGGTATCGATCGCTGTTTGCGCGCACTTTGGTTAGAGCTTCCCAGTAACTGTTGTATGACTTTTCCCGTAGACAAATTAGTGTTACTGTTGTTAGCCTCAGCCGCGATCGAGGCACTTTCAAAGCGAGCGATCGTACCTTCTAATTCCATACCCATCTTGATATATTGAACGGGTACGACCGATTTCTGTGTTTTATAATCTTGCTGTTTGAGAGATTTTTGTTGATCTTTGGGTAGCCTGGGTCTGCTGCGATCGGTAATGGAAGTTTTGGGGTTACAAGGTCGGGGGGCTGAGCTGGTAATATTTAATACATCCACTCCGTGGCGACTCAAAGCAGCTTGCAACCAAGCAATATCCAACTCTGCTGGAGCTACAGCATCACTACCCCAACGCCAACCAATAGAAGTAGATTGGTCTGTTACTATTACTGCGGGGTGAGAGCGCTCGGCTATCCAAACGGCTGTCGTTTTGCTTTCTGTTTTAGTGGGAATGAGGGAGCCCCCCATTAGGGTTGCAGAAGTTCTCGGTTGTCCGAACCAATATTGCTGTCGATTTAGTTGGGTCTTTAGGGTAGAAGGAGAAGAGAGAGAAAATCCCCAGTAGGCACCAAAAAGGTCTTGTAACTGAGATTTTACTTCTGGTTGAGACAGGGTGCCAGTAGGACCAGTTACGATGGTTTTTCCACCGGTACTCATCCATGTTTGTAAGGTCTGAGCTTGGGCTCCGTTTATAGTTGGGATATTAGGTAAAAATAGAACTGAAACCTTGTATAAATCCGAATCTTCTTCCCAAGTAGATGCCTCTAAAATACAATAGTCAACTCCAATAGATTGCAAGCGGCTGGTAATTTCTTGCCATTGTTTAATATTTTCTTCGCTTTTTACTACTCCTAATTTCCCGAATGTTGCCGTTGCTGGGGGAGAATCGACCAAGGCCAAAGGTAAAACCGATACTATTAAAGAAAATATTTTTTTGCTGTCTATTTTGGCTGCGATATTAAGACAACTCCGTACGTGCTTCCAACTCCAACCTGTCCTCAACACACTTTCTCCTTAAATTTTCCAATCGCTAATCTTAAAATATACTGAAATCGACCCCAAATATTTACTTTTTCTTCTAGACTGGGAAGCGCTTCATTTGGCTTACGGCAGCTCTAGCCTTGTCCTTTAAGGTTTCTGAGACTCCAGGGACTTGAGGAATTTGCCAAAGAATATCTACTGTCCGACGCAACATTCTCACAATATCTCCTTCGTCAAGACTGGTATTTTCGCATAGTTCTTCCCATTCTTTTCCTAATGCCCATTGTTCGACTAAGCCGATTAGTTTGCGCTCTAACCATACGGGCATGGCAACGTCGTATCTATTTTGGATTTGATTTAGCCTCCTTCTAGTCTCCCATAAATTGGGGCTTTGAGCAATTAGCTCGCCGTTCCTTTTTTTGTCTCCTAAGGCTTCGAGAACTTCTGTTGAGGGTTGCCAGTCGCACCAAGCATCAGAGCGAGGGGTTTCGGTGATTAAAGCGCTAACTGCGGATGCGAGATGATGGGGTTGCAAATAATCTAAGACTCCCGACATCAAAGCTAAACCGATCCACAGTTCGTTTTCGCTTCTAATTGCTGCTGCGGCTTCTCCTAGGAGAGTTGCGGTAAATCCAGAAATAGCTTGAAACTCTCGC
Organism: Prochloraceae cyanobacterium; assembly: GCA_030065755.1. Classification (GTDB taxonomy): domain Bacteria; phylum Cyanobacteriota; class Cyanobacteriia; order Cyanobacteriales; family JASJDA01; genus JASJDA01. The sequence continues at coordinate 2,934 of JASJDA010000091.1, read as the reverse complement.
AGCACTTCAATGAGGTTGAGAAATTCTTCCCAATAATAGGAGCTATAGGACTTGTGTTTTTGATATTTAACTTGACTTTTGTGCAGTTGTTCGCGCAAGATTAAGCGGCGCTTGTGGCGCTTAATCAATTTACCTGGGCTTTTCCATTTTTGCAAAGGATGATTTTCTAGCTCCGTTTCTACTAGTTTTATCCTTTCCTGCTGTTCTATTAATTCTGTTGCTGGTGGTTTAGCTGTTACGTATTCGGGGATGCGATCGCAAACTGCAGCTGTTGTTTCATTCCCTTTGCGCCACCTTCCCAATTGAATAGTTTGTAAATCTGGTAAAGATAACTTTTCTAGTTCCGATGGGGGTAATGAACCTTGACTTATATCTACCACGTCATCGGGAGTCCCCACGTACCATTGATTGTCAATTCCCAAACAAATTAGGGTGGAAGCTTCTTGTGTTGGGGGGATTTTCAGAACTAAGACAGCAGCTAGAGGGGGAAATACGCGCACGTGTTGCCCTTTTAGATAAATAATTTTCCCTGGCTGTATTTCTGGCAAGAAGGGGGCAATTTCTAACTTTCTGGTTTCTTCTGCTTGTTTTTGCAGAATTTCTAGGATTCGGTATTCTTCTCTGAGTTTTTCTCTGAGTTTTTCATAGCTAGCAAAGTGTTCTAATTCAACAGATGCTAATTCGATGTCTAGTTTCGCTAATTCGGTGGTGATAGAAGCGATCGCTTGTTTTTCGGGACCTAGTTTTAATTGCGCTAAATATTCGGCAAAGCTTCTCTCTAGTAAGCTTTTTGCTTCTTCTATAGTGTGTTTTTGCAGCAAATTTAATACCATTCCATAGGAAGGCGTAAACCAGCTTCTCAATGGTTCGGGTTTGGCTGTTGAAAGATAAGCAGCTTCTTTTGCTCCTTCAAAGGGAGTTTGCACTGTCACTACGTGACCGACTTTATCTTTTCCTCGCCTTCCTGCTCTACCTGCTATCTGCAAAAATTCAGAAGGAGTTAAGAGTCGGTGTCCGTCGTCACTGCGTTTGGAAAGTGAAGAAATTACTGTAGTACGTGCAGGCATATTTATTCCTGCTGAAAGAGTGGCTGTCGCAAAAATTAATTTGACTAAACCTAGCTCGAACAATTTTTCGGCTAATTCCTTCCAAGCTGGTAATAGTCCAGCGTGGTGAGCGGCAATACCGCGAGTTAATGGTTCTAATTGTCGTGCTTTGGCTACTTTGGAACTTTCTCCCAAAAATTGCAGCAGTTGCAATTTAGTTTGAGGATTTTCTACTAAAAATTGCAGCAAATCTTCTTTAGCGTTGGAATTATTAGCTAAGTAAGAGAGCAGTTTTTGGTGTAATTCTGGAGCCCCTGCAACCGTTTGAGCGAGCAAATTTTGCTGTATTTCAAGGTCTGCTAAAAAAAATTCGAGCAATATTTCTTGTAGTTGCCAACTTTCTCGATCGTCAAGTAGGTTTAAAGATTCTAATTGTTCTACTGCTCGATCGCACCCCCGACGACTGAAAATTACGTAGATTGCGGGTAGCATATTTTTTTCTTGCAATAGAAGAACTATTTCTTCGATGTTCGGACAATCTTCGCGGTTGGCTCTTCGTCTATTTCCTTTTGCTGCTTTAGGCTTTAAGCGAGAATTGAGCTTATTATCTTTGTTGTTTAATAGGGGAAATAAGCCTTTCTTATTTATGAAGTGATATCTTAGGGGAACTGGTCGCAAGTCCGAATCGATTAAGTCGCAAATATATTTATTCTCTTGCGAACTACCTTCTGCAGCACGCTCCCGCACTGTATTAATCCATTCGGTTAGTTGTTCTGGATTGCCGATCGTCGCTGAAAGTCCTACTATCTGTATTTGTGGCGGACAGTAGATAATAGATTCTTCCCACACAGTACCTCTACCTCGATCGCTGATGTAGTGGCATTCATCTAAAACCACGCTCTCTACATCTTCTACAGAAGTCCCTACTTGCCCTATGGGAGTTTCATAGAGCATATTGCGAAAAATTTCTGTAGTCATCACTACAACTGAAGCATTTGGGTTGATTAAGATATCTCCAGTAATCAAGCCGACTTCTTTAGGGTTTCCGCGCCCAGAGCCAAATTGTTCCTGAAAATCGCGAAATTTCTGATTAGATAGGGCTTTGAGGGGAGTAGTGTAAAATACACGCTTGCCTCTGGACATGGCGCGGTAAATAGCATATTCCCCAATTATAGTTTTACCAGAACCCGTAGGAGCGCAAACTACTACTGATTTACCAACATCGAGGGCGGCGATCGCTTGTTGCTGGAAATCATCTAACTCGAAGGGAAATATTTGATTGAGATTTAACTCTAAAATAGTAGAATTTTCTTTCACTTAAGGTTTTTTTAATACGATCGGTATAATAAGCTGCAAAAGTTTAATATATTTACCTGCTTGCTAAATCTATTGTGACACTCTAGATGTCTTCTAGTGTAGAATTCTTGCCAGATTCAAGGGCAACCTTTAATTAATGCCTCTTCAAGTGCTGGTGGTAACTGCCGCACTATCTTACCTTTCTCACCGTCAACTGGGACTAATGTCACCCGTGTTGTTGAGTATAAATGTTCTTTATCTGGGGATTGAATTTTGTAATCAAAATTAATTCTTACTTTGACGATCTCGCTTATTTTAGTTTTAACGATCGCCGTCGTGCCCATAGGAATCGATCGATGGTAGCGCAGAGAAAGTTCGACTACACTCAAGTGATAACCTAAAGCAACTAAGTCGGCATACTCCAAACCACAACAGCGGAAGTATTCTACTCTCGCCTCTTCCATCGTAATTGCGATCTGCGGGTACTGCGACCATAATTTTTAATTTGGTCGTAGGGGAATTGAGGCACCCCGCCCGCTTATTACTGGCAGCTAGAACTGTCTTGCTGTTGAATGTATTTTTTGACAGTTTC
>JASJDA010000393.1 GCA_030065755.1 Prochloraceae cyanobacterium | reverse complement strand
TTCTTGTACTTGTTTTGGAGTTAAATACACTCACTGTCCATTTTGTTACTATTTACCCCTATATGCTACGCTATATTGATACTTAGTGGACAGACAATAGCAAGGTCGAGGACTTGTTTACTCATTTGCGCTAACAGCTTCTGTAGCCAATTTTCTAGCTGTAAATTTAATAGGCATTCGGTCTTGAGGAAATACTGTCATATTTTGTCCTAACTGTTCGAGAGATGAACGTCCATTAACTAAATCCCAATCAAAATGGTAAATGAGCAAAGAGAGAATGACAGTTGCTTCGAGAATAGCTAGAGGCGCACCTAAACAATAATGAGCGCCAAGAGAAAAACCTAATAAAATCGGTTGTGTCCCATTATTTTCTTCCGTATCTAACCAACGTTCAGGACGAAACTCTTTTGGTTGTGGGTACATATCAGAATCTCGTCCCGCTATCATGAAATTTAATCTTATTGCAGTGTCAGCAGGAATAGATTTTTCTCGAATTGAAGTGTCGCGTTTAGCAACTATGCTTAGTTGTGATGCTGTAGGATGAAGACGCATAGTCTCTCTAAAAATGGCTTCAACGTAAACCAATTCTTTTAGAGATTCAACAGTCAAACCTTTTTTGATAACTAAATCGACTTTTTCACGAGCTTTCCTAAGAACTTGAGGATTGAGAGCTAATTCTCCCATAGCAAAAGAGAGAGTATGAGAAGTGGTATCGTGACCAGCAAAAAGTCCGGCGCGGACATCGTTAATTAAATTATTCGAGGTGTATTTAGGATCTTTAGCCATTTGAACAACCATTGAATCTTTTAATGGTTGAGTAATTTGAGAAAGTTCTTTTTGGTTTAATATCTCATTTCTAGCTACTTTAAAAGCTAAATTGACTCTAGGACTTAAAAAATCATTTAAATATTTCTGAGATTGTTGATAAATTTGATTTTGCTTAGTGGGAAGATATTTAAGCCAATTAAAACCTGTTGTGCCTTGTACTAAAACTTGTTTTTCTAAAACTGCCAAAGAAGAATAAATTTTCCCTGATTCTAAAATAGGTTTAATGGGATCTTGTTCGGGAAGAAGTGGAACACCAAGCATAAAGTAAGCAATAATCCCCATTGTGTATTTTAAAAACAAAGGATCGATTTCGATAGGTTCATTTTTAATTGCTTTTTGTTCGATTGTTTCAATTAAAGTTAAACTTGCTTGGTGGATTACATCGAATTTAGAGACAAATCTACTGGAAGCCAAAGCTGGAGTCCAGGCTTTGCGTCGCCACTGCCATTCTTCACCGATTTGATTGCCTAGATGAACTCCGAAAACATCTGCATAGGCAGAATAAAAAGAACCACCTCTACCAAAATTTCCTTCTTTTTGACCTTTAAGAAGTATTTCCTCGATTAACTTAGGATTCCCTATTACCAGATTTGGTCTGCCAAAATTCCAGATAACAAACATATCTTCGAACTCTTGAGACCACTCCATAAATAATTGAGGTAATTTCCCAGCTTTGAGCGCAGCAATTAGATCGGGTAAATTCCCCAATAACCAATTACCAGGAGGAGAGGGAAGACTGCGCAAAGAACGATATTTTTGATAATTGCGCCACCATTGGTAAGCAATTATCCCTACTATTACTGTTGCTATTGCACTAGCAGTAACCACTCCAACAGACAAGTTTCCGAAAATTGACATATTCATAAATTTCTTAGGTTTTTTTGGAATTTTATTGCGAAATTAAAAATAGTTAAGGAGAGTAAATCTTTATTGACTAGCTCTCGAAAGCTTTGACCATGCTGTCACGTGCATGGTTAAGACTACTGGACGTTTGGTAGCATTTACTTCTTTGCGAATTCGTTCGGCCAGGGTGTCTATATCTACCTCTTCAGATGTGGCAATTTCATACTCTTGAATAAGCGGAAGCAAACTCCGAAAAGTATTGGCAATATATTCATAGCCAGGCCAAGTTTCACCACAACCAACGGGTGCTGAGAGGTGCAAACAAGGCTCAGGTAAACCAGCTTCCACAAAAATACGATAGAGATCTAGTCCTGTTCCTGGGTGTGCCCCTGAATGTTTAAAGACATCGAGACACCATTTAGTCAAATTGTTTAGAATTGGAGTGTCTCGATGTTTAATCGACTCAAAAGCTATAAAATCTGCTTCTTGGAAGGCTACAATGCCCCCTGGTTTAAGGTGAGTTGTAAGTTGTTTAAGAGCTTGTGTCGGATCTGACATATACATTAGAACAAGTCTCCCTACCACAGCATCAAAGGATTCTGAGAGCTCAACTTTTCGGGAATCGCCTTCTATGAATGCGACGTTAGTAAATCCTGCTTGCTTCGTCCTCGCTCTAGCAGTTTCGAGAATTTTTCCATTTACATCTACTCCTAGAACTTTTCCCGACTGACCTACCATTTCAGCAATAGTAAGCGCTAAATCTCCAGCGCCACTACCAACGTCAAGAACTTTCATCCCTTCATCAATTCCCGCCTCTTCAAAAAAATGGCGCGTCATAGTTTGATACAGTTTTGATTGATGCTCCAGACGATTTGTCTCCTCACTGCTACGCCCCATGGTGTATCTTGCATCACTTTTTGGTCTAATCATTTAGTTTAATTTTCCTTCCCAAATTCGTTATTTATCTAGAGTATCCGATCTCGAATTAATAGTCTGTAAATCTGTACGCTTGCGATAAGCCAGTCAATTTTTCTTGTAATAGAGCAGCTCTTCTAATCTCTCTAATACTTCTTCCCTTGATTCGTAGTGCTGCCGACAAGTTCTCTTAAGATAAACCAGCTCTTCTTTTTGATAGTCAAGATTTTGCACCACTACCTCCAGGCCATCTATCATTTCTTTGTTAGCGATCGTTGCTGTTACTACAGTCTGGTAACTGCTCATCCGCTTGTCTACATAATCAGAAGCTCGTTTGACTCCGAATATTTCGGGGTCTCGCGCCGCTACGCGGATCGGGCGCGAGATCGTGGTGAGTTAATGTCCAATCAATCCCAATTACTTCTCTCCCTTTCCCGAGGGGGGTCGCGAGCTACTACTTCTCGGTGACGAGGCATTAATTCTTCGCTTTTCCAGCTGGCCTCAAACACCGCTGCGTGCATCGCTCTTCTCTTTACCTCTTTCCCTCCTGACCAGATTTGTTGAGAGTGGATGCCTTCTAATGTTTTGTTCGGACTCAGCAATAACCCTGTGATGTAACGAGATACATGGTCGAATCCCTCTTGACGACAAAAGATGTCGCGATACTTGGAAAAAATAGCAGCAATCGTGGGGGGGGGGAAACTCCTACTAAGGGCAGCATTTGGATTGTTATTAAACTTTAATTCCAATTCCTCTAATTTACCTCTTTTCCCACTCCTAAAATTCTTAACTTGTCCAGTTATATAACTAAACGGTTTAGTATGCTAGGGGGCGGTTATGACGATGCGCAGGGCGTATCGTCATAACCGCAACTACTTTTTGAACTCACGTTTAAATAGCTAATTTTTCGATAACTTGCCAAGTCGTGTCTAAAATCCCAAATCGGGCGATCGAGCAGGGAGGGGACTATTTCCCCTAGGGCGTGCCTACAAACTAGTCGTTCGTAAGCTAAAATACTCAATAAATCTCTCATGAAACTCAAAAAACGAGGAGATCTAACAGACAAACAGTAGGCCAAGATCAAACCGCTTTTACCAGCTATAGCACTACGAGATTTGGTTAGGACATCTTTAAAGCTAAGGTTCTGGTTACTAAGGATCAAATTCGGGGAAATGTCCTAACCAAATCCCGTAGCAATATCAAACAGAATCTTTGCATAGCAACTCGATATGAAAAATACGCTCAAAAGTACTTAGCTATGATGACAATCGCATCAATCTTACTCTGGTTGTGACTTTGCAGACACGTCCTAGTCCAAGGAAATATTTTCGGTAGATTGCTCACTAATAAAGGCCAACAATGATAACTATCTCTGGATATAAAATAAAATCTCTAATTTATCAAAGTAAAAACTCATTAATATATAGAGCTAAACAAGAATCAAAGAAACAACCAGTTATTCTTAAAGTTTTACGTCAAGAATATCCAACTTTAGAAGAAATCGTTAGATACAAAAAAGAATATCAAATTCTTTGTCAATTAGATATAGAAAATGTTATTAAAGCCTATCAAATAAAAAAACATCAAAACAAATTTATTCTTTTTTTAGAAGATTTTGGGGGAGAATCATTAGATGCTCTTTTAAAAAGTATTTCTTTTTCAATAAAAGAGTTTTTACTCATAGCTGTGCAAGTCACTAAAGCTTTAGAAGGAATTCACTCTAATAACATTATTCATAAAGATATAAATCCATCCAATATTATTTTTAACCGTAAAAATGGACAAGTTAAAATAATAGACTTCGGAATTTCTACCTTTTTACCTAGAGAAAATACGACACTGAAAAATCCGAATATTTTAGAAGGAACCCTCGCTTATATCTCTCCAGAGCAAACTGGGAGAATGAATTGCTCACTAGATTATCGAACCGATTTTTATTCTCTGGGAGCAACTTTTTATAAATTACTGACTGGACAATTGCCTTTCACTCAGACTGATGTCTTGGAATTAATACATTGTCATATTGCTCTTGAACCCATTCCTCCTCATCAAATAAATCCTAATATTCCGAAGATTATATCAGATATAGTGATGAAGTTAATGGCAAAAAATCCCCAGGATAGATATCAAAGTGCTTTGGGAATTAAATTAGATTTAGAGAAATGTCTATTTCAGTTACAAAATCACAGCAGAATAGAAGAGTTTTTGATTGGAGTTCAAGATATTTCCGAACGGTTGCAAATTGGGCAAAAACTCTATGGTAGAGAGCAAGAAATTGACATTTTACTGAAAGCATTTGAGAGGATAAGAGGCGGAAAAAGTGAGCTAACGTTGATATCGGGGTACTCTGGTATTGGCAAATCAGCATTAGTAAGAGAAGTTTATAAACCTGTTACTGAAGCTAAAGGTTATTTTATTGCTGGCAAATTTGACCAGTATCAGAAGGATCTTCCTTACAGTGCTATTATTCAGGCTTTTCAAGAATTAATTAAATATTTATTAACTGAAAACGAAGCCACTCTCGCTCGATGGCGAGAAAAAATTTTAGATGCTTTGGGGGTTAATGCTCAGCTAATTATAAATGTGATTTCTGAAGTTGAATTAATTGTGGGCAAACAGCCAGAAGTTGCCTCATTAACTCCTAAAGAAGCACAGAATCGCTTGAATTTGGCGTTTGTCAACTTCATTAAAGTCTTCGCGCAGCCAGAACATCCTCTGGTAATTTTTCTCGACGATCTACAGTGGGCAGATAGTGCATCACTACAACTATTGCAGATGCTGATGAATGTATCTGCGCTCAAATATTTATTTGTTATTGGTGCATATCGAGATAATGAAGTCAATCCAGCCCATCCCTTAATCTTGACTTTAAATGAGATAGAAAAAACTGGGGCAGTTATCGAGCGCATTTTCCTGTTACCATTAGGATTAGGCGATGTCAATCAGTTAATTGTAGATAGTCTTAAATCCTCTTGGGAGAAAGTTAGATCCCTCTCCAAATTAGTGCTAGCGAAGACCAATGGTAATCCCTTTTTTATCAATGAGTTTTTGCACTCACTCTACAGAGAAAAGCTGTTGTATTTTGACTACGA
>JASJDA010000392.1 GCA_030065755.1 Prochloraceae cyanobacterium | reverse complement strand
AAAGCAGGGCAATCAAATGATATCTATTATGCTTCATTTGACGGTACTCGTTGGACTGGTGATATCAGAATTGATATAAATGGAATCAATCCAAAAACAAGTAGTTCACCGTCTTCTGTTGTTTTCAATAATAAATTATATATCGTATATAAAGCAGGGCAATCAAATGATATCTATTATGCTTCATTTGACGGTACTCGTTGGACTGGTGATATCAGAATTGATATAAATGGAATCAATCCAAAAACAAGTAGTTCACCGTCTTCTGTCGTCTTCAATAGTAAATTATACATCGTATATAAAGCAGGGCAATCAAATGATATCTATTATGCTTCATTTGACGGTACTCGTTGGACTGGTGATAAAAAAATATATGGTATTAGAACTAACGACAGTCCTAATATTTCGTTCTATTTAGCTGATTTTTACTTTTATGAAACCAAATTACTAAAACTCAAAGCTACACCATCTACTATAGCTTTTTGTAGTGATAGTAATTATCCTTTTCTGAACCATGATGATAGTCACATTCAAGGAATACAGCAATTTTATACTGGCAATAAAAAATATTTTGTAATATCTTCTAGTAACTATAATAAGAATGAGACCGATTTTAAAGGTCTTCTTATTTTTATTTCTGAAGAATCAAAATCGGTAATTAAGACAATTGAAATTAATGAATATGGTCATGCTGGTGGAATTCAAGTACATGGAAATACTTTACTTGTACCATTAGCAAAAAAAGCAACTCCTGGTGTGACAAAAAAACAACTTAGTTTTTATGATATTACAGACCTGGCAAATCCAACCTTAAGGGCTGAGGTAAACCTTAATAATTTTAACGATGCTCAAGCAGCTGGATTTACACCAACCAATCCTAAATTAGTATTTGTAATAGAGAGTGACATGACAATAAAATACGCTTGGTTAAGTGACCGCTATACACTAATTGGCAATTGGCGTAATTTAACTATTAATAAGGCTTTATGGTCTCAAAATATAAATTTATTTTACAATAAAAGGCTGCATAAATACTGGTTGATTGGTCTACGTAAGCGCAACAATTCCAAGACGGATGTTTTAGACTTGTTTGAAGTAAAAAGTGACAACTTTGCTAATATTTCACCTGGGAATACCTTATATCTTGACTTTAAAGGTAGCTCCTATTTATATGGAGGAAATATGCGAAACGCAGGTGGAGTTCATTTTTCTGATAGAGATATAGTATCCATTTCATCTTTTGGCAGGGATATTTTTAAAAACTGCAACAATAAAATATTCATATATAGTTGAATGCCGCTGAGCAACCACCTTGCTTTTAGAAACTAACTATACCGTTGAAAAAATTGTTTTAGATGTAGGCTATCAAAATATCAATCATTTTTATCTTCAATTTCGGAAGTATTACCAAACTACGCCTCAAAGGTGGAGAGAAAAACAACATTCTCACGCCTTATTATAATGATTTACCCGAAAACTGAGGCACGGGGAAAGCGCGATCGCTCAAAACTAGAAGAGTATCTCATAAACTAAGGAATTGCTATATCCCACTTCTGTCACTCTCCGAAAACTTCTGCAATTTTGTAATCCTGGAAAACTTGTAGGGCTTGCGATTGAAGAGTTATTTGCTAGTTTAAAGGGAACGGGGAACAGGGAACAGGGAACAGAGAGCAATTGGATAGAGATTTAACTCTAACCAATTCAGGGCAATCGCATCTAATTCCCAGGCTATGTGCGGTTTATAGCTTCTAGCAATCGCCGTTGATTTTTCTCGAAATCGGGGATACTTTACTGTATCCAGCGCTCATTATTTAGATGCGATTACCCTGCTAACCAATTGAAGACCGCTTATAGAAGCGGGGGTATTAAACCCCAAAGGCCGTCAGGAACAAAAGAACAGTCTTTATTACTCGATCGGGAAAAAACCCTGTTCCCCGTTCCCTGTTCCCTGTTCCCTCAGCCGTAGGCTGATAAATAAAAAAGATCGCGCAACGACACAAAATCATCTTGATGTTAAATTCTAAAGTTAAAAAGGCTTATTAAATCTAACTTTGAAGCGATCTCGAGCGGTTTTTATTATTAACCACCTACGGTGGTAAGGCAGAAGCCAGAGGGCAGAAGGCAGAAGGAATTAATTCGTAAGTTTATATCCGCGCCCGAACATCTATCTGCATTATCACCAACTGGGTCTAATTCTCCCACCAAAATTCGAGGATTCTCGAATTTTGGTGGTCTACAAACAGTGGGGGTTTAATTCCCTTACTGTTTGGCCTTCTGCCTTTTTACTTCTGCCTTCGAGCGCAGCGAGTTTAATTAAAAACTGTTTCCCCGATCGCTTGAAGTAAAGATCCCGGTAAAAGTCAGCATGTTACTTCTCGACGTGCGGAAAGGCGATTAGGAGAATCTAAAAATACTCAATTCTGAGTTCAAGCTTATCTAAAAATAGTTAATTGTCAATAATATTTCATTTAAATAGTATGTATAAGTAAGAAGTAGAGGGAGCTAAGTAAATAAGTTTTTAATTTCTTTAATAATTTAGTAATTAAATTTTAGTTGCTACGATTATTAATTAAAAGCTAAGTAGGTAGACATAAATTTAAAATCGAAATCAGGAGTTAGCTGTAAGGAGCCAGAGGGTTTCCAATGAAGTAAAAAATAAGTAAGGCTTCAAAGACGAATTCTGCTTATTACCAATTAATTCCATATAATCAAGCCTCACTTATCAAGATATTGATCTTGCTGAAAATTTTCTCAGAATAAATCTTGACTAGATCGCACCTAAAGTTAAGGCAAGTTTTTCTTTGATTTTTTTTAATACCTTGACTTTTCTGAATTTTATTCCTTAACTAATCGGGATTTTTTCTGCTCGGAATTAGCTTTATCTTGAGATTGAAAGAAGAGCTTTTTTCTTTCAACAACTTTTCAACAAGAAAGCTCAACAATTTGGAGATGAAATAATGGTTACTTACGACCCTAATATTTTTGCAAAATTTCTTAGAATTGGTGGACAAGGTGGAAAAGAGTTTCAATTTTATGGAGGCACTAATGGTGTTCTACTTAAAAGAATTCGTGTTTGGGCAGGAGAATGGCAAATTAAAGCAATTCAAGTAAAATTAACCAATGGGGAAGAGAAAACTTTCGGCAAACATGACGATAGCTATTACCCTGCAAAGAGCTATGAGTTTAAAGATGGGGAGAGAATTAGGGAATTAAGACTTTGGGGTAATGGAGCTGGCACTCGTTGCGGTGCAATCGAATTTTTCACGACCGAAGGCAAACAATTCTTTCACGCTATGACCAAATGGGGCCTCAAGCAAAAATATTTTCCAGAAGTTGGCTCTGGCATTTGTTGTGGTGTTTTTGGGAGAGCAGATTGGGATATCGATTCACTCGGTTTTGTCTTTCTTCGTCCCATCAAAAGCTTGATTTTGAGCAATGTTTCTTACCCTCAGTTAAATTCATTTGTACCTCAAATAAAGACATTAGAGTTACAAACGCAAATCGATACAAACAATACCAACATCGATCAGATGTTTGTATTTGACTGGGAAAAACAGGTTACAACTACGTCATCTTTGTCAGTTACAACAGCTTTGGAGAAGACAATAGAAGGAGGGGTAACATTTAAACTCTTGGGTATAGTCGAGTTAGGCGGGAAATACGTAGTGAAAAAGACTGATTCAACTATTAATACTCGAGAATATTCAGAAACTACAACAAGAAAAAGCCAGCAGAGAAAGACAACTCCTCCATACACAACTGTTCGAGCATCAGCAGTTATAAGAGAAGGTCGGATTTCTGTTCCTTATAGGGGGAAAATCGAAGTTGAACTTGATAGTCGGCGCAAGTTTAATTATATGGTAGAGGGCTCATATAACGGTGTCAATTGGACTGAAATTGAATCCGAGATTAAATTTGTAAACAATCCAAAAGCTCGCAAAGTAGGGTTGCGGGCAGCTAATGGAAAATATGTTTCTGCTGATTTCAATCAAGGTGGGCAACTTGTCGCCAATCGCGATCGCTTGGATGAATGGGAAACTTTTGAGTTAATTGAGGCAAACCTTAGCAAAGTAGGGTTGCGGGCAGCTAATAGTGAATATGTTTCTGCTGATTTCAATCAAGGAGGAAAACTTGTCGCCAACCGCAATCAATTGGATGACTGGGAAATCTTTGAGTTAATCGAACTAGGACACAAAAAAATTGGCATGAAGGCAGCTAATGAAAAATATGTTTCTGCTGATTTCAATCAAGGTGGGCAACTTGTCGCCAACCGCGAGCACTTAGATGAATGGGAAATCTTTGAGTTAATCGACAGATAATTTCTCATCTCAGTATTTTGTCAATTTGCAATCAGCTAATAAAGGTGCATAAAGAAATGGAAAAGTATTAAGCCAATTAATTAAAAGCTTTTCTATCAAAAATTTCTCAACAAAAAAGCTCAATTATTCAAAGAGGAAATCACATGAGTATAGAAGTAAATGAAGTAAGTTCGGCGGCTCAGCGGGATTTACAAGGGACTTGGGTGCTTGAATGGATGGAAGGCAATGCTGTTGACTCCACTACCTTTCAGCAAGGATTGCCTCGTTTAGAATTTAACCCAGGAAATAGCACGGTGGTGGGTTATACCGGTTGCAACAACTTAAATGGCCAATTAACTGTGGGAGATAACGGCAGCTTAACGTTCGGGCCTATTGTCACCACGTCATTGTTTTGCCAGAACGTACCCGAACCTGCTTTTTTGGATTTTCTGGAACGGACCAACGGCTATAAGCACGAAGACTTACAGCTTACCCTGCTAGCAGACGGCAATCCGATTTTGCGCTTTAATAAGAAGGAAGTAACTCAGCCGAACCTAGAAGGAGATTGGATACTTAAATCAGGTATAGGGACTCAACTTCTACCGAATACCAAAATTACCGCCGAATTCAAAGATGGCAAACTTAACGGCAATGGTGGCTGCAATCAATACTTTAGCGGTTACACGGTGGAACCACTCGATCGAACTTCTGGCAAAATTCATATTGGCAAGATAGGCTCTACACTAATATTTTGCAGTGAGGAGATAAACGCACAAGAGAGCAGTTATTTTCAGGCACTCGAACAAGTGAGGGAATATAAATTAACCGATGAAGGTTTAATCCTACCATATCCCTCCCCGTCGCGTTATTTGCTATTCACCAGGCAGTAATTGGCGATTTAATTCCTTTTCCGCGAGTTATTAATGTAGCTCAATCGAAGTATATTGAGGAATTCAAAAAAAAAAGGTGGATATGGCAACATGGTTGTCATATCCACCCCTCCCCCCGCACAATACTAGACGTTC
>JASJDA010000090.1 GCA_030065755.1 Prochloraceae cyanobacterium | reverse complement strand
AAATACATCCTTCGGGGTAAGACAGTGCTTTTGGGATAGTACCGACCAATAACATTAGCGAGGCTAACTTTACCCCAGCAATGGGAGTTTTTGAGGGATACAACAATTTCCCTCTCCCCTTTTGGGGACTGCGGTTAAAACCGCTACTCGTTTTCCTCTTCGGTCTAAAGACGCGAAGTTTCCAACGCGCGGAGATTTTTTCATGAATATTATATATCAATATCTCTTTGAAAAGACGCTCGATCGTCAACAGAAAAAAGGACGATTTAACCGACTATTATTTAAAATAATGAACGAGTTTCGTAGTTTAATAGTCAGGTTTAACGACCCTTTGGTCAAGTTTCCTATTGGAGACTTTGAATTATTACTTCCTCTTTCCCATCAATTACCATTTTATTTAAACAATTATCCCAATTACTCTTATAATCTTGGCAGAATAGCTCGACAAGTTAAAGAAAAATATAGCGATTTAAAAGTTATTGATATCGGAGCAAATATAGGTGATTCAGTGGCTATAATGAGGCAATTTGCTTCATTCCCCATTTTATGTATTGAAGGAGATGATAATTATTTTTCCATTCTCGAAAAAAATGCCGATCGAGTTTTAGATGTTTCTGTTGAAAAAGCTCATGTGGGCGATAGTAGTCAAATTACTATGAGTGAATCACAGAGAAATGGAGGAACTGCTCGCCTAGTTCACTCACCAAATCTTCAAGGTGTTTCTATTAAAACTTTACCAGAAATTTTAGCAAAACACTCAGACTTTTCTTCAGCTAAAATGATTAAGATAGATACAGATGGTTACGATTTTGCTATCCTCAAAGGAGCTATTAATTACCTAGCAGATGTAAAACCTATAATTTTCTTTGAATACGCTCCTTACTTATCCAAACAAAATGATGACGGTATCTCTATCTTAAGTCAGCTTAGAGAAATTGGCTATAAAACATTGTTAGTATACGATAATTTGGGGAATTATATGTTTTCCTCAGATTTAGATAACTCAGTTTTTATTGAAGAGATTAATAATTATTTTTTAGGAGGAAATGGGAAGCGTTACTGCGATATGTGTGTTTTTCCCATCGAAGATAATGATTTGTTTCAAATAATAAGAGACTCAGAAATACCATCAATTTCAACGAGGGAGGAAGTAATTAAAAAACTTCCCCCTAACTTCCCTACACTAAATCGTACATCAAACCATGCGACAGCGACTAATCTTACTCTTGGATAGAAAGTGCGTGAAAATTGATGCTCTTTCAATAGAAGCGGGAGAAAAATTAAGCCAGTTAAAACTATCAACCATAAATCGAGCTTTCACTAGCAATGTTAATCCTTGCGATCTTAATGCTTTGCTCGTTTAATTGGAGAGTTTCATTGAACATATCTCAAGGTGTTAAAACAAAAATCGCCTCGTACTATAAGCGACTAATGGGTCAAGGGAACGTTGCCGTTCTAATGCGCGGTGCAGGTAGTAGTTTCACAGTTAAAATTTTGGGCATAGGGCTTGGTTTTGGCGTACAAGCAGTGGCTGCTCGTTTGCTTGGTGTAGAAAGCTACGGTAACTACGCCTACGTACTGGCTTGGACGAACATCCTAGCGTTACTGGGTAAAATTGGTTTTGATACGGTATCTGTTCGTTTTGTTGCTACTTATTATAGTCAGCAGGAGTGGGGTCTTCTTCGGGGTTTTTTACGTTACAGCAGTGCGATTATACTTATTAGTTCAACAAGTGTTGCTGTTTGCTTAGGGTTTGGTGCTTGGCTACTTAGAGAAAACCTAAGTAGGGAACTGCTACATACCTTCTGGGTTGCTAGTGTCATGTTGCCTGTGATAAGTACTTTAAAAATCCAAGAAAGCAGACTGCAAGCTTTACGAAGAATCTTTCAGGCACAATTTCCTCAAGCGGTTTTGCGACCTTTAATTATCCTGATCGGACTAATAACACTGACTCTTTGGGCAGAAAATGTCAACTCAAGTTCTTTTATGAGTCTCAATCTGGTGGCAACTGCGATCGCTCTGGGCACTATCTCTTTTGTTTGGAAGAAGACAATTCCAGGGGAAATTAAACTGGTAAAAGCTAGCTATAAATCTAAGGAGTGGCTGAGAATAGGACAAGCAATGATCCTGATTGCTGGTTTTCAAGTAGTGTTGTCTCAGAGTGATGTTGCTATGATTGGTACCTTTGTCGGGACTAAAGAAACTGCTCTGTATGCGGTAGCAGCAAGAATTGCTGGTTTGTTAATTTTTATTTTAATCGGAGTTAACTCAGTTCTTGGACCTCTAGTAGCCTCTCTTTATGCTCAAAAATCCCATGTTGAGCTTCAACGAATTGTCAACTTAGGTGTTAATTTTGTATTTTTTTCAACTTTACTAATTGCTATAGTACTGACTTTATGGGGTAAGATAATCCTAAATTTATTTGGTGAAGAATTTTCTTCTAGTTATCCAATTCTTGTAATCCTATTATTAGGTCAGTTAGTAAATGCGATGGCAGGGCCTGTAGGCTTACTACTCGCCATGACAGGACATCATGAAGATGCGAGCAGAATCCTTGGTATAAGCGCTATTGTCAACCTAATACTCAATGCATTGTTGATACCTAATTGCGGAGCTTTAGGAGCAGCAGTGGCAACGGCAATTTCAACTGCATTATGGAATGTTATTATGAGTGTTCTAGTTTGGCAGCGAATTAAGATTATATCTGTAGCAGTACCCAAATTTATAATCTCTTCAAGAATTTAAATTGTTCAACAGTGTACAGTGTAGGGTGAAAAGAATTAATTCATGATTTCAATTCATCAAAAAGTATTCAATCGTTTAAAAAGAATAGCGACAGAATCAAAGTACCAAAGAACTCTTCCAGTAAATTACAGGATGGAAGATATTTTTCTCGTTTCATTCCCTAAATCTGGAAATACTTGGTTAAGATTTTTAATAGCTAATGCTATTAAGGTTCATTACAATATTCAAAGGCAAGTCAATTTTTTTACAATACAAGATATAATACCTGATGTTAACTTCTCGCAAAATATAACGAGTCCAGGTATATTTGGCAGGTCTGATTTGCCCAGAATTATCAAAAGCCATTCTGCTTATAATCCTTATTATAATCGGGTAATTCTGATCGTTAGAGATCCTAGAGATGTATTGATTTCTTTCTATTATTATACTAAAGAACGCAATCTGATACCTGATAGTTGGACGATATCAGAATTTATTAGAGAGCGAAAATATGGAGCTCAAGCTTGGCTAGAGCATACGCGATCGTGGTATTTAACCTTCAAAAACGGTCAAACTATAAAAATTTTTAAATACGAAGATTTTTTGCAAGAACCTGAAGCTACATTGTCTAGTTTAATGAATTTATTAGGTATTATAATGACCAGGAAATCTCTAGAAGAAGCGATTGAACTGTCTTCAATAGAAAATATGAAACAGTCAGAGATTGAACATTTATCTACCTATATAATTCAACATCAGAAAACCCCATTTGTTCGTCAAGGAAAGGCAATAAAAGGTAAAATTCTTTCAAAGACAGATAGAAAGTTTATCGAAAACGAAACAAGAGCTATAGCTCAAAAAATCGGATATCAATACTAAAGTAGTTATGCAGATTATGAGTGAAACATTAAAGAGCGCAGAGCAAATAGCTAGCGATAGCCTAACAACATCTCTACTTAACCTAGTTAATCAAATTAATTGGTTAAAAGAGCAAATAAAGATTAATTTATACCTCAGAAATGGTCGCAAGCCTTGGTCGAGAGGATATAGTATCTTTAAAAAAAATTTTATTACCCAATCGCTCGACGATCCTGCTCTAGTTAAGCTTTTTGAAGAGAACTTAAAACTACCCGATCGGTATGGAGAATTTTTAGACGATCGAGTAGTTGAATTTCCTTGGTTGATTTCGCGACTAAACAAAGAAAATGGGACAATACTTGATGCTGGGTCGGCTTTAAACTTTGATTGGATTCTGCAACATGCAAAAATAAGCGATAAAGACATTACAATTGTAACTTTGGAACCTGAGCGCAATTGTTACTGGCAAAATAGAGTATCTTATCTGTTTGGGGATCTTCGCAATCTGCCAATTAAAGATAACTGGTTTGATGAGATAGTATCCATCTCAACCATCGAGCATATTGGTATGAATAACTCAATTTATTCATCCGATTCAAAGTATGTAGAGCAAAACAATCTAGATTATTTGAAGGTTATATCAGAACTTAAAAGAGTTACCAAGCCTGGGGGAAAAGTTTATATTACCGTCCCCTACGGTAAATATACTGACTTTGGTTGGTATCAACAGTTTAATGGGGAAATGATTGACGCAATAATTGAAACTTTTGAACCAGCAAAGTTAACTGAAACTTACTACTGTTATGAGTTTGGTGGATGGTCAATTGGTGACAAGCAATATTGTCAGAAATTTGAGGGATTCAATATTCGTGACACAAAATACTTCAATCCTCATAGTAATAAGGATTACGATCTCGATCGAGCGGCTGCCAGCCGTGCGGTCGCTGCTTTAGAATTATGGAAGTAATTGAATATGACTCCTAAATTTACTCGCAAGTAACTTGTGAGTCTAGAAATTTCAGATAAATGAAATAATAGGGAGAAAAAATTAGATGAATCGGTGTCCCATATGTGAAATGGAAAGGCAGCAATGTTTTAGGGCAAAAATCTTAAATGAGTATGAAATAACTTATCTATTTTGTCAAAGTTGTGGTTTTCTTCAAACAGAAGAACCATACTGGTTAGATAAGGCATATAGTAGTGCAATAGCTGACTCAGATACAGGATTAGCTAGCAGAAACATACATATATCTAAACAGCTTGCTAGCCTTCTATACTTTTTGTTCGACAAAGATGGAAAATATCTAGATATAGCAGGTGGTTATGGTCTTTTGACAAGGCTGATGAGGGATATTGGATTTGACTTTTACTGGTCAGATTTATATTGTGAAAATATTTTTGCGCGCGGCTTTGAGTTGACAAGTGCCAGTCAATCATTTTCTGCTATAACCGCATTTGAAGCATTAGAGCATATTTACGATCCTCTTTCTTTTATTAAAAAGTCATTAAAACAAGCAAAAACATCAACGATCGTGTTCTCAACCCAGCTATTTAATGGTAGTCCACCAAAACCTGGGTGGTGGTATTATACTCCTGAAACGGGTCAGCACATTTCCTTTTTTCAGCGCAGTACACTTGATTTTTTGGCTAATCAGTTATCTTTAAATATTTATTCCTATTCAAATTTACACATCTTAACAGACAAGAAGATTAACTCCGCACTCTTTAGAATTTTAATCGGCCGGCTCTCTAGCTTACTGTACCCATATGTGAAAAAGCGTATGAACTCTAAAACTTTTCTAGATCGGGAAAAAATTAGTCTGATTATATCAGAAGGCGTGAAAAATGAAAATTGTGTATGACTATCAGATATTTAATTCTCAAAAATATGGTGGTGTCTCTAGATACATATACGAAATTGCTACCCGTATTGCACGATTTAATGGTTTTAAAGTAAACATACTAGCTGGTTTATACGTTAATAAGTATTTGAAAAACTCCAGTCAAGATCTAGTATTTGGCTGGCCGAGACCTTTACTTCCAAAAACAACAAAAATTATAGCTCGATTAAATGCCCAAGTATCCAAGATTTTGCTAAGACGAGACCCTCCTGATATTATCCACGAAACTTATTATTTGCCTAGGGGCATAGCTCCTAAATCTTGCAAAACTATAATAACAGTTCATGACATGATTCATGAAAAGTTTAGTAACTTGTTTAAAGAAAAACAGAGAAGGTTTTCTTTAATTAAGGCAGAGGCTATTAGACGTGCCGATCGGGTTATATGCGTATCTAATCAAACTAAAAAAGATTTGATAGAAATTTTAGATATAAATCCTCAAAAAATAAGTGTAATCTATCATGGCTCCTCTCTTCAAATAAGTGATTCACTCGATCGCGATACAAGCAGTATAGAATATCCGTACATTCTTTATGTGGGAAAAAGGCAAGGATATAAAAACTTCGATCGATTACTCCAGGGGTATGCTAAATGCGACAGTCTCAACAATAACTTTAAGCTAGTATGCACGGGACAAACCAGATTTTCTTCTAGCGAACTAAATAGGATTTACGATCTGGGATTGAACGAGGATAAAGTTAAATATGTTTCAGGAGACGATCGAACCTTAGCAAAACTCTACAAGCAGGCATCCGTATTTGTCTATCCTTCTCTTTACGAAGGGTTTGGTATACCTCTTTTAGAAGCTATGTCTCTTGGTTGTCCTATAGTATGTAGCAATACTAGTTCAATTCCAGAGGTAGTTGACAATGCGGCTGAATTTTTCGATCCCTATGAAGTAGACAGTATTGTCAATGCTCTCGAAAAAGTTTTGTTCTCATCTGAGAGAGTTAAGAGTCTCGTTACACTTGGAGGGGAAAGAATAAAGCATTTCTCGTGGGAAGCGAGTGCAAAACAGACTAGCTTAGTTTATTCATCATTATTATTATAGTATCGCTCAGTTGAAGAGTTCAATATCTTAGATATAAGTATTGTTGTCAAAAAAAAAATTTGGAATCGCTAGGATTTTTGAAAATTATGTCAGAGTTACTAACGTACTTTAATTTAATAGCAATACCTCTATATTGTTGGCGCAGATTTAGAAAAAACTCATACTTAATTCTGCTCAACCCTTGTTTTTATTTATTAATATTATCATACATTTATTTGACTTTATCAAGTGCTTTATTTGGTCGGCTTATTATTTCGCTTAAAGGAGTTTATCTTTATAACTTTTTTAATCAATTTCCAGAAGAATCAATAGAGGTAGCAAGCTTATTATCTAATTGGTTTACTCTAGTATTTTTCTTATTTTATATCTTTTCTGTCGATGGAAAAATTTTGCCAACTCGATTTACCCCAAAAGCCATAACATATAAGATTGCTTTATACTTTACAGGCATAATTTCCCTAATTTTATTGACCTTAATTATAGTTTACACTCCTTCTCTAATAACTATGTCTAGCAGATTAGAATCATTGCCTTATTTTAAATCAGAAATATTGGATAAATACAAACTAACTATTTTAATAACTGTTCTTCAGGCATGTATTGCAGTGATAGTGTGGCGAACTAAAAATTTTAGATGCTATATACTATTATTACTTCCTGTAGTTTTAGAAATGTTTTCACAAGGGAGAACGATTACTTTTGAGTGCATTGTTTTTGCTTATATTAATTATGTATTTATTACTAGAAAAACTAGAATATTTATTATTTCTTTAATCTTGTTTGTGATAGTTTGTTCTGTATTTTTACGCTTCAATAGCTTCGAGTTTAATTTGGAAAGAAATATATTAACTATCCTGACAGATGGCATATTTCCTCATATTACTACCATAATAATACATAAAGATTTAATGAATAGTGGAAACTTAGGCGAGCACATGTTAATTTCTAGCTTAAGAATTCTGCCTTCGCTAGTATCAAAGCTACTATTTGGATACGAAGACTATCGAGATCTAGCACTAGCTAATATAGTATTAAAATCTTATGAAAATCAGGTCGGATTTAGTCTGGCTAGTAATATTGTTGGAGAAGCATTATACTACGGAGGGATAGGTTTTGCGCTCTTGAGTCCTATGATTATAGGAAGTATTTTCTACAGCATGAATCGAGTAAAAATATATAGAACATTCCCAGGTTTTATTTTCTTTTGCTTCATGATGTCAGATATTCGGAGAATTATAAGAAGCAGTTTTTATGATAATTTTTTAACCTTGGTATACTTAATGTTTAGCTACTTAATATGGATTACGATTTTAGAGTGGGGTAGAGTTATATTTACTAAAGTTAAAAAAAATAATTTTATCCTATCGAGGTATCTATAAATGAAAAATGAAATCAGTATCTAGGAGAATTTTGTCGTAAAGTAGTTTTCAAAAATTTTAGTTTTGAGCGATTTTCCAGAACTATTAAAAATATCCTTGGTTCCGAACTTATTTTCTTTGCCGTCATGAAACTTAGTGCTTCTCTAGTCCTTTATAAAAATGATCCTGACATTCCCTTAAGTCTCTTAACTTGTGACGAATGGATATCTAAAGTACTATATTTTAAGCCGTTATCAACCGCGATTATGGATTGTAAGTACTGGGCGAGCTGGAAGTATTTTAAATCCTGGCTTTCTTGTCTCGTGGATAGGTATGGTGTACTGACCGATCCTGTTTCAATTTTATTGTCTAAAATGAGAGGGGCACAAATGTGCTATTCTCTGATAGAAAAGCGCTTGCTTTGCCATTTGAATTAGTTTCGCACTCTAGGATATGGAAATTATCCACTTAGATGATATGGAAATTATCCACTTAGATCCCATATTTTCCACTACCCGTCTACTGGCACGGGAGCAGCTATATCTAGACAATAACTTATGCCCAAAAGGGGATAACTTACTGTTCTTACCTCCAAAACTCGATCGACAAGGCGAAGGTGGGTTGAGAAAACAAGGATATTTCAAACTCTCTTACAGTGAAGTTAATGCCATCGCTAAAGGGGAAAATCTTGGGAAAATAAACTTAAGCAGCAATACTTTACCTCTTCCCTTGGTAACAATAATTACTGTAGTATTCAACGCCGAGGAATATCTGGAGCAAACTATTGAGAGTGTTATTAATCAGACCTATGATAATATTGAATATGTTATCATTGACGGCGGCTCTAAAGATGGTACTCTTGATATAATTCGTGAGTATGAAGAGGCTATTGATTATTGGGTGAGCGAACCAGATGAAGGCATTGCCGATGCCATGAATAAGGGCATAAATTTATCTTCAGGCATTCTCATCAACCACCTTCATGCAGGAGATAGATTGGCTTCAAAAGATATAGTTTCATACGTTGTTTCAACTTATAATAACGAGCAATGGAGGTGGTGTTTTGGCAATCAAGCATTAAGGGATTCTTCAGGCAATATCCTCGGTACTTTATGCCCGCCCAGATTTAGCTCAAAACTACTGAATATAGTAAACACAATCCCACATCAAACCGTTTTTTCGGAGAAATCATTAATGCGAGAAGTCGGTTGTTTTGATAATCGTTACAAGTGTGCTATGGATTACCACCTCTGGCTCAGATTCGCTAAAGTAGCACAACCAAAACAACTAAATAAAACAATTGCTGAATTTTTATTAGGAGGGCGTTCTTCTAACACAAAATTAGCTTTGACAGAGGAATTTAAAGCAAGGACTGAGCTTCTAAATTTTTCAATCATAGCTAAGCTGTTTTCTCTAGTTGTTGTCTTGATTAGATATATTAAAAGAAAGCTGAATCTAACAACATTTGTAAAAAGCAACTGAAAATCAAAATTAATTAACAGTTTTCAAAATAGAAGCAACATTTGACTTAATTTATAGCAATAACATCCTAGTCATGGTAATTGGAATTTGTAACTTGTGTGGGTTTCCTGTTATTAAAATAAATAATGGATATTTTGGTACACGTTGCATTAAGTGTAGATCGACAAAAATCCATAGAGGGGTTGGTTTGGTAATTGACCATCTAGATTTTCCTTATAATGCATTTGTTTACGAATTATCTTCGCGGGGGGCATTGTTTGAATTTTTAAAAATAAAATTTAATAATTTGTATTACTCTGAATACTTTGATGATGTACCTCCAGGTTTAATGAAAAATTCCGTTGTTTGTCAAGATGTTCAACATTTTATTCTCAATAATGAATCTTTTAATTTAGTTACTTCCACTGAAGTTTTTGAACATGTCCCAGATGATAGAAAAGGTTTCGATGAAGTTTACAGAATTTTAAAACCAAATGGATATTTTATTTTTACCGTACCTTTATCAGATAGTTTAACAACAGTTGAAAGATGTTTCCTCAAACCTGATGGAAGCATCTTTCATAAACTTGAGCCTGAGTACCACGGAGATAGAATTCGAGGACAGGGAAGAGTCCTCGCATTTAGAAATTATGGCTTGGACATAGTCGAAAGACTAAGTGATTGCGGCTTTTTACCTGAAATTCGCTCGATTAACTTTAAGCATAATTTAATAGACAATCAGAAGGTGATTATCGCAAAAAAATTATAAAATTAATTAGTGTTTCTTTTTTTTAGGAGCAAAAATGCTATCTTAAAACTCCTAAGTATAGCCGATAATAATTAAGGCACATTGATTCTAGATCGAATTCTTTTTGTACCTTTAATTTTGCTTTTTTCTTCTTAGCTCTAATTTCATCTGTTTTAAGTAATTTTTCGTTTAAGTCGTGAATATTATCAAGTTGAAAAAAGGTCACTTCATCTTCTGCAAAAATTTCGCGAAATGTAGGTATGTCAGAACATATAATTGGAATTTCTAAGCTAGCAGCTTCAATTAATGCAAGACCAAATCCTTCTGAGCGAGATGGAAAAATGAAGACATCGCTATTAATAGCAATTTTCCAGGGATTTTCTTTATAGCCAGTAAAAATACATCTGCTAGCAACTCCTAATCTTTCTGCAATTCTTTGCAAACGTGAGATATCTTTCCCACTACCACCTATAGCTGTTAAATGGAATCTTTCATTTAATGTCAATAATTTGATAATTTGCTCCACTCCTTTTCTTCTATTTAGAATTGAGACTGTTGATATCCAGATCTCATTTGATTTTCTCGAAGTATCTGTGAGGCAAGTACTATCATTAATATTAGGTTGTATAATCCCATTATAAATTACTCGTGTATTGGTGAAACCTTTATTTTTATAATATCTTTCCATGGTTTTACTTATGCAAACAGATACATCAAATTTTTGGCAAGCAAAATCCCATAATTTTCCAAAAATAAAAGAAAATATAATACCTTTGTAATATCTTAATTCTTCTAGATGATAGCCATGAATTGTTGTAAGTTTGATGGCATGTATTTTAGATTTATTGAGTAAAACATATACGTCAGGTTGGATTCCATGAGAATGGACTATATCGTAATTATTTAAATCATGACAAAAATTAGTGAAGCTAATTTTTTCTACGGGAACTTCAAATTCAAGAGATTTTTCCCCTGGTTTTGTTTCACCAAAATAAAATATTTTAATGTCATTAGAGGGAGAAAATCTCTTAGATAACCAAAAAGGTATTCTGATTATACCACTATCTTTTAATTTCGGTAATATATATGCTATTTTCATGCAGAATATTTACTCCTCTTTGTTTGTCTTTAATAAATATAACTCTACCCTACTCTAAAAATGTAATCCATATTAACTAGCTAAACATTAAGTAAACCAGGCATGGCTCAAACCAGGGTTACAAAATAACTCTTTTTTTTGAACTTTAGTTTTCAGTAAGTCATCAAACCTTTTACACCATCGGGCTGATTTTTACTTGACGCTTTGTTTAAGTACCAATATAAATAGTTTTAAATATGAGTAAAAAATTATTACTATAGGGGGCTGATATTTATGAAATCACCTAAAATTAGACTGGTCTTAAGTTGCTGAACACAGCTAACTTTTGAGCCATCAGGGAGAGAAACACAGCCCCTTGGTGTAGGTCTCGATCCTGGAAAGAAATACTCAGGGATAGGAGTTCAAAGCAGCAAAGTTACTCTATTTACTGCTCATCTGATTCTCCCTTTTGAGCAGGTCAAAAAACGCATGGAGGAAAGAGGGCTGATGCGACTTAACAGAAGAGGCAGACGTATTAACCGTAAACTAGCTTTGATAATTTTAAACTTCCTTTAGAAACCTTGAGTTTTAAGCGATTTTACCGAACTATTAAAAATATTCTTCGTTCCTAATTAATTTTCTTTGCATTCTCATGAAACTTAGTGCTTCTCTAGTACTCTATAAAAATGCTCCTGACATTGTTCGTAATGCCGTTATATCTCTACTGAATACTCCCATAACAATACACTTTTCAGTAGTTGACAATTCACCAACATCTGAACTATCCCAAGTATTTAGTGAGTTCCAAGATTTCGATATTGAATACTTTCACAATAAAGGAAACAATGTTGGTTTCGGCAAAGCACACAACTTGGCTATTAGGACTGTTAAAAAGTGCAAATATCATTTAGTAATGAACCCAGATGTCTACTTCGAGCCAAATGTATTGATAGAATTAATTAAATACCTTGAAACTAATCAAGACGTTGGTCTAGTTACACCCAAAATTCTTTCGCCTAATGGAGAAATACAATATCTTTGTAAGCGAAATCCTAGCGTTTTTATACTTTTTGCCAGAAGATTTATTCCTCGTATATTGCAAAATTTATTTAAAGGATATCTAAATTGGTACGAAATGCGGGAAACTGGATACAATCGGGTTATGGATGTACCGTATCTATCGGGATGTTTTATGCTCTTTCGCAAGGAATATTTAGATGAAATCGGTTATTTTGATGAAAATATTTTTATGTATTTAGAAGATGCAGATATAACTAGAAGAATGTCCCAAAAATATAGGGCTATATTTTATCCCCATGTTCATATTTATCATCATTGGGCTAGAGGCTCCTACAAATCTCTT
Source organism: Prochloraceae cyanobacterium (assembly GCA_030065755.1). Taxonomy (GTDB): domain Bacteria; phylum Cyanobacteriota; class Cyanobacteriia; order Cyanobacteriales; family JASJDA01; genus JASJDA01. The sequence goes on along the minus strand of JASJDA010000090.1, from coordinate 17,984 downwards.
AGACTAATGCTGATTACTATTCAATCAAGTTTTTATTTATTTAATAAGTACGGATGGCGATTATTCTAAACTCAAATTGGTAAATGGAAAACTTTGGCAGTTCTTATAAAACCAGCAGCAAGTTCATGGTAGATAGTTTCTGGCAATGGTTGTTAACTCTGGGCGTTGCCGAAAAGAAACAAACAGAAATTATTCAAATAAAAATGGATAATGGACCCGAAAATAGTGAGGTAAGAACTCAATTGTTAAATAGAATGGGAGGATACTGGAGTTTGCCGATGTTAAGTAAGACAACTAAATTAGAAATGCTAGAACGACTACAAATAAAAGTCCTAACTTCTCTACGAGTACCCAAAATATGGCTGCCTCACTTTAAAAAAGAGAGTAGTTTCTATCGATATATCTTTCACCACATAGGTAAGTGTGGAGGAACTTCTGCGGTTGAACTATTCTCAAATTGGTTTATTATTATCTCCGATTATCCTGAGAGAAATATGCTTGCTCAGTTGAAAAATACTAAGCCTAAAAACCTAGAGAAGCTATCTGATTATCACATATTGTGCGGTCATTACGGTAATTTCGCTGAATATATATATCCAACTCTTTTTCAAAGATATCCCTGCTGTTTAGAAGACGATCGCTATCGAGTGATTAGCTTTGTTAGAGATCCTCTAAAACTTCAAATCTCAGGATATTTTTATGGAATAAAGAACAAGATGATTGTTTCCTCCGAGAAATCTTTAGAACAACACTTACTAAACTGCGATAACTTTCTAGCACATAGCTTTGCTTGTGACGAAAGTAATTATCAAGAAATACTCGATCGTTACTTCTTTATTGGTATTTTTGAAAATTATCAACAGTCTTTCGATCGACTGGCAACTCTTCTAGAAAAACCCAAAGTTCAACTAAAGAAACGAAATGTATCTAAACACACTCCATATAATCTAACTGACCAAGTTATAGGTGAATTTAAAGAAAAAAATCAATTAGATTATCAGATATATAATTATTGCAAAAAGGTTTACGAGGAAAAATTCAATGATGCTAATTAAGTAAAGCGACATACTCCTACGCTGATACTGAAGTATACAGCGTAGGCTTTTCACCAACTCCAGCTATTGCTAGTGAAAATTTTTCGCACACTGAATATATTGCTTTGCTCATATTACAGTGTGGGCCTTCTGCACATTAAGCTAAAAATTGAAAATAATGTTGTACTTGAAGAATAGCCGATCTTGAATCAGTTATTTATCATAGTTATTTAAAAAAGCGAGCTTCTTAATTAATAAAAATTAACGAATTGTGTATTTATGAATCGTCGTATTTTTTTAAGCTGGATGGGATTGGGTTTTTTAGCTACTGGTTATCCTGTAATAATCAGTGCTTTACTCGCCCAAGGAGAGTCACAACTAACAACCCAACAAGAGTCAAAACTAAAATCTCAGCCTAAACTAACATCACAGCCCAAACGCACTAACTCAGAAACAATTTTATTTTATGTAGCCCCTAACGGTAACGATGCTTGGTCAGGGAGATTTGCCTCTCCCAATGCTAGAAAAACAGATGGTCCTTTTGCTACTCTAGAACGAGCGCGAAACACCATTCGCCAACTGAAACAAAGGCAAGGGACTCTCAAACAACCAGTCACCATTCTGATTCGTGGGGGTCACTACTTTTTGAGTAAGCCCCTAGTATTAACCCCTATGGACTCCGGCACTAAAGATGCTCCTATTACTTATGCTGCATATCAGGATGAGAAACCCGTTATTAGTGGTGGACGAAGAATCCAGGGTTGGCGAGAAGAAAGAGTCAATGGAAGAACCATGTGGACTGTCACCTTACCAGAGGTTAAGGCAGGAAATTGGTACTTCCAACATCTTTGGGTAAATGGACAAAGGCGAAATCGCGCTCGTTATCCAAATAAAGGATATTTACAAGTTGAAGCAGTACCGGATGCGGGAAAATTCTGGACCCGGGGACAAAACAGATTTAAATTCAAAAATGGAGATTTGCAAGCCTGGCCTTCAGTCGATCTCGGTGAAGCCGTTGTGATGACTCGATGGATAGAGTCGCGCTTGCCTATTGCTGAAGTAGATGAATCAGAGCGCATTATCAGCTTTAGTAAAAAAACCTTAATTCGTATAGACCCTAACGATCTATACTACTTAGAAAATATATTTGAGACTTTAGATACACCTGGTGAGTGGTATTTGAATCAAAGTACGGGCAAGCTTTATTATATTCCAATGCCTGGGGAGCAGATAAATACAATAGAAGCGATCGCCCCAACTTTAGTATTTTTGCTCTTACTCCAAGGCAGGCCAATACAAGAGCAGTATGTAGAAAATATTAACTTCGAGGAATTAACCTTTTCTCATAATGATTGGAAACTTCCTCCAAATATTTCTGGCTTCGATCAAAATGCTTTTGGAGTTCCAGGAGCTATTTTAGGCAACGGAGTCAAAAACTGTAGCTGGAAAAAATGTATCATTGCTCACATTGGAAGTCATGCTATAGAGTTGTTTCGTGGTTGTCGTAATAATACCATCGTCAAATGTGAAATGTTTGACTTAGGTGCAGGAGCAGTAAAGCTGGGAGAGCGAAGAACCTATAGACCCGATCTAAGCAGACCCCATCTAAGCGATGCGCAAGAAACAAATAACAACAAAGTTATCGAGAATCACATTTATAATGGCGGATACTTTTTCCCTAGTGCAGTTGCTGTTCGTGCAACCCACAGTAATCACAATCTTATTGCCCACAATCACATCCACGATTTCTACTACATGGGCATTTCTGTTCGAGGATTTTTCGATTATAAACCAACAAGAGCCCATCATAATATCATAGAGTTTAATCACGTTCACCACATCGGCAAGCTTTCTAACGGAGAAGGTCCTCTCCTCGATGACAAAGGTGGCATCTACGCGATGGGCGTTCAGCCAGGAACAGTTATTCGCTCCAATACCATCCACGATATTCAAGCAACTGGTTTCCGTGGTTGGGGAATTTACCTTGACGGAAACAGTTCCCAAATTGTGGTAGAGAACAACTTGGTTTACAGAACCACAGAAGCAGGTATTCACCTACACTACGGCAAAGAGAATATTATCCGCAACAACATTTTTGCCTTTGGTCGTCTGGCTCAAATTAGACGAACTCGCCTAGAGCCACATTTGAGCTTGACCTTCGAGCGCAATATTGTCTACTGGAGAGAGGGCAAACTGCTAGTAGGTAGATTGAGAGACTTGAACTTTGCCTTCGATCGCAATCTTTACTGGTACGCAGGTCAAAATGAAGATGACGACGATAAGATTAAATTTGCCAATTGGTCTTGGCAGGAATGGCGTGCCAAGGGAATGGACAGAAATTCCATAATTGCCGATCCCATGTTTGTCGCCCCAGAAAAAGGCGATTTTCGACTGAGGCGTAACTCACCTGCTTTTAAACTTGGGTTTCGACCGCTCCCAACCTAAAGTCGGCAGGGTTCTCCCGTTAAATCAAAGATTTTAACGGGAGAACCCTGCCGACCAATATTAAAACTCGCATGGACGCGAATCCTTATTTATGCGTAACTTATCGATCCAGTCAGAAACTACTTGGGTCATGGTTTTGTCTTTTGTTGCTGCGTATTCTCTTAGCTTATTTAATCTAGCTTCTGAGATTCTTAAATTTAATCTCTTATTTTTACTCATGGAAGTACACTGGGTAGCCATTCATGATATAATCATATCATGCTAATCACTTATGTCTACAGAATCAAACCTAACCTTGAACAAGAAGCAATAATGCTCCATACATTAGAGCTATTACGTCGTCATTGGAATTATGCGTTAGGTCAACGTTTAGATTGGTTACGACGAACTCGTTGCCAAATAGATTGATGTAGGATTAAAAGAATTTTTGACCACATCTATCGGGGAAAAAGTACCTATTCAGCACACCTACCGCAAAACTCAAAATCATTTAGCTCGTCAACAACGTAAATTAACTAGAAAAAATAAGGAGTCAAAACGCTGTAAAAAACAAAAAAATAAGATAGCTAGAATTCATCAACGTATTGGTCGAATTAGAGAAAATTTTCACTACAATACAGCGCACAAACTAGTTAAAAAATTTGACTTAATTGCTGTAGAAGATTTGAATATTCGTGGCTTAGCTAGAAGTAAATTAGCTAAGTCAATTTTAGATGGGGCTTGGGGAAAATTTATCAATATATTGTCAGCAGTGGCGGTAAAACGCGGCTCAAGAGTTGTTAAAGTCCAACCTCACGGCACATCTGTTAACTGTTCTAATTGCGGTACAAAAGTTCCCAAAACTTTATCAATTCGCGTTTTGATAGAAGCCCCCGTTAAAATCTCTGATTTAACGGGGGAGAACGTCACATCTCTAAATTGGGATGGGAACGAGAAAAGGATGCTGCATGCCTCATTCTGTCTATACCACCTCCTAAAACTAAGATAGCTTGTGGCTGCGGTGCTTGATGGAGGGCGATCGCTATTCTTAGCGGAATTATGCTACTAAGCATAATAAGTGGAATGGCGCTCGGAACAACTGGGAATTTCCTTAACCTTAATTTTCTAGGTCGCCAAATCATCTTTTTACTCCAAAATAGGTTCAAAATTTCCAACAAGGTCTACTTTGATGAGTTAACAAAGCCAGAAATTCCCCAAGCCTAATTTTCCTCTTAGCAATTTTCACGAATTGAGATTGAAAATAAGCCAGGAACAATAATTATGTTATTTAGTGGTTTCAGAACTTACGCCGCCAAATTACTTCTTACAAAACATCATAAGTAAGAGTTAATTTACCTTTGAAGGGATTATTATTAATAATCTCTTCTTTACTGGCAACAATGCCTTTAAATAGAGAGTTAATAAAGCCAATTTTTTGACAGAATTCGTCGTAGGTTACATTCTTCCAATCAAAATCTGTTCTCCATACTCTTTGAGGAGATATATATCGAAGAATACTGTCTATTATCGCAGCACTATAATCCTCTTGTTCAGACTTGTAAGCTGGATCTTGTGTTCTCGCTAAAAGAGTAATTCCGCGTTCTTTACAACTATTGGATAGCCGATCGATAGCGTTATTATAGTTATCAATATATCGATCTAAGGTCAAATTGCGATAGCCACTTTGTCCAATATCCATTATTGGACGAACCTGTAAGGTATTAATGTTGTAATTTCCATATACTTTGAAGAAATCAGATAGTTCTTCAAGATTATCTGGATTAACGGTGTAGTTCAATCTCAGTGTTGGAGTTGACGATCCTAATTCTGACTTGATACTATTAAAGCTATTTAAAACAGCATGAAATTTTTCATAGTTAGAATTGGTCATCAGATTTTCATAAGTTGTTTTTCTGACACCATGTACGGAAAGTAAAAGTTCGTCCAATCCGTAATTTACTAACTCTCTAATATGTTCTTCTTTAATAAGTTGACCATTAGAAACTAATCCGACATAAGGAACTCCGTATGACTTAGCAAGTTTTATTAGCTTGGGAAAATCTTTATATAAAGTTGGTTCTGCTCCGCAACCAAAAACAACTTGTAAAGTTCTTGGGAAAAACATTTTAGCTAGACGCTCAATTTCATCTGACTTAAACGTACCTTTATTATTTTTCCTAAATTCTTTGTCACTAAAGTAGCACATCTGACAACTTAGATTGCAAGCTATGATGGGATCGAATCTCAAACATAAATATCTCAATTTCAGAATGTGCAATAATAGAATTCCAGCAAATTTAACGCGATGACTTTTGATTGCCCTATTTAACTTCATTAATTGATAAATTCTATTCATGTTCATTTTTTCTCGCCTCTGTTTTTATTGATTTGACGTTGTATGATAGTACAATTAGTGTTTTATGACAAGCCTTAATTTTTGGGGTCGCAGAACCATCTTTGTACTCCGAATATAGTTAAAAATTCCTAGTTACGATTGAATCTTTTTGCGTAACAACCATCCCTCTACTACTGAAAACTAAAGTAGCGATCGTCATAACTTTTATATCATTTCTATAAATACTCGTTACAAACAGCTGCTAACAGAATTGATATTATCATTTGAGAATAGTCTCTAAGACTATTGGTAAAAAAAATTAATATCAACAAGCTAGTTTTTGTCAGTAGTCAAAAAATATAATGTGATCGCCACATATAACTTGTCAACCTTACTAAGTGTAACGCGATAGTTGATGTGGATTCCTCCTTTCTCTAGTTCTTTTCGATCCAGAATGAACCTGGTTCTCTATTTTTAATTTGCTGCTTTAAAATCGGACAGCAGTTTGATAACTCTTCAGGGTAATGATGTTTGAGAAAATTAAGAGCGCCAATAATTTTAAAATTAGAATTACCACTTAGAAAAGCTTCTAGTAAATATTGTTCATTCCAGAGATACACCTTGTCTATAACCCAATCATTTGGATAATCTTTAGGAGTAAAAATGTCGTGGATGTGAACAATTACTCCTTTATTAAGGATAGGCAATATCTCAAGATATTCAAATAGCACGTCACCTTGAGGTCGAATTATATGAGATGAATCAATAAAGAGAATATCGTTCTCAGATAAAGAACTAAACAAATTTTTATCAATATTTTCTACTAACTTTCGTTCTAGTTTTACGTCAATTTCTGTCAGCCAATCTTTTTCATATGGCTCAATACATATATGTTCGCAGTTATATGTAGAAGACTCTGAATTGTTTTGCTGAATAGCACTAGCAGCCATCAAAGTAGACATTCCACTGCCAATTTCAATCAGTTTTTTGGGCTTAAAATGTCTAATTACATTGTAAAGAAATTCAGCATCTCCAGAAAGAAAAGAATCATTATTATAATAAAATTGTAGTTTATTGGTTTTGTCGAGAGGAATGGCTTCTAACTCAGAGTTATATTTAAACTTACTCAGTAAATCTAATTGTTCGGAGATATTGAAATCAATGCCAGGTAAATCTCGATCGTCATTCAAAGATTTTCTTAAGTGTTTAGGATTGAAAAGAGGTTCGTAGTAATGATCTCTAATTGGAAATACGCCTACTCCATTAAAAGTAGTTCTAGCAAGTGGTAATCTGTGAACGCCAAGCCTTCTAAGTAATTTCAAATAAATTGCTGCAATAAAAGTTAAAGGTAATAAAACAAAGTCAATCAAAGGTAAACAAGATTTAATTATATTTTTCAAGAATTCTTTAAGCATTAGACCGAACTATTGAAACAATAAAAATGAAACAAGATTAGTATAGTACCTCCGGCAAAAAGATTTTATTAACTTTCTTGGAACTAAACAGCTTTCTTTCTTCTTCTTAAAGACCTTAATCTGCCTTAAATGACTCGCAGGTACAACAAATAGCGATCGCCATTTTTGGCTGCGTTATATAGAATTACATCGGGGACATTTTTTTCTGGCAAATCTCAGGAAAAACTACGCCCACAAGCCCTCGTAATTTCTCATGCAGCAGGATAATTAAAAATGGCAGAACCCTTTAAATTCCCCAACGGTCAGTTAGCTCATAACGTTGAAGATTTAATTAAAATATGCGAAAAATCACCAAATGATGCTGTCTACCACTTAATGAGGGAAGATTTTGAAAATTGGCTCGATTATATTGGAGAAACTAAGTTGGCACAAATTGCTAAACAAGCCCGTCTAGCTTCTGCTAGTGACGAACAACGCTTGCAACAGTTTCTCAAAAGCTGCCAGACTTCTTATCCTCAACCATCTAATGCTAAACAGCAAAGTATCCAACAACCGATTTCTTCTAACTCGCAACCCAACCAAGACAACGACGGCAATAATCCCCTATCTAACTTCTTTAAAGCTCTAGGGAGATTGTTTGCTCGTGCCTAATCTCGATAGGAATGCTTGAGTTTTAGTTTAAAAAAAATACGTTAAAATTAGTAGCTGAGTCGATTGTCACTCAAGCTGCTTTCGACTCAGTTTATTCCAGCTAGGATTGTGTGATGTACCCACACTGACCTATCGGTACAGTGTGGGCTTCCGAGCAGCCCAAAATTGATGGACTGGCAGAACTTGCTTCAAGGTACTCTCTGTAGTAGATGAAATAACTACAGGTGGTTTCCCTTTACGCCGTTTTATCCTGGGGAACACATCCAGCCCCAGCCTTTTGATATTTATCCCTGCGTTAATATCACGATCAATTGAGAGCTTTAATTCCTCATCCCAATACTCTCTGATTTCAGTATTGGTAAAAACAAATTCATCCCGATAACTTAGTAATTGAGATGAATAAGCGGGATCTACTTCTTTAACTATCGCACCAGCTTTTTCGGCTTTGTACTTAAGTATTAAGAAGAATTGACCGAAAGCAGCATCAGCCCAAGATTTATTTAAACCAGATTTAGCCGATTGACCATTAGGAATATACTGACCATTATCGTCTTGTTTAGGATTATTTCGTTTACTCAAACCTTTAAGGTTAAGCTTTTCATGAAAGAATACTTTCGCTCCAGTTTTTAATAGCTTTTCAGCCGTATTATAGGCATGGTCCCGTCTAGCTCTAGCAATTTTTTGATGTATTTTCCCTTCTTTTTTGGCTAGTTTTCGACGCGATTTACTTCCTCGTTTTTTACTGTTTTTACGTTTTGATATTTTCGCTAGTTTATCCTGAGAATTGCGAAATGACTTTAAAGATGGTAATTTAAAACCAAGTGAAGTAGCCAAATAATCATCTTCATGCAAGACCGCATCCACGAGGATATTTTTATTTTTAATAGGGAAGTCCTTTTTCGATAACTTATCTGCTTCGTTTATAACTTTACTACTAGAGAGGACTTCCCTATTAAAAATAATATTTTCTATACCAACAGAATTTGACCAGGTAGGGGTAATATCTGGCTGAAAATCAGGAACGCTCTCATCAACAAGTCGAAGATTAATATACCAACCATCTGCTTTTTTGATTATCTGTGCTTGCTTAAGAATTGCCCCGTCTGGTAGATGACGATGAGAGCGGATTTTTAAGCGACCTATTTTAGTAATATCAAGATATAAATACTTACCACTCACAGAACAACTATGCAGAGAAACAGCTTGCCCCTCCAATATCATTGAACGATATCGAGCTGCATTTTTAAAGCGCGGTTTACCGCTTTTATTGCCGTTTTTATCGGCTTTAATAAAACGATTAAAAGCTAAATCTACTCTTTTTGAAACCTCTTGCAATGTTTGAGAAGGAACACGAGTAAAATCGAGCTGTTCGTAACTCCAGCCCACTCTCACTAGATCTTTTTTTAAAGGTGGGAGTTGTTTTTTCTGATTGTAATAGTTTGGTCGCTCTTTTAATTTTGGTAAATGACATATGAGTGGGCAGCGGTCAGTGTAGCTACGATTTTGCTCCCACCAATCAAATCTTTCTCCCAGTTGAAAGTTATACCAGTATCGACAGACTCTAAGCCAGTAATTCAGTTCTAGCTTTTGCTCTCTGGTTGGAAATATTCGATACTGGTACGTATACTTCATACTCAGAGACCTTTTATTTACTACACTGATTATAACAGGAATAAACAGTATCTTATAAAAAGAAGGTTGTTTGGAATAGTAGTTAAGTTAATTGTAATAATACAACTATTACGTCATCAAAGTCGATTTCTCACGCATTCATCCCACACTGACACTATCGTGTACAGTGTGGGGCTTCTGCGCTTTAAGCTAATCCCTCCCTCGCCAGTTATTAACGATCGCAAGGCAACCTCTTACCATCAAAGAGTATCATCGAAAGAATTACTATTAGTTAGTGTGCCGAAAATAGCAAAAAAAAATGTCATAAATTAATTAATTTAAACCTATTAATAATTGACTTCAATATTGATAGAAAAACAACAATTTGTTATTATGAAAATAACAAAAATTATTGTAAATGTTAATCTTGTTTCTTGGAGAAAAATTCACAATTAATAACCCATCAATTGGTTTGTCTCTAAGTTAGTATGTGTATGTATGACAACGTTTGTAAGTTTTTAGCAGAAAACTTTAGTAATGATTTTACTCGTTGGATTTTTGGGGAGTCAAAAGGATTAACTAAATTAAGTCCTACCGAGTTATATGTCGAACCCATTCGCGCCGATGCCTTAATTCTCCTTCAATCGGACGAAGTTGTTTTACATTTGGAGTTTCAGACCTTACCAGATGACACGATTCCTTTTCGTATGGCGGATTATCGACTTCGGGTTCATCGTCGATATCCCCATAAAGATATGCGACAAATAGTCATATATTTAAAATCTACAGGATCTCAGTTGGTACAGCAGAATGTTTTTACCATCTCTGGGATGCGTCATGAGTTTGAGGTTATCCGACTTTGGGAACAGCCTTACTCTGATTTCTTACAGTTCACTGGTTTGTTACCTCTAGCTGTTTTAGGCCGTACCAACGACCGAACTCAAACTTTACGAGAAGTTAGTTCTTTAATTGATAATATTAGTAATAAAAAAGAACAAAGTAACATCGCCGCCGCCACTTCAGTTTTAGCTGGATTAATATTAAAGAAAGATCTTATTAGTGCCATCTTAAAAGAGGAAATTATGCAGGAATCAGTAATTTATCAAGATATCAAGAAACAAGGTATAGAGCAAGGTATAGAACAAGGGCGAAAGCAAGAAGCCAGTTTGATGATTTTACGTCTATTAAAACGTCGCATTGGCGAAATCGAACCATCATTATCTACTCGCATTACTGGATTATCTGTAGAACAGTTAGAAGCTTTAGGAGAGGCTCTCTTAGATTTCTCTAGTCGCGACGATCTAATGGCTTGGTTAGCCAATAATTAAACAACGAACGATCAGATCAAACTGTTCCCTCGCTGCTAAAATCTACATTGACGGAAATCCGTTGTCTAATTTTTGCCTTTCTCAATAACGTTTTAATATTTTTTTTAGATTATTGATTGTAATTTTTAAACTTATAAATATTGCAATAAAATTTTCCCCGCTTCTTCTAAATTGCGACCAAAAGCAATAATTCCTTCTTCGTGTCCGCTCATTACTATAATTTTTGTCTGCTTCGTCTTATCTTCCTGACATAATCTAATAATTTCTTTTGCCATTTCTGGCGTTCCATAAGCGCAATTTCTAGCTGTAGTAGGAACTTTGTCCATTAATTTTTTCCACATTTCTAGATTGTGAACGTGAAGAACAGCGTTTACTTCTGGGTTAGCTATATAGACAGCAGCATGAGTTAAAGCCTCAGAAGAAGCTTGAATTTCTCCAACACAGGTCACGTAATTTTCCGACCAATTAAAGTCAGTAACTTTAGTATAATGCCGTTCGGTTAAAGAGGAAATACTGCCAGTTTTTGTGCCAGAGATAATGAATTGTTTGGTTCGATCGCAGCGAATACTCAAATTACCAAAACCAATTCCATTATCGTAAATACCAATTAAACCCAATTGATATAGCTTATCTCTCCATTGATTTAGCTCTATAATTTCGGAGGTACTAACTGATTTTGAATAAATCCAGTTACATTTATATTTAATATAACCTTCATCGACTGTCTTATTTTTATTAGTAATTAGTGGAAAATTATTGTTCTTCATTCTTGATTTCTAGCAACGATTAACAAAGCGATCTCGAAAATAAAGGTTATATAATTGGCAACTAGCTGTAACTTTATTACCATGTAAATTTAGTGACGTACTCCCACACTGACCTATGGTACAGTGTGGGGTTCTCAGTTGCCCACAAACGATGAGCAAGTAGAAGTTCCTTCAAGGTACTATTAGTAGTAGATTCAGTTACCACAGCTTTCCCTTTACGGCGTTTTATAGTGGGGAAAACGCCCATCCCCACTCGTTTGATATTGACTCCGGCATTAATATCACGGTCAATCATCAAACCATAATTCGAATCCCAATACTCTCGAATACTGGTATCGGTAAAGATCAACTCATCTTTATACGATAGTAGTTGAGAAGTATAACTAGGATTGACAGCTTTAACTACAGCGCCAGCTTTTTCAGCTTTGCACTTTAGTATCTCGAAAAACTGTCCAAAAGCAGCGTCAGCCCAAGATTTATTCAATTGAGATTTGGCAGATTGACCATTTGGTAGATATTTTCCATTCTGTTCCGCAAAACTTATCCAAAGTTATCCACTTTGATGTTTGCTTCCTGCTTCCTTGCATTATTGCTGCTTGGTGCGCGACCCAGCTCGAATTCAATTCGAGCTGGGTCGCATCCGCTTTTTCCATGACCGTCGGCGGTATCATGTCCACAGGCTTCTATTCGGGTTGAACCAACCCTATTTGTAATATGTTCTTGTTTTGCCAGCTTGAGATTAATTGCTGAATTTAGATCGCGATCTAAATTCAAATTACATTGCTCGCAGTGATAAACTCGCTCGCTAAGCTTTAAATCTAGCTTTTTGTTACCACAATTACTACAAAGTTTAGAACTTGGATACCATTGATTTACCGACTCAACAAAACCACCATAAGTATTGGCTTTATTTATCAGCAAAGTTTTAAACTTATAAAAACTAGCATCAGCTATATGCATAGCTAATTTCCCGTTAGCCATCATACCTTTAATATTTAAGGTTTCTAATTTGATGTGACGATATTTTATAGCTAATTTAGTGGTTAGTTTTTGTAGAAAATCATTTCGAGCATCAGCAACTTTTTTGTGCAATTCAGCTAATTTCTTGTAATATTTCCTAGAATTATTCGAGGGTGATATTTTTTGCTTACGGTTGCCTAATTGTTTATTTCGATTGTGATACTGTAACTTTTCTAGCTTGGTTATCGCTGCCTTTAAAGGCTTGGGAAAAGCTATCATTGTCCCATCTGAAATCACACAATATTTACCATCACTAAGATTAACATCAATGCCTACTGCTTCAAAAACCTCATGGCTCATTGGTGGAATTAATTCAGCATTAATCGCAAAAGAAACATAATAACGCTCCCCTTTTTTAGATATAGTATAAGTCTGAGAGGCGCATTTAGGTATAGATTCGGTTGTTCTAAAAATCCCTAGAGTTGGTAACTTAATTCGATAACCGCCAAGTTGTAAAATTACTCCATTAGAAGAATCAACCGTAAAACTTCCAGGATTTTTTTTCTTCTTAAATCTAGGCAGTCCTCCTAAACCTTTCCAATATCGTGAAAAAGCCGCTTTTAATGCTCTAAAAGCGTTTTGATAAACTCGACTAGACATTTGGTTAGTCCAAGAAAAATCCTGATTTTTCTTAGTAACATTGGTAAATATCTTTTTAATCAAATCTATTTTTTTAGAACTACTTCCCTGATATTGCTTGTGGTCTAGCTGATTATAAATAGACAAGGCAAAATTGTAGCAAAAGCGACTAAAACCTAGATGTCGATCCATCAATGTTTTTTGACAATTATTTAGTTTTAGTTCAACTTTAATTGCGTACATATTAGCCTTAGCTTATTTTTCACTCGATGCCTCAAAACTTATTCATTATAGACAACTATGAATAATTATAGATAAGTTTTAGACTGCTTATAGAAGCTCTGTGGTCGGAAATAATCGATACTGGTACGTATACTTCATATTCAGAGAACATTTATTTGCTACACTGATTATAACACGAATAAACAGAATATGCTGTGAAAAAAGATTTTTTTTCTCGTGGTCGTTCCGTCTCTGACTTGAAGGCTCATCTAGTTTTAACCACAAAATCTAGGCGAAAAGTCTTCAATGCAGCAATGATTAAAAGGCTTCATGAGCTTTTTGAGGATCTGCTAGACAAATGGGAATGTAAGATAGTTGAGTTTAATGGAGAAGAAGACCACGTTCATTTACTTTTTCAATATCACCCCGACCTACAGTTAAGTAAATTGGTTAATAGTTTAAAAAGTGTCTCTTCAAGGAAGCTCAGGCAAGAATTTTTAGAGGAATTAGAGAAAGTATATTATAAAAAGAAGGTTGTTTGGAATAGTAGTTATTTTATAGCTTCTTGTGGCGGTGTGACCATTTCTACCTTAAAGAAATACATTGAAAACCAAAACCCTCCTGAGCAATAGTAGTTAAGTAGATCGATAATAATAAAACTATTACGTTATCAGAACCTTTTTCTCACGGGTAAAAAATTGGAGGATAAAAATAATGCTGCCCCCACACATCAATATCAACAGCAAGAAGTTAAAGTAAGAATAGACTTTTAAAAAAGCACAGCATGAATTTAAAAATTTCAAATTTGTGGCGATCGAATAACTCCAATAAACTTCTGGGCGGACGCTACAAAATTATAGGAAAACTCGGAGAAGGTGGCTTTGGTGAAACATTTATAGCTGTCGATATGCACTTGCCAGATCGCCCCAAGTGCGTAGTTAAACAGCTCAAACCACAGATAAACGACAGCCAAACTTGGAAAATAGCAAAACGCTTGTTCGACCAAGAAGCTCAAGTTCTCTACCGTCTTGGCAAACACGGTCAAATTCCTCAGTTATTGGCTCATTTTGAAGAAGATAAACAGTTTTATCTCGCTCAAGAAATAATAGAAGGAGAAACTCTCGACGAAGAGTTAATTGAAGATCGACCTTGGTCAGAGGGTCAAGTAATTGGCTTATTATTAGATTTACTTCGTACTCTATCATTCGTCCACAGAGAAAAGGTTATTCACCGCGATATCAAGCCCCCAAATATCATTCGTCGCCAGCCCGATGGCAAAATTGTTTTAATTGACTTTGGTGCAGTAAAGCAGGTGACAACTCAACTAGCTAATACTATATCTGGCCAAACCACTAAAACTGTTTCTATTGGCACTCAAGGGTATACTTCCCCAGAACAATTAACTGGTAATCCTCGTTTTAGTAGCGATGTTTATGCTGTTGGGAAGATTGCTATTCAAGCTTTAACTGGAATTCATCCCCGATATTTATCTCAAGATTCCCACAGTGGTGGAATAGAATGGGATCGGAATGCGAATGGGGTAAGTCCTCAATTGAAAGAAATCCTCGATCGCATGGTCTGTTATGATTTTCGCGAGCGCTATCCCACTTCACAAGATGCTCTTTCCGCTGTGGAAAATTTGCCTCAAAAACTTCTAAACTCCGTACCATCTCCCCAATCTTTACCTAAAAATACTAAAACTTCTATTAGTAAAAAACTTGATAACTCCTCTTTGGATTTGTCCGATACTATTGTCAGTAAGTCTTACGATCGCAATTTATCACACACATCCCCTACAATTTGGCAACAACAACGTTTTAAAGTTTTGCTATTAGGAGGTAGCATTTGTGCTGTAGGCGCAGTTTTTCTAATGTTGAAAGGGGTTTTCACTGGCGAACCTGTTAATCAACTAAACTCGGAAAACAAATTATCAAACCCAGAACAATCTGCTCGAGATCGAGATAAAGATACCACTCCGTTAACAGAACAATCTGCACCAGTTCCAGATACTCAACCGACCAAACAACAACAAGTTGCCAAACTTCTACAAAGTGCTGACAAACAAAGGGTTGCTGGTTCTTACCAACAAGCAATTAATTTGTACGACAAAGCTATTGCTCTTGCTCCTCAGCTAGCGCGAGCAGAGTGGGGACGCTGTTACAGTTTCAATAAGCTACAACAGTATCAAAATGCTATTAATGCTTGCGATCGCGCTCTGGAAATTAAGCCTAACTATCCTTTAGCTCTCTCAGGTAAAGGATATGCTCTCGTACAACAAAACCAATACGAACAAGCTTTAGCACTATTCGATCGCGCCATTAAACTAAATCCTCAATTTGTAGAAGCCTTGAATAATAAAGGTCAAGTATTAGGTGTGCTCGAGCGCTTTCCCGAAGCACTTGCTTCTTTTAACCAAGCGATCGAAATCGATCGCAATAACTATCAAGCTTGGAGAGGTCGGGGTGTAGCACTTTTTGAACTTGGAAAGCGCCAACAAGGTATCGAGTCCTTACAACAAGCCCTGAAAATTAATCCTAACGATAAATACGCTCAACAACTTTTAAAAAGAATGCAGAGGATTTAAAGTAATCCCTATTACAAAAAGCACTAGTTCTTTTTCTACTATTTTAATCTTGAGAAAAATGTAAGATTTTTCTTAATAAGTTCTCATCTAACTCTCACGATCTTAAGAATAGATTATTTCTATATTAAAGATAGATTATGTTGATGGTTTATTTTTACTAAGTCGCCCTCGAAGATGTGATTTTTGCCTTCGTACAGCTCGCCGTGTTTAGCAATTTTGCATTTATTAGAAGCGATGGCATTGGGTACGCCCTGCGTGGGGACTGATGTCACGGGAATGCCCGAAGTTTTACGAAATCGCACGACTGGGTTAATGATTGCTCAAAATGACCCAGTTGCCTTGGCAGATGCCCTAGAGGAAATCCTACAAGATGCTAGCCTGCGGGTGCGAGTAGCTACTCGATCTCGTCAGTTGATAGAATCAGAATTCGATATTCACGGGCTAAAAGCTAATAAGTAATCCTAGCCAGAATCCCCCGAATTCAATTCGGGGGAGTGGCTCAAAAAAACGCCGCTTGTATACGTTCTTTGTTCGAGACGATCGATCGCCAACAAGTCAAACTATCTTTATCCGAGTCGGTTATTGACTTAAATCAAAATGTTACGATCGCATCGGCAGTTAAAGACTAAATATCCGTTATTTTGTATAATTATCTAGGAAGATAGTCTGATTTTTTGGCAATTATAGCTAGTCGATCGAATATCTACAATAAACTTACGATAACAAAATTACTCGTTACTTTTTTTGCGATCGACTAGCTATAATTGCTAGCTTGAAGAATCTTTAGAGCTGAGGTGGGTCATGACAAGAATTCTAATCGCTGAAGACGAACCCGCGATCGCTAACTTTTTGGAAAAAAAACTGCGAGAGCAGGGCTTTGGGACAAAAATAGCCGAAGATGGTTACTCAGCTCTTTACGAGAGTCTCAGCCATAATTTTGACCTGTTAATTCTCGATCTCGGTCTACCTGGTAAAGATGGAGTAGAAATTATGGAAGAGTTGCGAGGTCAGGGGGAAACTATACCGATTATTATCCTAACGGCACGAACCAGTGTCAAAGATAAAGTTATTGGACTCAAAGGTGGAGCCGACGACTACGTAACCAAGCCATTTAGCGTTGAAGAACTGCTGGCGAGAATAAACCTTCGTTTGCGCTCCCGTCAAGAACCAAAACAACAGCCAGAAATAGTTCTCAAAGTAGGTGAAATAACCCTAGACTTACACGCTCATACGGTTAAGATAGGCGCTCGCACCATTCATCTTTCCAACCAAGAGTTTATTCTTCTAGAGAATTTTATGCGCCACCCCGATCGCGTCCTATCGAGGGAAGAATTGCTAAATTATGTTTGGGGCTATGATTATGATTGCGACTCTAACATTGTAGATGTGTATGTGGGATATTTACGCAAAAAACTCGGTCGCGACACGATCGAAACCGTTAGAGGCGTAGGATATCGGCTTAAATTACTTTGACACGATCGTCAATCCCGTCAGCGCTCGATCGGCGAGAAGCGCAAGAGTTATTCAATACAATCTATACCACCCTTGGTCGCTCCGTTGTCTCTGGGATTGAAGACACTGTAGTGCAAGAGGGACTCTCGGATAGTTTGGTACTGGAGTTTAGACTAGTACTCGGTGCGAAACGGTAGAATAAATCAGAGCTAAAACTTTGTTAATAATTAATAGCTACCGATCGCGAAGCAAATTTAATAACAGAGGGTAATTCAAAGATTTTTAGGTCGTCAGCACCCCGCACTGAAGTAGCGGGGCTTCGTGCCTCGAAACTTTAATGAAAATGGAGGCTTTAGTTAGAATGCTGTTATGGAGAGTTAATTCTAAACCAAAGCATCGTTTGAGAAAATTGATATCTAAAATTCGATAATTAAGTAGTCGGACAAAATTAAACCGAACTGTATTAAATTTTGTAAAAACGACTGAGCCCCTTGGTAATAAAGAAATTTGGCACTTTTTACACTTCTAAATATAGAGGTATTTATTTATGTCCGACTACTTA
>JASJDA010000089.1 GCA_030065755.1 Prochloraceae cyanobacterium | reverse complement strand
GATAGTCTCGATTTGCTCTCGAGCTTGTTCTCTGATAGTCTCGATTTGCTCTCGAGCTTGTTCTCTGATAGTCTCGATTTGCTCTCGAGCTTGTTCTCTGATAGTCTCGATTTGCTCTTGAGCTCGTTGTCTGATAGTCTCGATTTGCTTTTCAGCTGACTTAGAAATAGGTTGAATTTTAATTTCAGAAGATAGTTCAATTGTTTCTGGGTTCTGTTGCTTAGATAACTTAGTTGTAGGGGGAGAGGATTTGTTAATTTTACTCAGTGGAATTTGAGGAGTAGGAGTTGAAAAGCGAGTAGAAGCCATAGCTAATCCTAATCCCAATAGTGCGATAGCTCCAGCTAAAATTCTGGTTGGGGGAATAAGAGTTTGAACAAAAGCTGCTTGATTTTTCTTTTTAGCTTGCTTCGTTAAGTCTAGAATATTTGTTCCGTCGCTTAAACTTAATTCTGGTGTTGTAATAAATTCTCTTTGGGATAGTTCTAATTGTCTCAACCATTCAGAGACACTGCTAGGGCGATCTTCTGGTTCTAGTGCCATACCAGACATTACAGCATCAGAGATTCTATTACTCAATTGAGGTACGAGCTCTTTTGGTGAAGTCAAAGGAAGGTGAGATCGCAAAGTTGCTGCTAGGGGAATTTCAGAAGTCAGCAAAGTATAAAGGGTAGCTGCCAAACCATATACGTCGATAGCAGCAGAGCGTTTGGCTTTAGGAAAATATTGCTCGATCGGAGCATAACCGTTTGTAATCAGGTTGGTATGAGTTTTGGTAACTCCTTGTGAGAATTCCCTGGCAATGCCAAAATCAATGAGCACCACTTGTTGAGTTCCCTGACGTAAAATTATGTTCTGTGGTTTAATATCCCGATGCAATAAGCCATTTTGATGGATAACTTTGAGAGCTTCTCCTATCTGTCTAATATAGTTAATAGCTGTAGTTTCTGAGAGAGGTTGGTTGTCTTTTATAAGTCGATCTAAACTAACTCCTTGAACATATTCCATGACTATGTAAGGCAGTCCGTTTTCAACAAAAAAATCCTTATAGGCGACAATATTTGGATGAGAAAACTTGCTGAGTCTTTTGGCTTCATTCTCAAACTCGAAGTGTAATTTACTCGGATTCGAGTGTTTTTGTAACCGACAATTGAGAGTTTTAATTACTACTTTTAGCTCGCGGGTTGTATCTGTAGCTTTATATGTAATACCAAAGCCACCTTGTCCTAATTCCCCCTCGAGAATGTATTGACCATTTTGTAAGCTTTTACCAACCATTTTTGTCATAAATAAATAGATCGACAACTTTTATTAACCAAGGAGTGAATAAGACATTTCAGAGAAAGTGTATTCTCCGTTGTTAAAGGTGTTGTTACTAATTTTTAGATTCACAAAATAATAAAACTTTCTTGATATTACTATGGCGATCGCCAATTTCATCTTAATTTCATATTTTTGTGGCGATCGCCTAGCTGCAAAATGTGAGCCCCCTTACGGGCCCGTGTCTCGCTCCCGCTATAGATAAAAGAAGCAATATAGATGTAATTGATATATTTTTCAATGCAAAAATAAAAGAAATTGGTATGAGGGGTGTTTGGCTGTCAGCTATTAGCTATTTGTTTCTTCCCCTCTTCCCATCTCTAAGAGTTATTCCATCGCACTGCTGAAGAAATCGATCGTGTTTTTGAGTGCCACAATAAAAGCGTCTATTTCTTCGCGGGTATTGTAGAAATGCAAACTCGCTCTCGCACTACCAGAAGCACCTAAGACTCGGTGTAAAGGTTGAGTACAGTGATGGCCGGAACGAATCGCTACCCCTTCCTGGTCTAACATAGTAGAAAGGTCGCTAGCGTGAAGTCCTTCAACGTTAAATGCTACTAGTGCTGCTCTACCTTTTCCGTCTGCTGTGGGTTTTGGACCGTAAATTCTCAGCTTAGGAATTTGCTGCAGTTTCTTAAACAAATAAGCTATCAATTCTTCTTCATAGGCATGGATATTATCCATTCCTAAATTAGTTAAATAATCTACTGCTGCACCGAGAGCGATCGCCTCTGCAATTGCTGGGGTTCCTGCTTCAAATTTATGGGGTAATTCTCCACAAGTAAAATGGTCTAAAAAGACCTCAGAAATCATTTCGCCACCGCCCAAAAATGGGGGCATTTCTTCTAATAAATCTTGCTTGCCATAGAGGAATCCAATCCCTGTAGGACCGCACATTTTATGACCGCTTCCTACTAACCAATCGCAATCGATCGCCTGTACGTCAATTGTTATATGAGGAACGCTCTGACAAGCATCTATTAATACTTTTGCCCCATATTGATGGCCGAGTTTTACAATTTCTTCTACTGGATTAATACACCCCAAAGCATTAGAAATATGTACTAAGGCAACCAATTTAGTCTTATCTGAAAGCAAAGATTTGTAGTGTTCTATATCTAATTCTTCATTTTCACTTAGTTGGACGTATTTAATTACAGCACCAGTTTTTTGGGCGATCGTCTGCCAAGGAACTAGGTTACTGTGGTGTTCCATCACCGAGAGAATTATCTCGTCCCCCGATTTTAAATTATTGAGTCCCCAACTGTAGGCAACTAAATTAATTGCTTCTGTCGCATTGCGAGTGAAGACAATTTCTTGCCTAGAAGCTGCATTGACAAAATTAGCGACTTTATCTCGTGCTGCTTCGTAGGCATCTGTAGCCTTGCCACTCAAACAGTGATCGCCCCTGTGAACGTTAGCATTATAAGATTTGTAGTAGTCACTCAGGGTTTCTATTACAGCTACAGGCTTTTGAGAAGTCGCAGCATTGTCGAGATAAATTAAAGGTAATCCGTGAACTTCCTGCTTCAAAATGGGGAAGTCGCAACGAACTCGATCGGCAAGTGTTTTTACTTTTATAGCGGTCATTTTTATCTATTGTTCCTTATTTAAGTCCGCAGATAACAGAGAAGTTTAGTTAATCGTTGTTTGACAAGCAACGCATTGAGTAAGTCTATGGCGCAAGGATTTTATGGGAATGCGTTGAAGAATTTCTGCAGCGAAAGCGTCTATTAGCAGATAGCGAGCATCTGACTCGCTCAAACCGCGGCTGCGCAGATAAAACAATTCATCTGCTTCTAACTGAGATACAGTTGCACCATGGGCGCATTTTACGTTATCTGCGGTGATTTGTAGCTCTGGTTTAGTATTTACTCTAGCTTTGGGGGAAAGGAGCAGATTGCGGTTTAGCTGAGAAGCGTTGGTCAGTTGAGCTTTTTGGGGAACTATTATTTTCCCGTTGAACACTGCACGAGCGCGATCGTCTACTATACATTTATGCAGTTGCTCTACTCTACCATAGGGCTTGGTTAAGGAGACGAGACTGTGAGTATCGGCTAATTGCTGGTTACCAATTGTTATTAGTCCGTTGAGGTTGGTTTCGGTTTCTTCTCCTGTTTGGCTAACTTCTAGGTTGTGGCGATAGAATTGACCTCCGAAGTTAATTTCATTGCAAGTATAGTGGCTGTAGCGCTCTTGAGAAATGGCACTTTTACCGATGTGAAATCCATATCCTGATTTTCTTTGGATGCGGTTGTGATTTAGTCGAGCATTTTCTTCTAGCCAAATCTCAGTTACCGCATTAGTAAAGTAGGGGCGATCGCTGTTTTCGTCTCCAATTACCCCATAATTTTCAATTACTTGTAAGCTTGAATCTCGTTCTGCGACAATAATTGTTCTAGGTTGAGAAAAAGTTGGCGTATCGCAAGTAGCTGTTAAAAATAGTAAGTGAATCGGTTGCTCTACTACTACATTGGGATTGACCCAAATTACTGCTCCATCTGCTAAACCAGAGGTATTGAGCGCCGTAAATACTTCGTTAGCTCCTTGTTGCTGACCCAAATACTTGAGAATTTTATCTTTTTGTAATTTGTCTAACGCAGCTAAATTGCCTGCGTATACTCCTAGTGTTAAAGCAGATAAATCTGATAATTCAGGAGAATAGATCCCATTGACGAATACTAATCTAGTTTGCGCCGCTTCTGGGAGAAGAAATTCTTCAAGAATATGGGAACTAACTTTTTCTTTCCCCGCCAAGTTGAAATCGAGTTTTAATAACTCAGATAAATCGCTAAAGCGCCAATCTTCGTCATTTTTAGTAGGTATGCTCGATTTTTCGACAATATCTGCCCCTTGTTGGCGCAAATTTTCTAGCAAAGTGGCGATTTCGCCTTTAACAACCGATTGTTGCTGAGACTGTTGTAATAACCCCATAAGGTAAGAGTCGGTTGGGGTTGTTTCTTGTTTAGGCTGAGCGATCGCTTCTGATGCAACTGGAGTAGTCATTATGCTCCCACCTCCGAGACGACTAATTCGTCGATAAAGTCATAGCCACGGGATTCTAATTCGATCGCCAATTCTTTACCGCCACTTTTAACGATTCTACCGTCGTACATGACGTGAACGAAATTGGGTTCGATATAGTTGAGCAGCCTCTGATAGTGAGTTATGACGATCGAAGCATTTTCTGGAGTAGCCAATTGATTAACTCCGTTGGCGACTATTTTAAGCGCGTCAATATCCAAACCGGAGTCAGTTTCGTCCAAAATTGATAAAGTAGGTTCTAAAAGTGCCATTTGCAGGATCTCGTTGCGCTTTTTCTCTCCACCAGAAAAACCCTGATTCAAACTTCTTTCTAAAAAGCTCGGATCCATCTTGACAATGTCAAGTTTTTCTTCTACCAAGTCTTCAAAATCGAAAGTATCTATTTCTTCTAAACCTTGATGTTTTCGTTTAGCATTATAAGCAACCCGCAAGAAATCTAAATTACTGACACCAGGAATTTCTAAAGGATACTGAAAAGCCAGAAAAATCCCTTCTAACGCTCTTTCTTCTGGTTCTTTATCTAAAATATTTTCGCCTTTATAAATTATTTCTCCACCCGTTACTTCATAACTAGGATGTCCGGCTAAAACTTTAGAAAAAGTACTTTTTCCAGAACCATTTCTTCCCATTATTGCGTGAACTTCTCCTGCTTTTATTTCCAAGTTCACGCCTTTGAGAATTTGATTGTCTTCAATATTGGCGGTTAAATTGCGAACAGATAAAATTACTTCGCTCATTGCTATTTATTTCTATTGAGATATTGAAACTTGGTAGTTTTTTGGGGGGATTAAACTTTTTGTCAAAATACCTTTTGCTGCGAGACAGGGGAAAGGTTAAAGGGTAAAGGTTAATTTTTTACCCCTTTCCCCTTCTCCTGACCTCTAACCTCTAAACCTTCTCCCTCCCGAGACTTCGGCAAAAAGTCTATTTTTGTAGCGTTTTTAACACCCACTCTATGCCCTAACCTACAGTACCTTCTAACTTGAGACTCAACAACTTATCAGCTTCAGCCGCAAATTCCATGGGCAATTCATTCAAGACATCTTTACAGAAACCACTCACCAGCATGGTTACAGCATCTTCTTCGGAGATACCGCGCTGAGCAAAATAGAATAACTGATCTTCTCCTATTTTGGAGGTCGATGCTTCGTGTTCTACTTTAGAAGCATTGTTATCTACTTGAATGTAGGGGAATGTATTAGCCTCGGCGCTATCTCCAATTAACATTGAATCGCACTGAGAGTAATTTCTCGCGCCATCGGCTTTTGGATTCATTTTCACTAAGCCGCGATAGCTATTTTTGGAGTTACCAGCCGAAATACCTTTAGAAATAATGGTGCTGCGAGTATTTTTGCCGATGTGAATCATTTTAGTTCCAGTATCGGCTTGCTGCTTGTTATTGGTGAGAGCGATCGAATAAAATTCGCCTACAGAATTATCCCCAACTAATACGCAACTGGGATATTTCCAGGTAATAGCAGAACCAGTTTCTACCTGAGTCCAGGAAATTTTCGAGTTAACCCCCTGACACAAACCCCGCTTGGTAACGAAGTTATAGATGCCTCCTTTGCCATTTTCGTCTCCTGCGTACCAGTTTTGTACGGTGGAATATTTAATATCGGCGTTGTCTAGGGCAACTAATTCTACTACTGCGGCGTGTAGTTGGTTGCTGTCGTACATTGGCGCGGTGCAGCCTTCTAAATAGCTGACTTGGGCTCCTTCTTCTGCAATAATCAGGGTACGCTCGAACTGTCCGGTTTCCCCATTGTTGATGCGGAAATAAGTAGATAGTTCCATGGGGCATTTTACCCCTTTGGGAATGTAGACAAAAGAACCGTCGCTGAAAACTGCAGAGTTAAGAGCAGCAAAATAATTATCTCCTACGGGAACGACGCTACCGATATATTTTTGAACTAGGTCTGGGTGTTCTTGTAATGCTTCGGAGATAGAACAGAAAATAACGCCAACTTCTGCTAGTTGTTCTTTAAAAGTTGTGGCTACAGAAACGCTATCGAAGATGGCATCTACAGCAACGTTAGCAAGTCGCTTTTGCTCGGAGAGAGAAATACCTAATTTCTCAAAAGTTTCTAGTAGCGCCGGATCTACTTCATCGAGACTGTCGAGCTTTTTCTTACTCTGCTTCGGTGCTGAGTAGTAGATAATATCTTGGTAATTAATGGGAGGATAGTTAACGTGGGGCCATGTTGGCTCTGTCATCTTCTGCCATTGGCGATAGGCTTTGAGGCGAAACTCTAGCATGAATTCCGGCTCATTTTTTTTGGCGGAAATTAGGCGAACGATGTCTTCGTTGAGTCCGCGAGGAATAGTATCTGCTTCGATATCTGTGACGAAGCCGTATTTGTATGGCTGGTTAACTAATGTTTTGACTGTTGTCGCACTCATTAGGTTTAGTGTTCTCCGGTTAGATTAGTATACTTAAAAGAGGTTGCGGGCAGGTGATGGCGATAGCGGGCGCTTGTTTTGGATCGTTTTGTTAGCGGGCAATAAGTTTAAACAACTCACTTGTTGTTTAACTCTATTTTAGGCTACATTAAAAACAAATAAGTTGTCAAAGTCAAAATATTTTTTTTAATCATCCCAATTAAAAACTAAGACATTTAACTGAAGCCAGCGTTTACAGTGGGTTATTCAAGATGACGATCGCTCAGCACCCTTCTACCAAAAAAGAAATATTACAACATTTACTCAAACACGGACGAGCAACAGCACACCAGTTAGCCACTACCTTTGAGATCAGTCCCCAAGCAACTAGAAGGCATCTCCAAGATTTGGAAGCAGAAGGTTTAATCCAGCACCAGTCCGTACAACAGGGAATGGGAAGACCTCAGCACCAATATAAGCTCAGTCCCCAAGGACGATCGAGGGTAACTGCTTTTTTAGCTCCTCACTCCCCTCAACGGTACGGCGAATTCGCCGTTTCTGTTTTGGATACTCTGGCTGAAACAGTGGGAGACGAAAAAGTGAGGGAAGTTTTACGCAAGCAATGGCAGCGCAAGGTTTCTGAATACAACGATCGTCTCGGTACGGGCTCTATACAAGAGCGTCTGCTCGAATTAGTGCAACTTCGTCAAGAAGAAGGTTATATGGCAGAGTTGCTAGCGATCGAAGATGAAGCAAAAGTCCAAAAGTTCTTCCTAGCAGAACACAATTGTGCTATTTCTGAAGTAGCCGAATCCTATCCCAGCGTTTGCACTCACGAACTAGAAATGTTTGCTGCCCTCTTACCCGATTGTACGGTAGAACGCACCCACTGGATTAATAATGGAGAACACCGTTGCGGCTATTTAATCCAAGCCAAATAATATTAGTAGTTTAGTTATCTTAGAATATTAAAATGAACTCTCAACCACCGTCTCCAATGGAATTTTTAACTGCTGAAGAATCAGCAGATGTAGAGAAAGCTTTGCTCTTGAGAGAAGAAAAATTCCTGACTCGTTTAACTATTTCATCATTAAGAATGTTAAAAACTATTGCTAAAGATTTTGACGTTGCTATTGAAGATTTAACCTACGAGCAAATAATAGAATGGTTTGAAAAAGATAGCAAAACTCGACAAGAAAAAGGAGCAGATGCAGCCAAGCTAAACTGGTGAGACGATCAGCGGGATCGTTCGCCACTCAAATATCTCACATTGAGGCGATCGCGCCCTTGTATTTTAGAATGATAAAGTTCTCGATCGGCCGCTTTTATTAGTATTGCTGGATCCTCTTGTGGATGAGGAATAATAGTGGCAATACCAATACTTACACTAATAATCTTCGATCTGACGATTGAATTTTCGTGTTCGATAGCCAAAGCTTTTATTTGTTCTTGCATTTGTTTAGCAACGCGAATAGCACCTTCGAGATCTGTCTCGGGTAAAATAGCCGCAAATTCTTCACCCCCATAACGTGCTGCTAGATCGGCATTTCGTTTGAGACAATTTTCCATAGCGGCAGCTACTTTTTTTAAACAAATATCTCCTGCTGGATGTCCGTATCGATCGTTATAGAGCTTGAAACAGTCAATGTCCAACAAAATCAAGGATAGAACAGTTTGATTGCGAGCCATTCTTCCCCACTCTTTTTTCAGATAATTGTCAAAGCAGCGTCGGTTAGGAATTTTAGTGAGACTGTCTATGTAAACTAAATTTTTTAAATGCTGGTTTTCTTGCCTCAACTTGTCCAAGGAAGAATGACTGTCTGGTCTTTCTAAGTTTTGCTGGGAAAAATAAAGACGATACAATTGACACGAGGGATAAGCGCGATCGCCATCTAGCTTTACCAGTCCCATACTATTTAATCTGTACGCAATAAGAGGTTCTAATTGCAAGCTCTCATCTGCAGTTACTACTTGTTTTATCGCTGCTGCTAGGGGAGGGTGTTTTTGCAGTTGTTCCCAGTGACCTCGCAAATGTCTGCTATAAATTCCTGCTTGGGTATGAGCTTGTTCTAACAAATTTTCTAACGTCACCTGTTGCTGAGAAAGATAATAGAAAGCAATTTGTAATAGGTAAGGATGTCCTCCAACCAAAGCCATTAATTCCTCTACTTCCTTTCCCTTTCTCCAATCTAGTCCGTATCGTAAGGCTAAATCTCGAACTTGAGTTAAGTTAAACTCTGGTAGTTTAAAGGGTAAACCTACATTAAATGGAGATTGATTAATATTGAGAGGGACGTAAACTTCCGTACAGTGAACCACTACTAGGCGCAGTTTTTGAAAAACTTTAACTAGTTTTGCCTGTTCGTGCCAGGCTCGCAAGAGGGGTAAAAAGTCTTTTGCTACGGAAGGATATTCAAAAACTCGATTGACTTCATTCAATGCCAAAAGTAAGGGACTTTGTATTTTTTGCAAAAGATAGGATTGAAAGTAGATGCTGCAGCTCACTTTACTACCCATATCTTCATCCCAATACTCGTCTATCATTGGTTTGAGCTTCAACTGACGGGCGATATTAGCGCAAAACCAGCGTAACAATTGATTTAAGTTAGCCAAAATAGCTTCTTCTGCTTCCATAAAATTTATAGTTACGGTTCTATAATTTTGTTTTTGAGCAAAAGAAATCATTCTCAATAGTAGAGAACTTTTTCCCATTTTTCTGGGTGCTTGAATGCGTACTACACTTCCTGGTTTGAGAATTTGAGAATTAGCTAATTTTTCAATCGGAGGACGATCGATATAAAAAGGAGAATCTATTGGTACAATGCCGCCAGGAAATTGAATAGACATTACTATTTGACTAAATATAGGTAAATTTTTTGATTAATTTCACAATTTTTAACAATTTCCAAAATATATCACAAAAAAAATATAAATATGTCAATTTAATTTAAAGATTGTTTAAAGTAACTCGAGTAAATTGGACTAACTTATGAAGATTTAGTAAATTGGCGATTAAAGTTAGTAAAGTTGTTGAATTAAAGTCAGAAAATTATTGTTTATTTATTTGTCGTCTGTCATCTCTAAAGTGTCTTCATCCTCTTCGTCAACATAAAAGCGATAAAATAAAGGTTCATCTTTAAAATCGTGTTCGTCAAGAACGTGATGAATTATATTTTGCTCCACCATTAATTGTCCGATGGCGATCGCTTCTGGTCTAGTAGCTCTTTCGTGTTGCATTAACCACTCGACCGCTTCTGAACCCAAAAAAGTTTTTGGGAAAACTTTAAAACCATAGCGGCGATCTTTAATCTCGACACCCTCAGAACCTCTCATATCTGCAACGATCGCCTCCCAATTGTATTCGTCGTGAATTAATGGTTCTTCGAGGTCGGGTTGAACTTGGGGAGAGCGATCGCGAGGTTGTATCTTTTCGGGATAGTAAAGTTGTGGCTTTGGTGAATCGTGAATTTGAACTAAATTTGCTACCAACTTGTCTATCTGAGGTACCTTAAGGTGTATATCTCGTTGAGGATAAGGAATTTTAATATCATATTTAGCTAAATAAATTTCCATCTGGTCGTAAAGATGAGATTTAACTTTGGGTTCTTTAAGAGGATCGCTAATAAATACAACTATTCTAAAATTGAGCGCATTATCTCCAAAACCGCGAAACTGTGCTTTTGGAGGTGGATGTCGCAGAATCTGAGGATGGTAAACTTGAGCAGCAGCTAATAAAGCTTTGAGTACTAACTCCCTATCCGAATCTTTTGATACACTTACATAAACTTTGACGCGAGTTAGTCCGCTACGATTCCAATTTTTAACCGCTTCTTCAACAAAGCGAGAATTAGGAATAACAATTAGGTATCTATCTATGTGAGAAATTTCGGTAGTGCGAACTCCAATACGTACTACTAATCCTTGAGTATCTCCTACTTGTACTAGTTCTCCTACTTTAATAGGATGGGTAAAAATTATAATCAAACCACTAATCAAATCTTTGACTATATTTTGTAAACCAAAACCAATTCCTATTCCCAATGCACCCAATACAATTGCTAGGGAAGCAAAATCAATTCCAGCAAAATTAAAAATTAATAGCACCCCAACAAACATTAAGCCGTAGCGGGTTAATAAGCCAATGGAATCTTGTAGTGCTGGTTCAACTCCTGTTAGGGGGAGAATGCTCTCCTTGAGGAAATTGCTCGCCCAACAAACTACAAACCACATTGCAATTCCTAGGAGAATTAAGAAAAATAGGCGAATCAGAGAAATAGCTTCCTGACCAAAATTAATAATTTCTGAGTTGAAAGTTTTATCGAGTACCCCTAGTAAATGATAGAGCCAACTCCTAGTTTCAGGAAATAAATTAGCGCTGTAATAAAAAAAGACGATCCAGATTCCAATTTGCAGCAGAAGTATTCCTAAAAGTTGTAAAGAACCTTTTTGCTCAGTTGGGTTTTGTAGTTGTTTTTTTCTATAGCGACGACTCAGCCAAAATAATCCGCCATATATGACAGAAGCAATAGTTAAGGCGATCGCAGACATTTGCACGGCCCAAGTCCTATAAACTAGCGATCGCTCTTTTACGGCTATATTGAGAGCATATTGGATTTTTTCGCACCAAATTTTCGCTTTTTCTTCTACCGTCATACCAGGAATGTGGTCTTGTTCGGTAACGGTTACTAAATGGCGATTTCCAATACGGATAACTGTCCAACCTTGCTGTTGAACTACCTTGACTGACAAACGTTCTCGTGGTTGTAAGTCACTCACTTTTTGTTTTAATAAAGAACTGACGCTATCTGCTCTTTCAGTAGCCGTAAGGTTGCCAGACCTAGCAAGTTTAAATAATTTTCGACCGTCAAAGACAACATAAGCTTGGGTCGCTGTAGTTTCTGGTGCCGAAGTTTCTGCGATTGCTGGCGACCAGATTAGCACTGACAAGAAACTTAGGAAAAAGGCTATCAGCACCCCGATCGCCAATTTTCTTTTTTTCGTAGGTTTGTTGTCGTGTTTAGTTGAAGCTTTTTTTTGTTTTTGCCAAGCCATTATTGACAAAATATTCTGTGGGCTGTAACATATTATCCGATCTTACAGATAAAGTTTTTAATTAGAGATATCTTGGCCTAGAAAATTTAATACTTTTTATTTTGACTTTGGAAGCAATATTTGCCCTCGAGTTTAATCGGATTATTAGCAAATTTTATTATTGAGATTAATTCTGAAAATAGCAGAAAAATCCTATTAATTGAGTTTTCGGGGATTCTTTATCGACTCATTACGAGTAAATATTTTTAATTGTTCAATCGCAGATAATTTTTCATATATTTCATCTGCCAAATAATATATTTTGTTACCTTGTAGATATAGTTTTTTTAAATTTTTTATATTATTAATATCTGGAGTTATCTGAGTTATTTGATTGTTGCTTAAATCCAAGAAATTTAATTTTTTTAATTGAGATATCTCTCGGGGAAATTCTGATATTTGATTTTGTCTCAAACTCAGATCGGTTAAATTTCTAAGTTTAACAATATCTGAGGAAACCTTATTAATCTTACTATTAAAACTTAAATCTAGAAAATTTAAGTTTTCTAGTTCGACTATTTCTATAGGAAATTCTCCTAATTTATTGTGGCTTAAATTCAGAGCAGTAAGTTTTTTTAAGTTGGCAATCTCTTTAGGTATATTACTAATTTTATTGTAACTCAAATTAAGAGAGCTTAAATTTATGTTTTCTAAAATTGCTTTGGGAAATTGAATAAATAGATTGCGCTCTAAATAAAGATAGCTTAAGTTGTGTAATTTGTGAATTGTTGTAGGTAATTCGTTCAATTGATTGAAGCTTAAATCTAGGGATATTAATTCGCGATTTTTTCCGATCGTTGCTGGAATTTGAGACAGTTTATTGTAGCTGACATCTAATGAAGTTAAGTTAACTATTGAGTCGATCGCTGGGTTAATTTCTAACAGTCTATTATGTCTTAAATTAATTGATTTTAAATTAATTAATTTTCCTATTTCTGGAGGTAATTTTTTTAAGACATTATTGCTTAGATAAAGTGAGTTGAGTTCTGAAAAATTGCCGATATCTTTAGTTATATTTTGAATTTTATTACCACTTAAGTTTAGATAATTTAGTTTTTTCAAATAACCAATAGCACTAGGAAATTTAGTAAATCTGTTATAACTTAAGTCTAGATATTTCAGTTTTTGTAAGTTAGCGATATTTTCAGGTATTTCGCTCAAATTGTTATAACTTAAGTTGATTCTTTTAAGTTCTTGTAATTCAAAAATTTCTAGAGGAATTGCAGTTAAACCTTTATCTCTATTTTTCCTGCTGCTTAAATCTAATTCTGTCAACCCCTCTTCTTTTACTCGTTTAATTTTTTCTAGGAAATATTTTGGCACTTCGATCGTCATATAATTGCTCGATAATACTGTGGAAACAAAGGAACGGGAAAAAGCAAAGGATTGAGTCTCTTTACACTTCTTAACATAGTCTTGATTATGTATTGGCAATACTAATATGTCTGGGTTGTGTTTTAACTCGTTCTAACCAGGCTAAAATAGCAGGAAATCTAGTGAGGTCAAAACCTCCTTCATGGGCTACGTGAGTATATGCGTATAGGGAAATATCAGCAATAGTATATCGATCGGCAACAAAGAAATCTAGATTGCTCAAGTGTTTTTCCATCACTTCTAAAGCTGCATAACCTAACTTTTGTTTTTGTTGAAGTGCGTCTTTATATTCCTCTGCTTTTTTGAGAATAGAAATCCAAAATCTAGAAGTAGCAATATTAGGTTCGTGGCTAAACTGCTCGAAAAACAACCACTGCATTACTTGTGCCTTTTCCCAACTATCTTCAGGTAAATAATCTGTTCCCTCGCTGAGATAAAATAAAATTGCATTAGATTCTGCCAAAAATTTACCCGCTCCTATTTCTAAAACAGGTATGCGACCGTTAGGATTTTTAACTAAGAATTCTGGGGTTCTGGTTTCTCTTGTAAGAACATTTACTTCAACTTTTTCAAAGGGAATTTCTAGCTGATTTAATAGTAAACGAACTTTGTAGCTATTCCCAGAGGGTAAAAAGTCATAAAGACGATACATAAATACGAAGAATTTTTGAGAGCAGCTATTATTATTGTAGCTTTTGAGGTAAATAGGTAGATCGATCGCTCGACTTGATTTGCGAACAATTGTTACAAAAAAAAGAGATTATGCGAAAAAGGCTCGATTAAATTTTGAGGTATATGTATGTAGAGCGAAACCAAATGCATAACACTGTTTTTGAACTTTTAAGCTTAAGCGATCTAAATGTCTCCTAATACTACGAATAAACAAGAAACAATTGCTGCAGTACAACAACAATTTGAAGAAGATGCCAAACAAGTTGCATCTGTGAGTCAGTCTACACTTTTGAGGCTATTATCACACAACAAAGATACAGAATATGGCAAAAAATATGGGTTTACCGATATTACTAATATCAAACAATTTAAGGAAATTTATCCTATTACTAAATACTAACATTACCAGTTCTACGTGAAACGAATGTTAAACGGAGAAGGAAACATTTTAACAGCCAACCCGATCGTATTTTTTGCCAGAACCTCTGGGACTACCAGTATGGGAAGCAAAAAGATAATACCTAACAGCAATTATCGTTGTCCTTTATACGAAATCGAACGTATTAATGGATCTATTGGCGAACCCAAAGTGTTATTAGTAAAACAGGGTACATTTACTGCTGCTACTGCTATGCTTGTCAAAAGTGGAGTATCGCCGTTGCGAGTAAAAATCCCTCGTTATGCTCGTCGTCCAGATCTATTGGCTCTCTTGCAAGAAAATACTTCGATCCCAACTTAACTTACTCATGACAAAAATCAAATTCAGAGCGCCAGAATACCAGCACGACGGCGCTTTTAAGGAAAGGGAATTTGAATTTGAAGGAGACGAAAAATCTGGTTGGACCATTCGACGGGACGGTCAAACAATTTATACTCTCGCTTCTGGCTACACTCCCGTCCAATCCTACTATTGTGGAGTCTGTTCCACCGATTTAGCTCGTAAATTTTTACCCTATCCCCTACCCCAAATAATCGGACACGAAGTTGTGGGTAAAAAAGATGGCAAGATGGTAGTAGTAGAAATTAATGCGTCACTAAGAGCTAGAGGGGTAATCGATCCAGAAAATCCTTACAGTCAGGGTAGTATGCACGTTCACGATCCGCGACGCATTACCCTAGGGATTAATCGCTTGTCTGGAGGTTTTGCTCCAGTATTTCTCGCTCCCGTAGACGCAATTATTCCTCTACCCTCTGAAATTAATCCCCTGGTAGCCTCTCTAACCGAACCTTTCGCTGCTGCATTACAGGGAGTTGAAGCTACTTTTCCTCGTCAGGGAGAACGAGTAGCAGTATTAGGTCCTCGTCGTTTAGGATCTTTAATTATCGCTGCACTTGCTGGTTTTCGACAGCAGCAAGGAATAAATTTTGAAATCTGCGCGATCGCTCGACACCCCCATTTACTTAAAGTTTGTCAGACTCTAGGTGCGGATAGGGCGATCGATTTACAACAGATACCGATCGAACAATTAAAGAATGAATTTGACGTAGTTTTCGATACAACTGGCAAACCAGAAGGATTTGCCCTAGCATTAGATTTAGCGCGTAGAGCAGTACATCTCAAATCTACCCACGGTCAAAAAGTCCTCGGACTCCAACACCTAACAGATATGGTGGTAGACGAAATTGCTCTCTTACCTGCAAAACCAGAAAATTTCAACTTTACTTGGGAAATAGAAGCAAAGGAGCGGAAAAATCCTAATATTTACGTAGCTGAAGACATACCAAATTCGGCTGTCGCTCGATTATTGTCTGAGGTTGTAGAAAATCGCCAGTTTCACCGCATCAGCATTGAAGCAGCCATAAATAAAATCCAAAACAACGACTTGAAGGGTTCTCCTTTTCCTCGTTTCGATCTAGCTATTGCGGGTTCTTTGAGTACAGTCGATCGCATTTTACGACCCATAGCTGGTGAAGAATTTTCCCTCGTCCGCCCTCGCGGTGCTATTATGCTATACGATCGCGATCGTACTGAAAACTCTCCTTTATACCAGGCTGTTTGCGATCGACATCTCGAAATTCACAGTTCTAGATGCGGTAATTTTCGTCGCGCTCTTAATATTTTGCAACAAAATCCAGCAATTAGAGTTGCCTTAGAAAAAAACCTGATAACTCATCGCTACAGTTTAAATGATATTGCTTCTGCTTTTGAAATTGCTGGCGATAGCTCTAAAAGCATTAAGGTGATAGTAGAAACATCTAGGTTTTTTGATGAGGATAAATATTGATTTAAGTCTCACTTGTTACAAAACTACAAAAAACAATTGACTCCCTATCGGTGTTCTAACTGGACTTTAGGGAATCGATCGCGAATAGAGGCTAAAACACTTGACAAAACTGGCTTATACTTAAATTAAACCTCTGTTCTCAGCCCCAAACAAAACCCTGCTCGGCCTTTTACCTCTTTACAATTATCTCTAGTTAAAGAAAATGCTATTTCATCTAGTCTTTTTTCTGGTTCTTCTGTTTTGGTTTCCGAATTGATAACACTTGCTTTACGATTCTTGGCTAACCCCCCTATGTAGATAAGATTCAGCTTTTCTACTTCGTTTAAAAACCGAGAATTATTGCCATAGCCCCCATCAATTAAAACAATTCCAGGTCGCCATTTTCTCTTCAGAGTTTTTTTGATTAACTTTAATGCTAAATCTGGTTTTTTAACAAAATCTTTATCCTTTTTTCCTTCTGGCAAAGAAGTAGCGTGTTGGTATAATTCAATATCTAAAGGTAAACTTCTTACTCCATCATATAAATGTGTTGTAACTACTCGATCGAAAAAATCATTGTTTAATTTCCTTAATATTACGGGGGAGAGGGGGCGATCGGGAAACACAATAAAAATGAGTTAACAAACAGAAAACTTAATCTCCCAGTCCCCCAGATTTATTTATGAGTATATAACCATAATTCATATTACTCACTTGTTCTACTTCTCGAACATTAATTAATATCCAAAATTCAAATTAGACCGATCGCTTGCTAATTTTTTCTCACCTTTAGGTATTTTGTCCTCATCTTTAGTCAATTTTTCCTCATCGTTAGGTGATTTTTCCTCATTAAATCTACGGCCGAACCGTTTATTTCTAGATGAATATCGAGAAGTTTTTTTGCGGAACTTTCGAGCATATAATTTATTACGCTCAGCTTTTTCTTTTTTCAAATTACGACGTTTAGCCATTATTATTACTTGATGAAGATTGAAAAGACTTCTGGGAAATAAAGGTTATTTCAGATCTTAAAGTTCCCAGGTGTTTTAAATGATTGCTAAATTCGAGCAGTTCACTTACGCTTTAGCGCCAAGTTTTTTTTTGTCTTTCTTAGAGGTAAAAAACTTACCCGTGGTTGTTTTTCCCTCGCCTCCAAATTAGCCTCTTTATTGGCGAGGTTTAGCTTTATTAACCTTCAGCTCCCGCTCCATCCATTCTGCACCGTCGAGTGCGGCGATCGCTGCCTCTTCTTCTGTTTCTGTTTCCATTTCTACAAAAGCAAAGCCGCGCATGCGACCTGTTACACGATCGGTAGGAATATGAACGTTCTTAACAGTTCCATACTTAGCAAAAACCTCAGTAAGGACTTCAGTGGTAGCTGAGTAAGATAGATTACCTACATATATCGACATCGATTATTTTTTCCCCTCAATCACGATTGTAGAGATAGTAAAGATTTCGGAGAAAAGCTTGCCAATACTTTAAATACTGAAAATGCGGCTCGCCGTTCTTTAGTTCTCACTATTTATCCTAGCACTTTAAACTGATTAATTGTTTTACACCAGAAAGAATTTGAAAGTATTATTTGCGTTTGAGTACGGGGAGCGAGACGCTTGTTGCCAGAGTTACTCACTCGCGCAGGAGTATAAAAATTTATTAACTCAAACATAATCCTAACCTTCCTGTTTATGTTCTCGCTTAATTTTCACAATCCAACTGCCTTGAGGAATAGTAATTTGTTCGTGTTCTTCGTGAGTTAAAACTGCTGTAATTGAGAACACCTTTAAATATAAAATTCCATTGTTTTCGTATAATGCGGCCAATCCTGATGTAATGCGATGACGATGGCCAGTTACTTCTCCTTCTGCTAAAGTCAAGTGAGATAATTTTTTTCCGACAACCTCTTTAACTGGATTCAAAATTACATTATCTTGTCTGATAGGTAATTGAAACATTTTTCCCTCGCTTTTCTACTTTGACTAAAGTCTCGCTCGATTATCTCAAAAACCTCAGCAGGGATTTCTTTAAGAAGTTCTCTACTTTAATATTAAGAAATACCATACTACAAAGTAAGCCAAAGTTTGTCAACTCACTTCGCAATAAAGCAAAAGCTATATTTAGGAAATGAAAGAAATCCTAAATATCATACTTAGAATTCTAATCTAGGAACAGATATAGAAGATATAAAAAGATAATTAGAATAAAGTAGAGACATTCCCTCGAACGTCTCTATAAGGTTAATCCTTTCTTTCTCCTTTCTTCCCTCTACTAATTAACGCTTGGCTAATTTCTTAGTCTTCAACTTACGCAAGCGAATGGACTCTGGGGTTATTTCTACTAACTCGTCAGAGCCAATATATTCTAAAGCACGCTCTAAACTCATCTCCATTGGTGTCTGTAACTGAACTAATTCGTCACCTGTAGCCGATCGATGGTTAGTTAGCTGCTTAGTTTTGCACACGTTGAGTTCCAAGTCTTGAGGACGGTTGTGTTCTCCAACGATCATGCCTTTGTATACTTTAGTTCCAGGAGTAATAAAGAACACTCCCCGATCTTCAGCATTTTTCAAAGCGTAGAAAGTAGCAACACCTTCTTCAAAAGCAATCATTACGCCATTGTAACGAGTTTCTATCTCTCCAGAGATGGAACGGTATTCTAAGAAACTGTGATTCATAATTCCTTCCCCGCGAGAGAGACGAATGAATTCACCGCGAAAACCGATTAATCCCCGCGCAGGAATCACGAATTCAAGCTGGGTGCGACCATTTCCACCTGCTTGCATATCCCGCATTTCTCCCTTGCGCTGTCCCAAGCGTTCGATACAAGAACCCACTGCGTCTTCTGGTACGTCTAGGACTAAATACTCGAAGGGTTCGCAGGGTTGACCGTTAATTTCCCTGTAAATTACTTGGGGTTGGGAGACCTGGAATTCATAGCCTTCCCGACGCATAGTTTCTATGAGAATACCTAAGTGAAGTTCGCCACGACCGGAAACTAGGAATTTATCAGCAGATTCCCCTTCTTCTAGTCGTAAAGCTACGTTAGTTTGTAATTCTTTAAATAGGCGATCGCGTATTTGCCTTGAAGTTACGAAAGATCCTTCCTGACCCGCAAAAGGGGAGTCATTGACGCTAAAGGTCATTTGCAAGGTCGGCTCGTCTACTTTAATTAAGGGTAATGCCTGGGGTTCGTCAGGACAAGTAATTGTTTCCCCAATATTGGCATCGGCAAATCCTGCGACTGCTACTATATCACCTGCTGAAGCTTCTGATAATTCGACTCGCTTGAGTCCTTCAAATCCCATTAATTTAGAAATTTTTGCCTTGACAATCTTGCCTTCTTCTGTTACAATACCTGCCTGCTGTCCGGCTAGAATCTTACCGTTGTGAATTTTACCAATAACAATTCGTCCTAGGTAGTCGGAATAGTCGAGGATAGTAACTTGTAGTTGTAGCGGTTTGCTGATATCTCCTGCTGGTGGTGGAACGTGATGTAAAATTGCCTCAAACAAAGGCTGCATATCTTTGCTTTCTTGAGTTAATTCTTCTTTGGCAAAGCCTTGCATACCAGAGGCGTATAGAGTGGTAAAGTCGCACTGGTCGTCATCTGCACCCAATTCGACAAACAAATCGAAAACTTTATCTACTGCCGTGTCGGGGCTACAATTGGGGCGATCGATCTTATTAACTACTAAGATGGGACGCAGTCCTTTTTCAAGAGCTTTTTTGAGGACAAAGCGAGTTTGAGGCATTGGCCCCTCGTTAGCATCTACAATTAAGATACAGCCATCGACCATACCTAATACCCGTTCTACTTCACCGCCAAAATCAGCGTGTCCTGGAGTATCTATGATATTAATTAAGGTGTCTTTGTAGCGAACGGCTGTATTTTTTGACAAAATTGTGATGCCCCGTTCCCTTTCGAGATCGTTGGAGTCCATGACGCAATCAGGAATGTCTTCCCCTTGGCGGAATATCCCTGATTGTTTGAGTAGCGCGTCTACGAGAGTTGTTTTACCGTGATCAACGTGAGCAATAATGGCAACGTTGCGAATGGGAAGAGACATAGGAAGTTCTGAGAACTCGATAATTTTGTTGGTAAAGCTATAGATATCTTAATAATTCTAGCTTATTTTTGAACTTTTCTAAACAATTACTCTAGGAGTTGGCTGTTAGCTCTTAGCTATTTGCTATTCTTTTCTACTCCCCCATCTCCCCATCTCCCCATCTCCCCATCTCCCTCTCTACCTAACTATTTAGGCTTAAACTGTTTCTCCACTGCACCTACTAAAATATCCCTTGGCAAAAAGCGGGGTATATTGACGATCAATTGATTGCTTAAGCCGCCAGTAACGAGGGTGGACTCATTTTTTTCCAAAGCCGAAAGAGCATCTTTGACTACTTCTTCTGCTGAAGTTAACTTTACATTAGCTTCACTAAAGCTTTGAGGAAACTCAGCTACATTAGGGAAATTGGATTCTGTTGCTCCTGGACAAAGGGCTAAAATGCTCACCCCAGTTTGTTTATTTTCTGCCCAAAGCGCTTCAGAAAAGCTCAAAACAAAAGCTTTTGTTGCAGCGTAGACAGACATATAAGGTAGGGGTTGAAATCCAGCAATAGAAGAAACATTGATAATTCCTCCTTCACCGCGCGCTTTCATTTGAGGCAAAAACAGATAAGTTAACTCTACTAAGGCAGTAATATTGAGTTGAATCATCTGTACCTGTTTTTCTAACTTTCTCTCCGTGAAAGTGCCGTAGTCTCCAAAACCAGCATTGTTAATTAATAGGTCGATCGCCAATCCTTTTTCCGACACAACCTCAAATACCGATCGCGTTGATTCTGAAGCAGTTAAGTCTTGAACTATGACATCTGCTTGAATATTGTATTTTTCTCGTAACTCAGAAGCCAGTTGCTCTAATTTATCAGCAGAACGGGCAACTAGTACTAAATTATTCTGACGGGAAGCTAGTTCTCTAGCAAAGGTTTCTCCGATCCCAAAAGAGGCTCCAGTGATTAAGGCAGTTTTCATTGAGATAATGTTTGGCTTAACTTAACACATCTTAACAAAAATAGTAAAGTATGCCGATCGCACAGAGATGTGACAGTTAAAAAGGTGTAATAGTTTTGTCCTATAGAAAAACAATATTTGCCACCCTAGTAGGTGAGAAAAGCATATTGTAGAAAAGAGTATGTTTGACAACCCCACTAAATTTTTCAGTCGTCTTAAAACAGCAACTGTTATTACCCTGATGCTTTTAGCTTGTCAGCAAGTTTCTCAGAATCAGTCTGATTCTTCTTTCTTGGGAACTTCTACAACTAATCCTGCAAGCAATTATTTGGTAGCAAATAGTAAATAGCAAGTTTATTGAGATTGATTACGAAAAGAATACAGTTATCAGTTATTAGTTATTAGTTATTAGTTATTAGTGATTAGAGGCAAAAGTGCGATCGACATCTCGTTCAACTGCTCCAAGTAACTTTAATGTTGTTTGCTGAGCAGGAGTTAAACCCGTCACACCAGTTATGTTCATACCTTCATAGGGTTTAGGAGAGCGGCTCTCCCCTACCTTTGGTGATAAGGAAAACTTATTAAAACAAGCAAGCTAACAGTTTTTCGAATGCTAGTTTACAAGGTTGTAATTTTAGTGGTGCTGATTTGAGAGAGGCTAACTTAGCTGAAGCAGATCTAAGTGGAGCCAATTTACAGTCTGCGAATCTCACAAACACGGATTTATCTATGGAGTAGATTTAAATAAGACAAGATTAGAAGGGGCTAAAATGCCTTCGTAAAGAAGGCGATCGAATTGGTCAAGCAAAAGAAGAAAAACCCAGATCTGGGGGAACATCTTGAAGACGACCCGAACCAATAGCTTGAATTGCTTCGGATAATTGAACGTCTCCTGTATAAAGTGCGCGACCGACAATTACTCCAGTTACTCCAAGTGGTTCGAGAGAAAGTAAACTCAATAAGTCAGTTAGAGAACTAATCCCCCCAGAAGCGATTACGGGAACATCTACCGCAGATGCCATTTCTCTTAAAGCATCGAGATTGGGACCTGTAAGGGTACCGTCGCGATGAATATCTGTATAGATTATGGCGGCTGTTTGTAGAAATTGTTGAGCTAGTTGTATGGCTTCAAGTTCTGATGTTTCTAACCACCCCCTAGTGGCAACTTTACCATTGCGAGCGTCAATGCCGATCGCAATTTGTTTGGGGAACTCCCCAGTTAGTTGCTGTACTAGTTGGGGTTGTTCTACCGCTATAGTTCCTACGATAGTTCGATCGATTCCTAAGTTAAGTAGTTGAGCAATGCGATCGCGATCGCGCAATCCTCCTCCTACTTGCACGGGTACGGATACTGCTCTTACAATTGCTTCAATTGCTTTTAAGTTAACTGGTTCGCCCTGTTTTGCTCCATCTAAGTCTACTACGTGTAGTCTAGTTGCTCCTCGTTCGACCCATTCTTTGGCTACCTCAACTGGATTTTCGTTAAATACCATCGAGCGATCGTAGTCTCCCTGATACAATCGCACGCATTTTCCTTCAAGTAAGTCTATTGCTGGAATTACGTCCATTATTTATGTTCTCAATCGGTATCTTTAGCTTCTGAATCTGCGATCGCTTCCCCAACTCCAGAAGCAACTGCTAGTTTGGGTTCTGTTTGACGACCTTCTTTCCACCAACCTAACAGAGTACTGGCAATAAAAATACTCGAATAGGAACCCAGGGTAAAGCCAATAATCAGTGCTAGGGCAAAATATTTTAGAGTTTCTCCCCCAAAAATATAAATTGCGATTAGGGGTAGCAAAGTGGTAACGGTAGTGTTAATCGATCGCGTCAAAGTTTGATTTACCGAATCATCTACAATTTCATTTGGCGATTCGTCGGGATTTAACTCCGTCGTCTCCCGAATGCGATCGTAAATTACCACTGTATCATTAACAGAAAAACCAATAATTGTCAAGATAGAAACCAAAAATAGGCTATTAACTTCAACTTGAGCGACCAAACCCAAGACAGCGAAAACCCCAGCCGTAATCAGAGCGTCGTGGAACAAAGCAGCGATCGCGAAAATAGCATAGTCAAATTGAAAGCGGATACTCAAATAGACAATAATGCCAAAAAATGAAACAATTAGCGCCAGTAACCCCGAAGCAAATAGTTCGCGACCGATGCTAGGACCGACAGTATCTATTTGTATTTTCTCATCGTCGAACTTGCCTATTTTTTCGCTCAAGGCTTGTTGTAGTTCGTTTCTTTCTTTTGCATCTAGAGTTGGAGTGCGAACCGAAAGAGTATATTTTTCAATTACCTGAATGCTGCTGCTAGTAGCTAAATCCTTAGTTACCAGTACTTCGCTAACTTCGGCTGTATCAATTGGCCGATCGCAGTTCCCTTGTATAGAGCAATCTAACCCTAGCTGCAATCTCGTGCCGCCAATAAAGTCTAGACCAGGACGCAGAGGGGCATTAAAATTTTTAAAGCACAGGAGCATTGCTAATATAGAGCCTAGTACGGCGATCGCCGACAGAGACCACCACGCGCGGCGATATTTAATTACGCTCAGTTTCATCTAATTTCCCCCCTCATGATTTTGCCGAAGCTGTTAAGTTGGGACAAAACAGTTCTGGTTTTTGACGCACGCTTGGCAATCCTAGCACTGTCAGAAACAAGATAGTACGACTGCAAGAATAAGCAGTAAACATACTTACACCCACTCCAATTCCTAGAGTCAGAGCAAAACCTTTTACCAAACCAGAACCCAACCAAAACAATGCCCCGCAAGCAATTAAAGTCGTAACGTTACTGTCTAAAATACTGGAAAAAGCGCGGTTAAAACCAGATTCAACAGCTCTATAAACAGTGCGACCCGATCTTAATTCTTCTCTGGTGCGCTCGAAAATAAGTACGTTGGCATCTACAGCCATGCCGATACTGAGGATAAAACCAGCAATTCCAGGTAGGGTCAAAGTAAAACCAGGTACTAGAGTAAAACAAGCTAAAGTTAGTACAGTGTATACTCCTAAAGCCAGATTAGCAATCAATCCAAGTATTCGGTAATATACCACCATAAAGACTAA
This sequence comes from Prochloraceae cyanobacterium, assembly GCA_030065755.1. GTDB lineage: Bacteria > Cyanobacteriota > Cyanobacteriia > Cyanobacteriales > JASJDA01 > JASJDA01. The sequence goes on along the minus strand of JASJDA010000089.1, from coordinate 6,561 downwards.
AACCAACAGCAAACCAGATAAACCAGCATAGATACTGCGTCTGACGCTATCTTGTCCTAAAGTAGCCCCCACAGTGCGATTTTCGACAATTTCCACTGGCAATGGCAAGGAACCACCTTGTAACTGAAGAGATAAGGTTTTAGCTTCAGAAGCGTCAAAGTTGCCACTGATTTGAGCCCTCCCCCCTGATATACCCGTATCAGCATATTCGGGGCCAACTGAAGGAGCGCTAATTAATTCGTCATCGAGGAAAATCCCCAGAGTTCTTCCCGTACCTGCAACGCTTTTAGTTAATTCAGCGAACTTCTCAGCTCCTTCTGAGTCAAAATAAAGATTGACTTGCCATTGGGTTCCCGCTTGGTTAGCAGGTCCGTAGTTGGCATTTCGCAAATTTTCTCCAGTTAGATCGGTGCGACTGAAACGTTGTTCTTCTAAGGCTGCTATTTCTTCTTGTTTTTGTCTGATTTTCTCTTCAATTGAAGCGATCGCTTCCTTATCTTGTTTTTGTTCTGCTGATATCTGCTCTTCTATTAAAGCCCCATATTCTCGCTGTCTGACATCCAATTGGGAGATAACTGTGGGATCTTCGGTACGAAAGTCGAGTTGTGCTGTTTCCCCCAAGAGTTCTTCTGCTTCTTCAGGATCGCTTACCCCAGGTAATTGAACTAGGATGCGATCTGCTCCTGCTGTTTGCACCACAGCTTCGGATACTCCCAAACCGTTAACGCGGTTGGAAATAACTAGCTCAACTGCATCTAAGTCGTCCTTTGTTATTTCAGTTATTTCGTCTGTGGTTTGTACCTGTATTGTCAGTTGTGCCCCTCCTCTCAAGTCTAATCCAAGCTGGATGGGGGGTTGATTGTCTCTCAGTGGTGGATAGAGCAACAGGGACATCGCTGCTACCACCAGAACTAGAATAAATAATAGCCACGTGCGCTGTGTTTGCATTATTTCGACTTTTCTCCTAGATTTGCAAAGCCATTATTTTTTGCACGGCTTCAACGATTTGATGTGGTTGTACTATGGTTAACTCTTCTAGCTTGCCATTGTATGGGGTAGGAATATCTTGTGAAGACAAACGCACTACTGGAGCGTCTAATTCATCAAATAGTTGTTCGTTAATCAGTGCTATTAATTCTGCGGCAATACCAGAGGTTTTCATGCATTCTTCCACAATAATAACTCGGTGGGTTTTGCGCACTGACTCCCCTATGGTTTGCATATCTATCGGTTTGAGAGAAATGAGGTCGATTAATTCTGGATCGAAGCCTAGTTGTTCTATTTTCTCGAGCGCTTGCAGACAGTGGTGACGCATTCTAGAGTAGGTCAAAATGGTCACGTCTTTGCCTTTGCGCACTATTTCTGCTTTATCGAGAGGCAATAAATATTCTGATTCGGGTAAATGTTCTTTTAAGTTATACAAAAGAACGTGTTCGAAAAACAGTACTGGATTTTCATCGCGGATGGCAGATTTTAGTAACCCTTTGCCATTGTATGGAGTGGAACAGGCTACGATTTTCAGACCTGGAACTGCTTGAAAGTATGCTTCTAAGCGCTGAGAGTGTTCTGCACCTAACTGTCTTCCTACACCTCCTGGCCCTCTAATTACCATTGGTATTTTAAAGTTTCCGCCAGAAGTATAGCGCAGCATCCCCGCATTATTGGCGATTTGGTTGAAAGCTAAGAGCAAAAAGCCCATATTCATGCCTTCTACAATTGGTCGCAAACCTGTCATTGCTGCACCTACAGCCATTCCCGTGAAGCTATTTTCGGCAATAGGTGTATCTAGCAGTCGCAGTTCGCCGTATTTTTCGTAGAGATCTTTGGTAACTTTATAAGAACCGCCATAATGACCCACGTCTTCACCGAGAACAAATACTGTATCGTCGCGAGCCATTTCTTCATCAATAGCTTCTCGTAGAGCGTTGAAAAAAAGTATTTCTGCCATTGTTTTTGTCTTAGAGAGCAGATCTAGTTTACAATTTTAGCGCTTTGATGCCTATCCCTTTAAAGTATAAGAATAAAAAGGTCGGGATGAGGAATGCGATCGAGATAGATAAAAAATCACCCCTCGAAAAAAACAAAAGCCAAAAATCAATTAATAGGTATTAGCTAAGTAAAAGTTCAGTAACACGAAAAATATTAAAAAGAGAGCGAATATCGGTGTTAGCGCTTTTCACTCCCGACTTATAGAGTAGCTGTCATTGTCAGTAGAAATAGTTACCCGCTCGGAATCCCAGTTCAGAGAAAGGGACTGTAGTTCGGTGATGTCGATTGACTCTATATCCTGTATGGCAGGTTTAATATACTTATCAATAAACACAGATATGACTGCCCCTGTTTGCTCTTCCATATGACGCCAAGCATCTTCTCCTTGATAGAACTCTCCGCCGCATTCTAAAAATTTATTCGAGAGTTCGGTTAATCTATCCGATGGCGTTGGATCTAGCACTAGCAAGATGGGACGATAGCCAGCAGCTCTACTTTCTACAGGAAATGATAATTCTTCACCAAATCTTCCTTGTCCGCTAGCTGCAATAGTGACACGGAGTTTCAATTCATAAGCTGTCATGTTAGCTGAAACGAGGCAGTCTACTTGACGTCCTTTGTTGGTCGGAATACCTTCTGAATTTAGTCTTTTAATTGGAGAATTTCTTGCTCCTATTGCTTCACCTCCTAAGCAACTAGCGAGAACAGGCTCAAATAAATATCCTGTTTCCTGAGCAGAACGATTATCAATATCATAAATCCACTTCCGCCAAATCATCCAATTGGCCAATAAGTTTAAATTACAGCGACCATATTCTAGCAAAACTCTTGGACCAACTTGATCCATATTGGGTAATGGCTGGGTAGACAGAATTCTTTTATACTTGACACGTCTTCTGTGTAGGGCGCATAAGTTTTCTATATAAAGTGAAAAGTCGTTGTCTTTTTTAACACAAGCATCCAACACCTCCATAACATCATTTGTTTTAAGCGTCTGAATCTTCAGATTGTCAAACCATTCAAGATCTATCTCGTAGTAATTCAAAAATGGTAAATCGATAGAATTCATGCCGAGTTCTTTGTGAGACCAACTCAAGTCACTGATAGCTAAGTAGAGCAAGCTGTAAATTTCAGCATCAGAGATCGTGACTTGAGCATCACCAGTTCCATGAAACTTACATTTTGAGAATAGTTTTTTAAGGAAACTACTTCCTGGCATATTGTCTCCAAATAAGTTGAACTGTATTACTTCACTTTGATTTGAAATAGATTTTAAGAGACTGTCAGCCTTCCTTAAGGCTGGACTCATAGCACTTGCTTTCGTAAGACAATATCCTAATAAAAATCCACGAGAGTTATGCTGTACGTCAAATCCATAATTCTCTCTAATATGCTCAGCGAATATCCGAGCTATCACTGGCGGGATAGCATTGCCTATTTGTTGTATTTTCTGTGAAGAATTCCCTATGAAAACAAAATCGTCTGGGAAAGTTTGAATCCTTGCTGCTTCTCTAATTGTCAGCGGACGTTCTTCCTCAGGATGTATAAATTCTCTTATTGCAGCACCTGTAATAGTTAAGCAAGGTTCATCGAACATTAGTCGTTTCAAACCAGAAGGGGAGCCGCCTCGCTTCTCTGAAGGAGTTCCATCCATTACGCGTCGATTTGCACGTCTTTTGAAAGATTCATGCTGAAGATGGGTAGGTAAATCTTTCATTGTTTGGCCAGGTTTAAGGGCTTTTATTCGCTCCCTTTGAAGAGAGGTTAGCTTGGGGGTAAAATGCTCTGAAACACTAGTTGCACTGCCACGTAAATATTGTTCCCAGTCAGTTTCAGGTACTGACTCGTATAACAACGACCGTTTTTGATCTTTAGAAGGCTTAGGAAGCCCAGAAATAGTGTGCCTTAAAGTTATATCAGAATTACGGAATATTCGGCCATGAATCTTGAATGCAGGTTCTGGAAAATAAAAATCAATTCCCAATCTGTTGCCAATTATGATGACACGCTTACGTCTTTGAGGTACGCCGTACTCGTGAGAATAGACTTTCTCTAATCTAACTTTATAGCCGCACTCAACAAGGACCTTGACCACCTCATAAACATATTGACCTTTTCGCGATGTCAGTAAACCCTCTACATTTTCCATTAAGAACCATTTGGGTTTTATGCATTTAATAGCAAAAATATAGTTTTTCAAAAGAGCGTTTCTAGGATCGTACCAAAACCGTATACCTGCTGTAGAGAAACCTTGGCAGGGTGGGCCACCTATTAATATATCAAGCTCGCCAGTTGCTAAACCCAATTCAAAAAGTATTTTGCTGAAATCTAGCTTTTTGATATCCGCTTCAATACATTTTGCGGCTGGGAAATTTGCCTTATAAGTCTGAACGGCTAATGTATCTATATCAGAAGCAAAAAGAATCTCATAGCCTGCCTGTTTGAAACCTAAAGAGCATCCTCCAGCACCGCAAAACAAACTAACTGCTGTCAAACTCATTGAATACGTTCTTGGTGTCGATAGGCTAGCAAACACGTTATTTTACCATGCCTACCCAACAAAATGGTTGTTTAGTATAACTCTTGCAAAAGTCTCGATCTCCTAGGATTTGACTTACGGAATCAAAACTTTTTAGAAGCGGAGCCAGCTAAAATTAGTTAAAAGATAATTATACCATCACTCGATCGTATGCATAGCGAGTAATTGTAGAAACGTCATGGGTGAGCAGGATGCGCCCCAATACTGTTCGGTTAACGTTACTGAGACAAAAAACAACAAGAAAATAGCCTCAAACCCAAGTAGGACAATGGATATACACCAAGCACCAAAAAATCACTGAAACCTAAGTATATCAAGAAAATAAGCAAATCGACGTAAAATTGTTGCTGTGTATAGGTTTTAAGCTATTTTTGACTAAAAAATGTCTAAGTCCCGTTAAAAGCTTTTCCGCCAAGATGTCCAAAAATTGCTAATATTTTCACTTACTTTTGTAGTTTCCTGAACAATAGCTTTTCCTGCCATATCTGTAATTTCGGCTGTTTTGTTTAAAGCTGTTTTAACCCCTTGTGAATTAGCTATTTTTTCAATATAGTGAGTTCCTTCAGTCCGCTGCACCACGATTGTTAGCTTGTTTAAATTTAGAATAAAACCAGGATAGGGTCATTTAAAGGAATTAAATTATCAACTTCTTAAGGGGGCATTTCGTGAGAGAGGCATCGGAGAAAATTCACTCCTCTAAAATAAATTAAAAAATTTGTTCGACAAGCCAAGCATAAAGTTGATTATCAGGCATTGGCATTTTTTTTAAAAGAGATCTTAATTTATTAGTATCTGTTGCTTCAGGATGAATAGATGCGAGTATATCTTCAACAGATGGGGGAGGACAATTCATATGATTGCCTCCATAATAATCATCTCGGAGAAGCGCCCGAAACCATTGAACGGTTTCATCAGTATCGCCCATTATTGCAGCAGTACATAACAGTTGATCAATTACTTCAATTTCACTACATTTTAGAAATTTTGGACGTTGTCCTCTAAGTTTCGCAAGTGCAAGATAATAATAGGCTTCAGCCATCGATGGATCAGCTTCAATCGCTGTATTAAGCAGATCTATCGACTGTTGATATGATTTTCCATCCAAAAGTTTCATAGCTTGTCTAAGTAACACCTTTGGATCAGATGTTCGAGTATCCTGACCCTGAATAATATTTACTGTTTCTGGCTGATTAATAATGTTTTGGTCATGACCAATATAATCACGACCAACATTAACTTGGTCACGACCAATATTAATTTTTTTTCGAGCCATGGTTTAAGAGCCTCCTATCCTAATATCGCCCTGAGGCTGATTAACAATGTTTTGGTCTCGACCAATATAATCACGACCAACATTAACTCGATCGCGACCAATATTAATTTTTTGTTGACTCATTTGAGTTGTGTTTTGATTCTGATAATTAATAATTTGCTGGGCTGTTCTGCGAATCGAAATAGCAAATTGATCATCTTCCAGCATTTCTAAGTCTAAATATCTGACAAATTTTTCAAAAGAGGCTTTATTCCCTCTTTTTTCTACATCAATCAATGCTGCTTTCGCTCGATTGTTACCTTCAAATCTTTTTCTGATTTGGTCGCGTAAATTTGTGACTAGGTTAATCACACCACCAATTGATTTCTTTGCGAATTCTCCTGCTCCAGATTTGATGAACTCGCTAAAAGCTAGGTTGGCAATCGCGCTAGCTGTGATTGTACTTAGAGGATCCATGATTTTTTTATTTAGAATTTATGATCTTTATCTACCTTTAGTATCTCTGCTTTTCCAGAAAGCTGTATCGTCTTGTGAAAAAACACCATGATTTTTTTACTTATTTTCGTTAAACTTAAAAAATTAAAGCAATCGTTTACAAACTAGCGCAGTGTCATATTTTGCATTTGGAAAGATGAGTCAATTGGAGTCGTGACGGGTAAAAGCGCGGGCTTTGATTTTGGATTAAAAACTTTTTTAACTGATAGTAATGGTCATGAATATAAATCCCCTTTATTCCTGCTAAAAGCATCTAAGTTAATAC
>JASJDA010000088.1 GCA_030065755.1 Prochloraceae cyanobacterium | reverse complement strand
ATTTTCTGATTGACGTGCGCATGACAAGCGCTGTTTCATTGAGGAGCCGTGTGATGCGAAAGTATCAAGCACGGTTTTGGAGAGCAGTGGAGGGGGCGACCTCTTCACTGACTTTAATTTTCTCGACTCTGACTTATTACCTAAATATGGCGAAAAACCCACAAAGTATGAGTTTTCAGGTAAGAGAATAACTAGAGGTACGTATAAAACAAAAAAAGGTTGGCTAATATCAGCCGATGCTAATGGTGCAGCAAACATCTTGAAGAAAGTAGCGATACAGCTAAAGATAACTTTAGCCGAGGTCGGTAAGGGAATTTTGGCAGTCCCTAACCGATATGATTTATCAAATTTAAGAAAATCATATCGTAAGCGCGGAGAGAATCGGCTTTTAGCCGTTCTCTCTGCATCAGCTTAGAATCCTACTTTTTCAAAAGTAGGAGATGTCAAAACAGCTACCACCGATAATTGTCAACTAAACTTGAGGTTCGACTAAATTTTGGATGCCGTCAACCACTTTAGCAGAAATAATTTTATCTTCATCGGTCAGTTTTCGTAGAACTTCTTTCCCTTCGACCAAATAACCAAAGACTGCATAACGTCCGTCCATAAGATTAAAACCAGGAGGAGTCAATTCTGTATCGAACTTGAAGAAGAAAAATTGAGAAGATCCCCCATTAGGATCCATATCGGGACGCGCTTGAGCTACTGCACCATAGGAATTAAAAGGAAGAGCCAGATCTGGTAAATAAATCCCAGCATCTTCTAAAGTCATCCCATAAATTGGTTCTTCTTCGCCCCTAACGAATACTTCTAAAGGAACTGCTCGATATTCTCCAGTATCGGGGTCGATAAAGCCTTGTTCGTCTCCAGGTGGATTGCCAGTTTGTATGACGAAGCCTTCGACACCAAAGAAATCTAAACCGTCATAGAAACCTCGCTGTACTAAATCGACAAAATTCCCCGCAGTAACTGGAGCATTATAGCCGTCTAATACCAGGGTCATATCCCCTTTTGTTGTTGACAATTCTACAGTGGCACGACCTAATAGTTGAGGTAAGTTGGAATATTCTTGAGGAACTTCAAAAGGGAACCCTTGCACCATCAATTGTTCTAGTGCAGTAATGGGTTTGAGTAATTCGTTTTTCTTTGCGAGAACTGTTTCTTTGTCTTTAGTTTCTGCTAATTCTCGAAGTTCGTCTACACCCTCTTTAATATCGTCGATTAAAGCTGAACCTTGAGGCTGGCGATCGTCTGGTACGCTAGCGAGCAATTTATCGCGGCTATAGGTTAAAATTCTGGAAGCTTGCTTAAGATCTCGGCTAACATTACTCCAGCGCTTAGATTTTAAGTAACCAGAAATATTTTCTAAGTCTGCTTGCAAATTCCGCACCGTTTCGTTGTCAATTGGGAGGGCATTCCTTAAAATGGCGTTGGGATCTGTAACTGCATCCCCCTGTGCTAAGGCGCTTTTACGAGCCGGTTGACTGCTATCATCGGAACCAAACCAACCAGCGCTCAAACCTAGCGAAAGTGTTATTAATAAAACGGCTAGAGCACTTGTTTTGAGTAAACGCTTGCACCAATCGAGTAGAAAGTTTTTTTGCGGTTTCATAAATCTATCTTTTGTGCCTAGTGTATGTCCCCAAACCATCATCCCATCATTCCGCCTTCAAGGGTACTGCGACCATAAAACGAGGATTTTTTGGCACGGAGACCTTCTGTGAAATCTGGTACGAATGCATTGTGAATCTTTAACTAAAAATTTACTTTTAACTTTTAACTTTTGACTTTTCAAAGGGAAGATCGAACCGTCGATCGGGTAAAATAATATCTTGATTTTTTAAGGGCTGTGACGTAGTTTCATGATTTCTAGTAACGACTTTCGTACCGGTGTAACTATCGAGTTGGATGGCTCTGTGTGGCGGGTAGTAGAATTTCTTCACGTCAAGCCAGGTAAAGGTTCTGCCTTCGTGCGCACTAAGTTAAAAAACGTCCAAAGTGGGAGTGTGGTGGAAAGAACGTTCCGAGCAGGGGAAACTGTACCCCAAGCTACTTTAGAAAAACGAGCCATGCAACATACCTATAAAGATGGCGAACAGTTCGTCTTTATGGATATGGAAACTTTTGAAGAAATTCGCCTTAACGAAAACCAAATCGGCAATCGCGTTAAGTACCTCAAAGAAGAAATGGAAGTTAATGTCATTTCTTGGGACACTCAGGTTTTAGAAGTAGAATTACCTAATACCGTAGTGCTTGAAGTGATTCAAGCTGACCCAGGTGTAAAAGGCGATACTGCTACTGGTGGGTCTAAACCAGCAATTGTGGAAACTGGTGCTCAGATAATGGTACCTTTATTTATTTCAGTAGGAGAAAAGATTAAAATTGATACTCGCAACGATACCTATTTGGGACGCGAGTAAATACTCTAATTCATTCGTCTTTGTTTTTATAGGCTATCTCCATAGCCGATCGAATGGCAAGGGCGGATGAATATTTACTAATAAACAACGAGCAGGATTTATTATTTGTGTCGCTAAACTTTAACGAAATCCGAGAATTGATAGCAGCGATCGCCCAGACGGATATTACCGAATTAACTCTAAAGAGCGATAAATTTCATCTGACAATACGCAAAGGGGCTATTGTGGTGGCTGGCGAGGCTGCTGGAGCAATTTCTGAGGCAGTCGCTCCGACTATAATTCCTCCAAGCAAAGAGGTCAGCGTTCCTACTATTCCATCAGAAACACCTCCACCCCCTCCTTCTACAGACAAAAAATGGGTAGAAATTACTTCTCCCATGGTAGGAACCTTTTATCGAGCGCCTGCACCTAACGAACCTCCATTTGTAGAAGTTGGCGATCGCATTAGCAAGGGACAAACTGTCTGTATTATTGAAGCTATGAAGTTAATGAATGAAATTGAAGGAGAAATCACAGGAAAAGTGATGGAGATACTCGTTGAAAATGGCGAGCCAGTTGAGTACGGTCAGAAGTTAATGTCAATCGATCCAGATTGAGCCAAATTCTCTTCGCGATCGATAATAAAAAAAAATAACAAATAACTAGTAGCAAAGATTGTGCTAATTACATCCAGAAAAGGCAAAATCTTCTTCAAAGTTTTGGCGAGTCATAGGCTGTCTGACTGTCACTCCTTCCCCACCTAAAACTTCAAGGGGTTTTCCTTCTACTGAAAGCCAAACTTTACTATTGGAATCTATACTGGTAGCCGTACAAAGAATTTGCCCCAAACGATAAATCATTGAAGCACTACCGCCACCTGCAGTAAATTCTTGAGACAGATTAACTCTAACTTCCGAGTCTTCCACAGTTAAATTTAGCAGTTTTGTTCCTTGGGGAATTGTGGTGGTGTAATTTTGGTCTCCAGGTCCTGCTAATAAACGAGCCATCGCGCTATGGAGAATTTCTGACGATCGAGCTGATTTCTTTATAGTTATTGGACGAGAAATTAGCTCTCCATCTTTATTGGTGCTATTGAGCCAATAAATATGGGGAGAGTTTTTTAAGGTGATTTCCGATGTATTGGGGTCTTTTGGGAAGTTAGTAATTGAATTTACGGCCCACCAAATTGTACCACCACCTACTACTAAAACTGCTGCTGAAACTCCGGCAATTAAACCCTGGGAAAAACGACGATTAGATTGTTGCTTTTGCATGTGCGTATCTCCTTGCTAATATTTTCTTGTGGCTATTGTTCTTCTCAATACTTTAGAGCCAATAGCGATCGCATTTTAAAAGAAGGCTCTATTTAAAAAAGCTTTTTCGCTTCTTATCTTCATCTTTTGTTAGAGTTTACTTTCGGCGGGTAGCTCACTTGTTTCTTCTGGGTCTACTCTAATAAACGCCGCCATATTTAGTTTCTGGTTATCTATATCTAATTTTAAGATATGAAGTGCGATTCCCCTTTTTTGCAATCTTTGCAAATCTAAGCGCTTACTAATACCACTAGTGAACCCCTCCAATAGTCTGGGAGAAATTTTTTTGCCGTCAACTGTTCCCTTTGGCTCAATTAACTGAATATTTCTGCCTCCTTCTACTTGTATTCCTAACTCGAGCATTATATCTAAAGGTTGAGAGTTATCTCCAAAAGAACCAGCTCGCTCGACTTGTATATTAACCCGCAGGCGATTCTCGTCGAGAAATTTTACTCCCACATTAGTCAATTCGATCTTTCCTAGTACTCCAGAACCATTTCTATCTACTCTGTCGAGCAAATTTTGCAATCGAAGTTGTATTTGTTGTGATTCTAGAGCGCGATTAATATCTTTTTCGGTTACGATTAGACGCACTCCCCCCTGTAATGGTTCCTTTAAAGAGCGATTGAAAGCCTGGGATTTCCCTCCTATACTTTGTAAATCTATACTTACGGGATCGGTTTCTAGTTCGAGGGTATCAATTCTCACATCTGGTATTAATTCTAAACCTCTAGTAGCAATGCGTATTCGATCGGCTTTACCTTCCAGGATCTGGTAGTTTGGAGCGTTATCTACTCTTACTTTTAAGAGTTCTACGTTTTCGACTCGGGAGCTTATACTATTTTCTATTACACTGTCAACTATGACTCCCACAGGAGAGATAGCCGCAAATATACCAGATAAAACGATCGCTATTATTTCCATGCTTCTCGAACTTTTCCTTTCCAGATGCAATATAAGGTTTCATTGTCCGATCGCAAAAGCCTAAAAACAAGAGGGGGCAATAAAAAAATACAAAATAGATATAGGGCCGATCTGAGTCTCTTCGTCTTCGTTTGAAGTCAGGTTGAAATATCCAATTGAGATGCAAATAGCCTAGATAATTTTCAGCTATTTTGCCGATCGCTTAACTTTCGTCTAGACAATATAATAACTTGTAGTGAGCTTAAATTGTTGAGATTTTTATGTTGAATTTAGTTGCCGATCAATTAGAAGAAAAAATACAAGTAAGACCTAAAATATCAGATAAAAACTTAGAATTGCTGTCAAGAAAGATTAAACTTTGGACGATTCACTTGATGTTAGAGAATTATCCAAATAATAAAAGAAATGCCTCTAATGACTTGACATTAGCAATAAAAATTAAACAAAAAATGGAAGTATAGCAGATAGATATTTCTCCTCTTCTTTTAGTTCTTTTGGGTAGTTAGTAGAAATATCGCGCTTCAAATTTCTACTAACTGCTTGAGAAAGGACGATAAAAGCTAAAATTGAACGTGACAATATTTTATAATCTTAGGGATTCAACAAAAACTGTCTTTGGATGAAACCCAACTCAGACAATAAATCTACAACCTCTAAAGATAGCCAATTATTTGCCCTTCTTACAGGTTGCTTTTACGTCCTTTTTACTCTCTGGCCTGACAGTCACAGTCAGATGGTAGCATTACCTGGAGTTGTTCTCTGGCAAATTGGTTTGCTATGTCCGATATTATGGTTATTGTGGCTAATTTGGCAGCGAAAGCAAGTAAGAGGTCTGGGCTTAAGATTAGATTGGCTAGTTGGTTGGATAGTTCTTGGCTTAATTGTCTCTACTATATTCGCTGAATATCCTAACCAAGCGGTTTGGTATAGTTGGTCTGTGTTTGGTTTTATCGCTGCAATATATGCTCTCAATTACTATCTCGATCGCCCCCAGTCTCGCTACCAATTACTTATTACCCAGGGATATCTCAATTTAGCTTTTATTGTAGTTAGCCTCGGTCTGTGGACAACTCAAACCCTGATACCGGAATTATCCCGTTTAGAACAATTGAAGCAATATGGGGTCAATTTAACCTATGACTTTTCTATTTTAGAGCTGAGAAATTGGGCACCAATCGGTCATCAAAATTATGTCGCTGGCTATCTCTTACTCGCTATACCCCTTTTGGTAGGATTGAGCATTTTACAAACTGGTAAGCAACGTTGGTTGTGGCTAGCAGGAGTCGGTCTCGGCCTACTCGATTTGTATACTACCAGTTCTAGAGGAGGGTGGCTGGGTTTATTAATACTGTGTATAGTTGGTGCGGCAATTTTGCTATTTCGCAGTTCCCTTCCTCGTCTCTGGTTAGTATTGGGAGGAGTAGGATCGATCGCCTTGCTTTGCTCGATCGTCTTGCTCAATAATCGCTTCCGCAATTTAATTTTAGCCGTCGCTAGGGGTGATGGTGGTGGGGAATTAGGTTTTAGAATTATCAATAATATTATTGGCTGGAGGATGGGTAGTAGGGATCCAATGTCTGGAATAGGACTAGGAGGCGTACCTATCTTATATCAAAAATATCGTCCTATTTGGGCAGGGCAAGAGTCAGAGTTAGTTTACCAGTTGCACAGTACTCCAGCACAACTTTGGGGAGAAATGGGGCTGTGGGGAATTGTGGCTTTTTTGGCAGCGATCGCTTTTCCCATTTATCTTTTACTGCGTCGAAAAGGTAAGATTAATCTCGATCGTAGCGATTTTATTCTTCTGTGGAGTATCTGCGGTGGAATGCTAGCTTACACTATTATCTCTCTCACAGATTATCAGTTAGATAATATTTCTATTAGCGGCACTCTAGTAATTTATTTGGCTTGTTTAGTTTCTATTTTCCGAGTCTCTTCAGCCCCTGTTTTACCTAGCAAATATTCATCCAAAATAGCTTTAGCTGGTTTGAGTGTGACGGTAGCTGCGATCGTCTGGTTAGTCCCAGTCCATTTAGCTTGGCAATTTGCCGATCGAGGTTTTAATTCACTACTTAAAGATAATGTCAATAGTTTTGTTAAAAACTTAACCAAAGCCCAACAGCTAGCACCTTGGCAACCATATTATCCTTATCAGTTAGGTTGGAATTTGGGGGATCTTGCCCTCAAAACTGGCAATCCTCAGCAGCAGCAAAAGTTATTGCAAGAAAGCATTACTTGGCTGGAAAAAGGGAATAAAGTCTCTCCTTATCAGGAATTCGGACGTAGCAATTTAGGATGGTTATTATTGTCAAAAAATCCCAAAGCTGCTACTCAAGAATTTGCTCGATCTGCTCAATTAATACCTGCTAAAAGAGGTGTATTTTATAGATTGGGTTTGGGTTTATGGGCTCGAGGTCAACGGGATTGGGCCATAGAGGCTATGACATTGGAAGTATTGCGCAATCCAATGTTTATTTCTAGTCCTATTTGGAATTCTTCAGGATTACAACAATTATATCCTCAAGTTATCGCGCGATCGCTCACTAAGTATACCAATTTATTAAAGCAGTATCCTCAGTCTGGTTCTTTCAACACCTACTTACACCAATGTCGAGGAGGTTTGTATTGGTGGCTAGGAGATTTAACTGCAGCCAGCAAGGATATAGAAGCCTACGGAACTCCTATAAGTAAATTTATAGTCGATCTGGCAGGAGACAAGAATTATGAGGAAAGATTATCTCAGATGCCTCGATCGCCTGCTAAATTAGCAATTAAGGCTTGGTTGGATCCGAGCGATCGCCAATCACTATTACGGGAAGCTTGGACTATAGCAACTAGAACCGCACTTCCTGCTACGATCGAACAGGAATTATTAGCTGGAATGGAGAAATCGAGTAGTTTCGAGCAATGGTTGCGAGAAAATGCTCCTGTAAGCCAATATCGCCGTCAAAGATTGGGTTTTGGGGTGAATAGCCGACATTTCGGCGGTGCTGAACCTCTAGACTTTTGGATCGTATCGGATAATGTGGCGATGACTACTTGGTTTGTTGAGTTATTACCAACAGTCGGGTATTTTCCACAGTTAGATTTAGCACTGCGATCGCAGCGAGATGCAATAGTCGATCGGATTTTATCTAATGTCGGTAATAGCTTTTAGTCCTTTGTGTCAATTAAACCTAATTGGAATTAAAAAGGATAATGTCAGTAGAAAGATTAAATTCGCTAGGAACACCATTTACATCTGTCAAGAAAGCAATTGTTTGTTCCTTAAAAGATAAAGCGCCTGTAGTCGAGTCATAGCTAAACTGGTCAATGCTGAGTGGAGTACTAAAATTATTAATATAACTTTGAATGACAATTATATCTCCTTCAATACGATCGAAGTCGAGGATCGAATCTATTCCTCCTTCACTAACAGAACTGATACCAAGATCGAGATAAAACGAATCGCCACCCAATCCGCCTGTTATCGTATCGTTACCAGCCTCGCCAGCGAGACGATCGTTTTCAGTACTGCCGAAGATCCGATCGTTTCCAGTACCGCCGAAGATCCGATCGTTTCCAGTACTGGCGTTAATATTATAAGCTCCAGTCTCGTCAGAGACCAAATTATTATATCCAGCAGCAAAAATGCGATCGCCACCACTCCCACCGATAAGAGTTTCATTGCTACCCCCACCGACGATCGTATCATTACCAGCATCGCCAGAGACTAAATTACGATCGCCAGCAGCAAAAATGCGATCGCCACCGCTACCACCGACAATCGTATCGTTGCTACCCCCACCGACAATCGTATCATTCCCAGCATTGCCAGAGACTAAACTGCGATCGCCTGCCGTAAAAATGCGATCGCTACCGCTACCACCGACGATCGTATCATTATTACCACCACTGTTGATAACATCATTACCAGCATCGCCAAAGACTAAACTGCGATCGCCTGCCGTAAAAATGCGATCGCGACCACTACCACCAATCAGAGTATCATTGCTACCCCCACCCACGATCGTATCATCACCAGCACCGCCAATTAGATAGTTAGCACCAATATTAGAAGTAAAAATTATATTCTTAACTACCCCAATAAAATTATTACTAGCACCACCCACTAGCAGATCGTTTCCTTCTCCTCCAACGAGAGTATCTTTTCCTTTTCCCCCGACGATCGTGTCATTACCCGCACCAGCAATTAGAAAATCGTTTCCTTTTTTACCATTAATGTAATCGTTATTTGCAGTTCCTATGAGGATATCATTGCCGATGCTTCCTTCTATAAGATCTCCGTTAATAGTTTCTTGAAAGAGATTTTCTGGGAAAATAGTTAATGCACTAGAATTAGGAGAAGCCAGCGATCGCGAGTAGGGTTTAATCTTTGAAGAGCGATCTTCTAAAAGGACTAAAAGAGATAGAGCGATATTACGAGCGATAATATTTTTACTGATTTTTTCGATAGAGATAAACCGACCATCTCTATTTATACTTTGCAAAGAAGCGATCGTAGCGATCTGTTTGATATTTGTAATTAAGGGCACAAACAGACTAACATTGCTCTTCAACAGACCTTGACTTAACAGACTATCTAAAGATTTAATTCCGGTGATAATATTAATTTCTTCGTGATGGCGATCGAACAAAATTTTCACATCTGTTTGTCGATCGTTGTTTTGGTTTATTTTATCTGCTTGTGAATCTTGTAGTTCTTCCCAAAATTTTCCGCTTTGCTGCCAAAATTGCACTAATATTGGGAATATAAATAAAAGTTCTATTAAAATTTCACTGGGCTTGCGCTGGCGATTTTGGAGTTGCTTAGGTAATATAGCAGCTTTTACAGTATGTTCTATTTGTACTTCTAAAAGCCGATTTAAGTATTGACGCTGGAGAAACTCTTTGGGGGATAAAACAGGAGCTAGCTTGTTAGTAACATTTTGAAAATCTTCGCTAACAATTACGTCAAACTCCTCACTACCATCCTCGTTGCTGTCCCAAACTTCTAGTACGTATTTAACTTCAGAAATTATGGTTGCAGCAGATTCATCATCTATTTCTTCTCTCAGAAGATGACTAAGTCTATCTAAGTCTGTCTTAGTTATATATCCTTTAATCTGCTGATTTTGTAATGTCTCCCACAAAGCGTCAAAATTTTCCTCGAATCTTTCACTGGCTTCTAATGCTTTTAAGATTAGTTCGCCATCCAATAAGATTTGCTTCATAGAGACTAGCTTATTTGTGGTACTTAATATAGATATTTAAATCGTTACATTAATGATTATCTTTTAGTTGGTTGCTTAATTCAAGTTTTATATTTGATATTTTTTTTCCCTGATAGCTTGTTTGTTTTGTATACTTGACGCAGTTTCGAGAATGAAGCTTTTTTTTCTTCCTTCTCTGCTGGCTCTTGAGAGAGATCGTAATCAATTAGATCTTCTAGTTGACAATCGAGGGCTTGGCACAGCTTGATTAGTTTTTCTATCCATTCTATGCCGCTTCTGCCTTTCTCCCAATTAGCTATGGTAGTCTCTGTGACTCCTACTATTCTCGATAACTCTAATTGAGTTATTCCCGTCTTGTTTCGTAGTTGAGCAATTTTCGAGCGTGGTTTTTCATTTTTCATACTATTTTTGTTAGCATCTTTTTTTTTAGACTCTTTAATTCTACCCTCTATCTAAATTTTTTTACCAAAATAGTTACAACTAAAAATTTTACCTCAAATAAATAAACGCAGAATAGTAAAGCTAATTGCGCCTAAAATTGCTGTAATAGGGAGGGTAATAACCCAAGCTAAAATAACAGATTTAATTGTAGAAAAGTTCACTTGTTGCCAATTTTGTACGATTCCAATACCAATAACGCTACCGACAAGTGCGTGGGAAGTGGAAACGGGTAAGCCGAAACGAGAAGCTAATAAAATTGTCGTAGCTGTGGCAATTTCAGCAGAAAAACCGCTACTGGGTTGCAAAGGAATAATTTTTTCTCCCACAGTGTCAATTACGTTTTTCCCCTGAAAGGTCAAACCTGCTACGATACCTAAACCCCCAAGGACTAAAATCCAAAGAGGGATACTTAAACCATTGAGAGGAACTAAATTGGTGCTGAAAATGTAGACGATTGTTGCTAGTGGCGCGATCGCATTTCCTACGTCGTTAGAACCGTGACCGAAAGCTACAAAACAAGCGCTTACGATCTGAAATCTAGCTAAAAGTTTCTCTACACCTACTGAGTTGAGATTTTGACTTGATTTATCATTTTCTTTCTTTTGCAAGCGTTCTAGCTGTCTCCAGCCATCTACAGTAAGACTTACCGCAGCAATACCACCCAGCGCAAGAGACAGATCTTGTATAGGAATGGGTATAAAGCTAAAAAAAGACCTATTAAATAGAGTTGGTAGAACAATTACGCCAAATAATCCTAGCAAAATAGAACTCAACCAAGGAATCCATTCTTTTAGTCGGACGAAAGCATCTGGACGATCGAGAATCCAATGCTTGAGCAAACTGTAGAATAAAGCAGCGATCGAACCGCTAATTAAAGGCGTAATTAGCCACGCAACAGAAATATTCCCGATATGTACCCACTCTACTGCTTCTCTTCCTGCGGCTACCCAACTAAATCCGGCGATCGCTCCCACTACTGCATGGGAAGATGCTACTGGTAAACCCTGACTGGTGGCTATTTGCAGCCACGTACCGCAAGATATTAATACGGCTACCATCCCTACTAGGAGTAATTGAGGATTTTGAGCGAATAAAGAAGGATTAGCTATACCAGTACCTAGAGTCGAGGATACACCTTGGCTGAATATTACTGCGCCAGTAAATTCTAATATTCCAGCAATAACAATTGCTTGTCTGAGAGTTAGCGCTTTTGAACCGACAGAAGTCCCCATAGAATTGGCAACATCATTAGCTCCTAAATTCCAAGCAACGTAAAATGCTAGTAGTGCAACAAAAGCGATTTCTAGTAATGATGAAAGGGAAAGAGAAGGAGAGGGGAAGAGGAGGAGATGAGAATAAATATATGTAGCCAAAATTCCCGTAAAATGGTCTTAGTTGTTGGTTCTTTTTAACAGTAGCAGCATTCGCTTCTCCCAAGCTACTCGATCGTTTTAGCTTTTTTCACTCTATTACTTTCGCAAAAGCTAAGTGTTCGGAACATCCAAGCATTTTGCGATTTCTTCCGGTTTGTTTAGCTCGATCGAGTGCGTGTTCTGCTATGCTTATTAATAACTTTTGCGAATCTAGTGGAGAAGGTTTCATACTAGCAACTCCTAAGCTTATAGTTAGGCAATCGTTAATTTTAGATTGAGGATTAACTATTTCTAATTTTTTTATTTTCTCAATAATGCGATCGGCAACGCGATCGGCATCAAAAACATTAGTATTGGGAAGAACTATACCAAATTTGCCCTCACCATAATGAGTAACTAAATCTGCGGGTCGCTTAAACACTTTTCTAATTGGAGTGGCTATTTTACGCAAAAGCTCATCTCCTGCTAATTTACCGTAAACATCTTTGTATTCTTTAAAAAAATCTATATCAAACCTAATTACAGACAACCATATTTTTTCTTTTCCTGCTCGTTTCCATTCCCTATTTAAATATTTTTCAAATACGCGTTCATTGCCAAATCCCGTTACCATATCTAATTTGACAACTTTTTCTAATTGACGATTAGCTTCTTCTAGCTTTTTATTTATTTTTTTCATCGAGCTACTTGTCAATTCGTGGATTTGTGCGTAAGCTACTAGCAGTTGATGTGCATCTACCAATTTATATTATTGTGGTGTAATTTTTACCAAAATAGGTTCTTCCAAGAACTTCGCCGCTCGCTCTAAGGATTTTTTTGCCGCTTCTGTAATTAAGGTCTTTTCAGAAACAATTAAATTGAAATTCTTGGTATTAAGTAAATCGACTAAATATTTAATAGAGCGTTTTGAAGACAATTCTAAACTATAAGGAAGACTCATATATTTCCAAAAAAGTTTCTGGGAAATCATGGTAACAAACTTACTGTTTGAGAAGACAATTGCTCCTAGCAAAGTTGGATTACTTTTGAAACGATCGACTATCTCACTTACCAAGGCAGACGTTTCTATTTGATTGTCATATAGTTTTAATTCTTTCACCTGATAATTTAGACTAAACATACTTTTAAATTGATAGCTACAGAAGGAAATACTAAAAATAATTTGAATGTTTTTAATGAGCAAAAATGAAGATTATTTTTGCCCCAATGGTGACAAGTTAGAAAAAAATACTATTTGTAGATTGAGCTATCTCTTAAATAGAAATGGGCGCGAAACCAATCCAAATTTTCAATCCTTTGTCAAGGATTTGTCAATAAATCTTTATAAAAGTTTCAAACTCTTGTAAGGTCTCCTGCTCAGTAAAGCTGCACCAAAGCAACTGCGTTATCTAGGAGCGCTATCGTCAAAATAAGACAAGTCTCGCCAGCTAGATAAGGTAAACGTTTGAGGATTTAGCAATGATTTATAACTACTTTCCTTACAAGATATTATCTAATCGATAGTACCTAATCTGAACTTGTCATCAATGTTTTTCTACTATTAAATTAAGATTTTTCGGGAGTACATCAGATAAGCGAAAATCTTATCCTTCTGACTTTACCTATCTCTATTCTATAAGATTTCCTTGACATATTTCGGATAACAGTGGTATGCGCCTGTAGATCGTCAAGAAAGGTTTTATCAGAACAAATGTTCTGCTTACTGTAACTCTGGTTTGAACAACGCCTCAAAAGGCAACCATTTTCGATATTAGTGCCAGCGATCGATTGCTCTTTTGCTTTAACTCAGATGATTCAAATCATGTCAACATATAACCTACTCGGTTCAACTTCAAACGAATCCTTTTTAACCAATGTCTCTTTAAACGATCGGCAAAAACTGGCTGCAGCCTGGAATGATACTGTCTTGCATCAGAAGCCGGCACTTCCATTGTTTTAACAGTTAACAGTTATCAGTTATGTGTTATTTCTATTAAAAATAAAAACATCGGTCGCCATAAGTGAAAACGCTGATAACTGACAACTCTTATCCGTACACTTTTTTAATTACTCTAGCTTTTAGAGGGAAAAGTCAATAGACAAAAACACTTATCAACTAAATAATAATAGAGCCTTAAACTGTTTTTAATAAAATGTTTATAATCACTTGAAGAAAATTTTGTAAGCTAACAAAAGCAAGAAAAAATGCTAAAAAACTAAGCGAAAATTATTACCTGTGGTTAATATTAGTCAAATTCAAGGTGCATCTTTAACTTCTCCTCGTGTCAATGAGTTAGTTACAACTATCGGAATTGTTACTGCTTTTAACTCAAATGGGTTTTATTTGCAAGACCCAATCGGAGATGGCAATATTGCTACTTCGGAGGGTATTTTTGTTTTTACTGATTCTGCGCCAACGGTCAGTGTAGGCGATCGAGTTGAAGTTAATGGAAGGGTGACAGAATTTACTCCTTCTAGTCGCAGTAACGACCTTCCAGTAACTGAAATTACTAGTCCAACCATAACTGTTATTTCTAGCGGAAATCCCTTACCAGCACCAGTAATTATAGGTTCTTCTGGAAGGATACCCCCCGATCGAATTTTTGACAGCGATAACTTTACTCCGTTTAATCCTAATCGAGACGGAATAGACTTCTTTGAAAGTATAGAAGGAATGCGGGTGACGATACAAAACCCGATCGCTGTCAGTCGCACCAACCGCTTTGATGAAATTTATACCCTAGCAAATGGGGGAGCAAACGCTACAGGAGTTAAAAACAATCCAGGCGATCGCTTTGGAATTATTATCAGCCCTAACGACTTCAACCCCGAACGCATACAAATACAACTAGATTCAGATGTATTGCCTAATTTTACTTCTGGATCTCTACCAGTAGACGTGCAAAATCGATTTGCCAGCGTTACTGGGGTAGTTGATTACAGCTTTGGTAATTACGAGGTTATCGCCACAGAAATTCCAACCCTTACACCTAACAGTCAGAGTTTACCCAGAGAGACGACTAATTTGGTTGCTAGTGCAGACCAATTAACAGTCGCCAGTTACAACGTCGAGAATTTAGATCCTAACGATAACGACGGCGATCGCGATATTGCAGAAGGTAAATTCGACAGTATAGCCGCTCAAATTGTCAACAACCTGGGATCGCCTGACATCATTGCTCTGCAAGAAATTCAAGACAATAGCGGTTCGGCTGATAATGGCGTTGTCAATGCTAACCAAACTTACCAAACCCTAATCAATAGGATTACTGCTGCTGGCGGCCCTACTTACCAGTTTACCGATCTTGCTCCCGCAAACAATCAAGATGGGGGTCAACCTGGAGGTAACATTCGCGTCGGTTATCTCTATAATCCCAATCGGGTTACATTAGTACCCAATTCTGTAAGCCGTATTGGTGTTGGCAATGTAGACTTTAACGACAGTCGCAAATCCTTAGTAGCTAAGTTTACGTTCAACGGCGAAGAAATAACCTTAGTTAACAATCATTTTGCTTCCAAAGGGGGTAGTTCTCCCCTATTCGGTCTAGCACAACCTCCAATAAACGGAAACGTCCAACAACGGGAAGGACAAGCAAGGGAGGTTAACAATTTTGTTGACGGTATCTTAGCAACCGATCCGAACGCCAAGGTAGTAGTTTTAGGAGATCTCAACGAATTTGAGTTTTTCACTCCTTTAACTGTCCTCAAAGGTGGCAACGCGCCAGTACTGACAAACTTAACTGAAACTCTCCCCAAAAACCAGCGCTATACCTATAATTTTCAAGGTAATGCCCAAGCACTAGATCATATTTTAGTTAGCAACAATTTAACTACTGCAACTGAATACGATGTAGTTCACATTAACTCCGAGTATAGCCAGCAAGCCAGCGATCACGATCCTATGGTGGCTCGTTTGAGGGTACCTCGTAAATTCACCCTACAAATTCTTCACGCAGCCGACCAAGAAGCAGGCATTCCCGCACTAGACGACGCGCCCCGTTTTTCTGCTGTCCTCAATGCACTCAAAAACCAGGATGCCAATAACGACGGTAACCCAGACTATCCCAATACAGTACTTCTCTCCTCTGGGGATGCTTATATTCCTGGCTTGTTTTTAGACGCTAGTGGCGACCCTTCCTTAGCACCTCTGTTGGGTAAAGAAGGTCGAGGAAGAGGCGATATTATCATTCAAAACGAGTTGGGTTTTCAAGCGATCGCTTTTGGCAACCACGAATTCGATTTAGGTACTGAATTGGTGAGATCGGTTATTGCCCCAGACGCAGCATATCCAGGAGCAAACTTCCCCTATCTCAGCGCCAATTTAGACTTCAGCACCGACACTAACTTAGCTAACCTAGTAACCCCTGACGGACAAGAAGCAAGTACAATTCCTAACAAAATTGCCGGCAATACTATCGTTACCGTCAACGGCGAAAAAATTCAGTAGATGGAAAAGTTTTTTTTAAAGGCGATCCCAAGGGGATCCGCGTAGCGGCACGCCAGCTTCAATGATTTATAAATCTACTCTTTAATAGTACAAATATTCTAAAAAATCAAAAAAAACTATAACTATTACTTATCAAATAAGTTTGATTGTATTTAAGCAAAAAAAAAGCTAAATATTTTGAAAATGAAATTATGCTTGCAATCGAAAATATCTTCTAATTCTATTAAGTCAAAAGTCATCTAGCGTGGGATGGGAAATTTTGCTAAAAATAACGTGAGTTCGACGAAGCTAGAAAGACTGAAATCAAGCAAGGGTAGTTGGGGGTATGTCGATGCGCTTGCGCATCGACATACCCCCCCCCTCTTACAGACTAAACCGTTTAGTCTGTAAGAGGGGGGAGAGAACTGCGTCCTCTCCCTCGATCGCTTTGATGAAAGATCGAACTTCTATATTTTCTCAGTATAACTAAACCGTTTAGTAGGAAAGGAGGGGGCTATACCTCCGCACTGCGGAGGTATAGCCCCCAACTACTTTGATTCAGCCCTTTTTACTTCGTCAAACTCACGTTAAAAATATTAGCTTTAACAGTAAAATTTGACAAAAGTTATCTATGTACCACTACTGCCAGTGTAAATGTAGTACTTGACGATAAAATTATATTAAAAATTATCATTTTTTTGACTATGCTATCTGCTTATCAGCCATCAGGAATATAGACGGTTTCTCTTACTCCATAAATTCGGTTTACTGTGTTAGATAAAAATGCAAGCATTTGTTTTAAATTAAATAGATTTTGATAAACTAAACGACTACCACGTCTGCATTTAGAGATTTTAGACCATAAAAGATAAATCCAAATATTAATAATTATAAAAGAAATTCCTACGTAAAGTAATCGAATTATGGGATTTTTACTCGTCGTTCTAATTCGGCAAATATTTTTCAGTCGATAGCTAGTTTCAATCCCAAATCTTCGACGATATTCTTCAGCTATATAATGCAATCTTACATCTACTTTATAAGCAACGAAAGCTAAATATTCAATTCCGTTTTTATTTCGTTTTCCTTTTAAATATTTACAAACGATCCAGAGGGGGAAAACAACTTCATTACCTTTTCCTTTGTTCATAGTATGACTGGTTTTATAACTTTTTTTTCCTTTTAAATACTGATTTATCCCCCCAGTTATACCGTTTTTGATAGCAGGTATTATAAAAGGGATATCTAAAGCCATTAACCATTTTATTACTGAAGCACTATAAAAGCCTCTATCTAAGTACAATCGTTTAATTCTTAGTTTTAAAGAATCTAGTTTATCCAAAAGACAAGTTATAATAGCTACATTAGTATAGCTTTTCTTTATGCCAATAATAGCCAAAGTTAAACGTTTATTTTTAGCTATTATATATGCCGTAGCATAGGCATAAAAAGAACAAGTTCCATTTCTGGCTTGACTGCGATAAATATAGTCTTTTTCTGATTTACTAGGATGACCATAATAAGGAATTAAATTAATATCGATCGCTAGTTTATGTTTTCTTTTCTTAATTCGACGTGGTATTTTACTTATTAATGCTTGATTGATTCTCGCTTCTAATTCTTTGAAACTTTCAAAAGTTGCTAAATAATTTCTAACAGTTTTACCACTGTAAGACTTATCTAATTTGTTCGCAGCATTTTCTACACTCTCCATTTGACTGGCTGCGGATATAATTATATTGTATAAATCTTCTTGAGTAGAAGTTTTTTTGGTTTTAATTGGTATATTTTCTCTTAAACACTCAATAACTTCATTTAAAGTTTCTTTGTCTGTTAAAGCAGCCTTTTCAGTTTTTACTTTCAATTATTTTAAGGTAATAAATTATTAGATTTCTTTGTTAATTTAACAATTCGCTATCAATAATTTCTAGAGTATATATAAGTAAATTCCCTCGGCCGATTGACGTATAAGCAATATTTATATTTTATTCTTTTGACAGAACTTTTGTACTAAATATTTTCAGTTCTAAAAGCTGGCGTGCCGCTACGCGGATCCCCTTGGGATCGCCTTTAAAAAAAACTTTTCCATCTACTGAAATTGGCGTTGTGGGAGCAACTACTCCTACCCTAGTTTCTATTTCCTCTCCAGGGGATGTTGGCATTGCCCCACCTAATCCCAACGATATAGCTGCCTTAGCTGCAGAAATTCAAACCTCAGTAGATGCTCTTTTAACTGCTAACCCCGATATTAATAAAGTAATTTTGCTGGCGCACATGCAGCAAATTGCTATTGAAGAACAGCTAGCAACTTTGCTGAGAAACGTTGACGTAGTTATGGCAGGGGGATCTAATACTCTCTTAGCCGACTCCACCGATCGCTTGCGCCAAGGAGATATTGTAGAGGGAGCATATCCTATCTTAAAAACTGGTGCCGACGGAAATCCAGTAGCCGTAATTAACACCGAAGGGAACTATAAATATGTCGGTCGCTTGGTAGTAGACTTCGATGCCAACGGAGTTATTATTCCCGAAAGCATCAATCCTAATATTAGTGGGGCATACGCTACAGACGATCGAGGAGTTACCGATGTTGGGGGAACTCCAGACCCGCAAATAGTAGCAATTACTAATAGTCTCAGACAAGTTATTACAAATCTAGATAGCAACTTCTTCGCGGTGAGTGAAGTTTTCCTCAACGAAACCAGAGGAGACGTGCGCACCCAGGAAACTAACTTAGGAAATTTAACTGCAGACGCTAACTTGGCTTTAGCTAAACAGTCCGATCCTAATGTAGTTATTTCCATTAAAAACGGAGGCGGAATTCGAGATAATATCGGTCAGTTAACTACGCCTCCAGGTGCTACCGAACCCATCAAGTTACCCCCCGCAGGTAATCCCTTGTCTGGCAAACCAGAAGGAGGAATTTCTCAGCCAGACATTCAAAATGCCCTGCGTTTTATTGACACTCCCACCACTAAGCTCCTTACGTCGCTTTAGTGGGGGATTCTTGGTTCATTGACTCGCCGTTAGACGACAGGTTTTCACCAATCGCCCAAGAGGGCAAATCTCCCCAAGCGTAAGTTCCCGAATGCCCTGCGGTACTTAGTCCTTTTTTGAGAATATTAATGCTGGCTGCAATATCTCGATCTTCTATATACCCACATTTACAAATATGAGTTCGAGTGGATAGAGTTTTCTTGATTCGTGCTTGACATTTTGGACAATCTTGACTGGTGTAATGTGGGGGAACAGCAATAGTTATTTTGCCAAACTTCCACCCAAAATATTCGAGCCAATTACGAAACAACGTCCAACCAACATCGGAAATACTTTTTGACAATCTTCTATTTTTAACTAGATTTCTAACACTTAAATCTTCATAGACGATGCAATCATTAGATGCACAAACGCACCTGGCTAATTTCACAGCATGGTCTTTACGTTGTCTACTTACTTTCAAGTGTTTTTTGGCGTAACGCGTTCTAGCTTTATGATAGTTATTAGATTGTTTTTGACCTCGTTTATATTTAACGGACTTGTTTCTGTTTAAACGATTAAGTTGACGTTCTACTTTACGGTAAAATCTAGGATTTTCTATTGTATTCCCTTTACTATCAGCATAGAAATACTTTAAACCCACATCTAAACCAATAGCTTGACCTGTGGGTTGCATATTTTCTTTTACTTCAATAGATATGGAAAATTGACAATAGTAACCGTCAGCTCGTTTAACTAACCTTACTCTTTTAATTTGTTCTGGTTGATAAAAATATATGTTTCTCGAACCAAAAAGTTTTACTCTACCTATATTATTTTTGTCAGTAAAAGTAATATGCTTCTTAGTTGCCGAGTCTAATTTCCAACCAGATTGTTTATATTCAACTGAACGAGAATGTTTTTTGAATCTTGGAAAACCCTTTTTTCCTTTAACTTTCTTTTTGCAATTGTCAAAAAATCTAGAAATACTAGACCATGCTCTTTCAGCAGATGATTGTCTAGCAGTAGAATTTAATTTATTAGCAAAATCGTATTCTTTGGCTAAGACGCGACAATACTTGTTAAGGTCATATTTGTTAACATCTTTATTATCCATCCAATAGCGCAAAGCTTTATTACGAACAAATTGACCTGTGCGAATAGCTTCATCAATTGCTCGGTATTGATGTTGTTTTGCTTTAATTTTATATTCTAGTACAATCATAGATTTATACTAACATAGTCAGCACAAAATTAAAACTACTTAACCAAAAGTTCGCTTTCATCCCTCCGTTAACCTCCTGGGTCGGTTTAACGGGGGTCTTCTCGCTCACGGAGATAATGGTTTGACCCTACTTACTGTTACAGCGACACAACTGTTAGAAATTATAGAACACGGGGTAGCTGCAACCGAACCAGGTGCAACTCCAGGACAATTTCCCCAAGTAAGCGGCATAAAATTTAGCTTCGATCCAGACCTGCCGTCGGGAAACAGAGTACAATCTCTGACAATTGTCGATGAAAGTGGCGCAATTATCGATACTGTGGTTCAAAATAGCGAATTAGTTGGGGATGCCAGCCGCAGTTTCCGCCTCGTTACTTTAAGCTTTCTTGCCGATGGGGGTGACGGTTATCCCTTCCCGACTACCCCTGCTGCCGATCGAGTAGATTTAGCCCTAGCTGACAATGCACCGCGCACTGGTGTTGCTACTTTTGCACCCGACGGATCCGAACAAGATGCTTTGGCCGAATATCTAACTGCTACTTTCCCTCAAAACACCCCTGTAAATATAGCCGATACCTCACCACAACAAGACGAACGCATTCAAAACCTCAATGCACGCCAGGATACAGTCTTACCAACACCTCCAGCACCTCCAGAGTTAGTCTTCGGTACTCAAAATAACGATCGCTTAGATGCAGGAGCGACCCCCCCCTGACTTCGATGGAGTTAACAAGTTTATTTTTAGTGGCTCTGGAGAAGACTTTGTAGAAACAGTAGAAGACAATCGCATTTATACTGGCAGCAATAACGACGAAATTGTTGTGGGTACGAACGATCGCGCTTTTGGTGGCAGTGGCAGCGATACTTTAGAAGGTTCTATTGGCAGGGGGAGCAACCGACTCTATGGCGGCGCTAACAACGATGAAATTATTGTCGGTACTGGCGATCGCGCTTTTGGAGGTAATGGCAACGATATTATTGATGCTTCTGTTGGTAGCGGTAACAATCGTCTCTACGGTAATGAAGGTAACGATACCTTTTTCCTCGGCGCTAACGATCGCGTTGTTGGCGGAGATGGGGACGATCGTTTCTTTGTTGTCGATGGCGGTAATAATACTATGACTGGTGGTGCAGGTGCAGACCAGTTTTGGATTGTCGATGGTAGTTTACCAACTCTAACTGAGGGCGTTAATATAATTACCGATTTTACTAGCGGCGTTGACGTTATTGGTATTGGTGGCAACCTCGGTATTACACCTAATGACGTAGTTTTAACCGCAAATGGAACTGATACCCTTATTAGTATCAGCGGTGTTAACTTAGCCAGAGTAATTGGAGTAGATTCCAATACTTTGAGCGTAACGCGGTTAAACCCTGACGCGATCGCTGTTGTTTAATTTTTGTCTCATTTAATTGGCTATCTTCTCTTAAATGTAGGGACGATCGCTTGCTAATTTTGCCCCAGTTACGTTGCACTTACAGCAGTCGAAGTAAAAGTTAGGACGTTTTTTTCTACTACCTAATTCCTACTCCCCATTCCCTGACAAAAGTTTTAATGTCCTAATCTATCCTTCGACTGCTATATATTGTTTTCTACACTTTTTGCAACAGAACCAAAGTTTTTGATTTGGTTTTAAAATAAGATAGATTTTAATTTTATTAAATAATTTAATATATGGATTCTAAACTACAAATAAGACGGCAAAATGAGACTCAGCAGTCAAACCATGCAAGTCTTTCATTACAAGGTCAAAGAAGTTTGTCACAACCATTAGTAAGAAGTCAATCTACTCGCGGATTGTATCCAGCTCCAGGTATGATGCAAGCACCATTGGGTAGACAACTAGCTTCAGGAAATACTAATTCCGGAAGTTCAGCTCATGTTGATTCTGTTCCGGCAGTAGGACAAAAGAGAGAAAGACCCCAAGAAGATCAAAACGGGCAAAGCGCTAATAAAAAGAGGAAATATGGTCTGGGGCAACATGGAGCAAAAACATCAGAACAGAAGCGACTAACTGCGCAATACGGTGTAAAAGTATCAGGTGAAACACACCAATCAGAACATGCAATAGGTTTTGAAGTGATTAACCGAACATCAGGTGAACAACGAGGAAAACCAGGTCGTGCCCGTTACTTAGAAAACACTGCACCCGCTTATCAAGAAACTTATCAAGAACACAGAGATCATGTCGGAACGGGAACTAAAAATAGCGAAGACGAATCGGGCTTTAACTCAACTAGTTATAGAGATGCACAGAGGAAGTTATTGGAACATCACGACTTGAGTAGCGCGGTACAGCTTAATCAACTTGGATATGCATTTAATCGAGAATTTCAAAGAAAGTCTGGCACTCGAGAAGGTCAGGCAGCAAATGATTCATATGAAGCAATGGTAAATAACATGAACGAGTTAACTTTTGCTAATGGGTCAGACAATGAAACAGTCACCACAACTTCTTTCGAGCGAGAAGAAATGCGGCTGGCTCGAAAAACAGCACAAACAGGAAAATGGCCGAGTCAGGAAGAGATTCAACAGGCCAGAGATAATGCTATAAGGAGTGAAGAACAAGGGCGAGAACCAACAAGAGCTAATAACTAAAAAAGATTTGCTAAGAGCTGATTCGTAAAGAGAATCGATCGATTAAAGACTATATATCATTATAATGGGTAAAAAGCTTGATTTTTTCTGGGCTGTGTCGATTTAAATTAGCTCAAACAACTTACTCCGACAAAAAAAATTGGAATTAAAATCAAAAATACTCGATGGCCATAGAGGATTATATTTATATGGCACTACCCCTCCGCGACAGGGCTCATCTCCAGAGAAGATTTACGATATCGCGGAAAAATTAAGAGCGAGATTGTCAAACTTAGCTCTAGATGCCATTAACGTTTACGATATCCAGGATGAAGCAGGTAGAACTGAAATATCAAGGCCTTTCCCTTTTCTGCCAACCATTGATTCTAGAGAATATGCCAAAATCCTGAAAAATTTGACTGGCAAAGAAATTATCAATTACAAGTGTGTCGTAAATCATCCAAAAGAAGATTTTAAAATATGGCTTGACGAATGTTGGGAGAAATTTGAGCTGAGATATCTCACTTTGGTGGGAGGTTCCACCTCCAAGAAATCTTATCTGGGACCTACTTTATCTCAAGCCTCTCGAATGACCGCTAAACATAAATATGATTTTACTTTTGGAGGGGTAACTATTGCTGAACGTCATGCCAGCAAAGGAAATGAACCTCTTAAACTATTGCAAAAAGCTGAACTGGGGATGAAATTTTTCACCTCTCAAGTTGTTTATGAGCCAAATGCAACCATCCAACTGCTCCGAGATTATTTCCAAAAATGCCAGGAACTCAATATATCTCCGGTCAGAATCATTCTCACCTTTGCCCCCTGCGGGCATCTGAAGACTTTACAGTTTTTAAGGTGGTTGGGAGTGAATTTTCCCCCAAAAGTCGAACAGGAAATTTTCTCGGCTCAGTCTCCACTTAATAAATCTATTGAGGTTTGTTGCGCGACTTGGCGACAGATTTTAGACTCAATCGAACCATCAAATATTCCTTTAGGTATCAATGTTGAAAGTCTTTCCATCAAAAAAGATGAAATTAATGCCTCAATCGACCTTTTCCACCAACTCAAAGCGATTCTAGATTCATATTACAGTCAATGAACCGATTGTAAATAAGTCTTTTGAAACAATAGAAGAGTTAGAAGAAGTTATCCTCGATCGCCTAAATGTTTTCATACAACAGCCTGAATTCATTAGTGGGTTAACTTGTTTTCATTGGTGGCCAAGAACTAATAGTTGCAATAACTGATTAACCGAACTTCATATGAGATTAAAAAATACAACCGCACCGTAGCGAAAAACAACAGCACAACTTCGAGGACCAGTCTTTACCATCAAAGGCGCGGCTCTCAAATAGTCTGTTTTTTCTAATTCTTTTACGTCAATGCTTTTTAATTATACCAAGTCTTAAAAATAACCGAAGACTTGGTGTAATTAAGAGCTAATGTCGGGTAATTGAGTTTCTACCAATCGGAAAGGCTTGTAACGATAGGCGATAAAACTGGTTAACATCGCCAAAATTCCCATAATAATAAACAATAAACCAATGCCGCGACCAGGGCCAACTCCAATATATAGCCCTACACTATCAGCTAAGGAGCCGTTAGCTACCATTAAAGGTTCAAAAATGCGATCGGCTAATGGCCCAGCAATTATATAAGCTAAAGGAAGTGAACCTAAAGATATCGCTCTTCTGATTGCAAATACTCGTCCCTGTACTTCTGGCGCTACTTTTTTCTGCCAAATCGTCTGAAAAGAACTGGTAACGATCGGGGTCGTGAAAAAGAAGGAGAAAGCAGCAAAAGCCAATAATGGTACTTCAGTACTAAATCCTGCCATAATAATAGCAATTTCTCCTAAAAGATTGAAGGTAACAATAGTAGGAATTAGTCTCTTTCCTCCTCCCCAAATATTCATTGCTACACTTCCTACAACCAGACCAATACCGCCGATCGATAAAATTTTACCTAATACGTCAGCAGTAGTAAAAGATAGAGCTAAAGGTGTAGTTAAAACACTGACAAAACAGAGACAAAAGTTTTTACTTGTATAAAATAATAATAATCCTAAAAGTCCTGGTCTAGAAGTAATATAATTCCATCCATAAATAGATTCAGAAATTAAAGATTTTCGCGCTACTTTTTTAATGGTATTTTTGTGGCTGGGTATTTTAACTATTAATAAAGTAGCTAAAGAACTGAAAAAGTCAAAAAGTCAATTAAAAATACTCCTTTTATTCCTAGAGTAATCAATAAAATACAGCCTAAAAATGGAGCAATTAATTGAGAAGAAGCTAGACCTAAAGTAACAATAATATTAACCCTAACTAAATGCTGTTTAGGTACTAATAAAGCGAGGGTTGCTTGATAAGCTGGCAATTGAAAAGCGTTAAAAATAGAACCGATCGCAATAATTGGATATAAATGCCAAATTTGTATATTTCCTGAGAATAATAATAAGGCGATCGCTAAAGTACTAATACCTGCGCCACAGTCACTTACCAACATAGCCGTGCGACGATTCCAGCGATCGACTAATGCCCCAGTCAGAGGAGAAAAGAGAATACTGGGTAGTTGAGCAAATAATACCATTTCTGAAAAACAATGTTATACTTAGATAAGCGATCGCTAGAAAAAAAGAAATGGTAGATTATTGTCATTTAAAAATCAAAGAAACACCTTTTCAACTTCAGGAAATTTTAAATAAACAAAAAACTATCACTTCATATCGTAAGATTCAAGCTTTATATTGGTTAAAAACAGAGCAAATAAAAACCGTTCAAGATATAGCTAATGCCTTGGGAGTACATCGGGGTAGTGTTCAAAGATGGTTTAAAAAATATAAGGACGAAGGACTAGAATCTTTATTAACTATCAGAAAAAAAACAGGTCGTCCATCATCTATTTCCTCAGAAGCATTGAGTGGATTACAAGCAAGACTTCATAAGGCTGAACATGGATTCAAAAGTTATGGAGCTATTCAAAAATGGATTCAATCTGAATACGGTGAAGATATTAACTATAAAACTCTTCACGGTCTAGTTCGATATAAATTGAAAGCTAAGTTAAAAGTTCCAAGAAAATCTTCAATTAAAAAAGATGTAAAACGAGCTGAAAGCTTTAAAAAAAATTAGTATCTAATTAAGAAACCATAACTTTTTTATCAAAGACAGCTCCAAAGTCATCTTCAAATCTCTCGATACGTTATTTTTGTCAGGATGAAACTCGACTAGGATTAAAAACAATTGAACGTCGTTTAATAACTGCGCGTGGAGTCAAACCAATAGGAAATGTTCAATGGCAATTTAAAGCTTTTTATCTATATGGTGTAATTGAGCCATTAACAGGAGAATCTTTTTTTATAGAGTTTTCACACCTAGATTCTCAATGTTTTCAAGTCTATTTAAACTTATTATCTAAACATTATAGCGAGACTATTAATATTATTCAACTAGATAATGGCACTGCTCATACAGCTAAAAAGCTAAAAATACCTGAGAATATTATTTTATTCTTTCAACCGCCACATAGTCCAGAACTTAATCCGATAGAAAGAGTTTGGCAATATATAAAAGAAAGATTGAGTTGGTCAATATATGAAACCCTAGAAGATTTAACGCAAAATGTTAGGAATATTGTCAATAATCTCGAACAGAACATAATAGTATCTCTAACGAGTTGGGATTATATTATCGAGGCTTTAAGTATAGCACTACTTTAAAGAATTGGTATTACTCCTGCGTACAAACAACCAAAAAATGCCGTAATGAAATCTAAGCCAGGGGGATATAATAGTAAAGCCCGCTGGTTTTTAGCGTCGATCGACTGAAGATATCCAGCAATAACTTTTGCTTGTCGATCCAATTGTTCGTAGGTTAGGATTAGTTCTTTTTTTCCGTCTTCTAAGAATATATAGGCTGTAGCGTTTTTTTAGTTAAAGCACGATCTCTCAAACAATCCAAGATCGTCCTGGACCAAAAACTTTGGCTCGCTTCTCTACTTTTTAATAAAAAAACATTTAAAATCATTAAATTATATTATTAACATTTTAATTCTATTCCTGCAATTGAAGATCGGTAAATACGTAGAAAATTCATTTAATATTTTGAACATACAAGGAAAAACAGTAATTAAGTACTGTTTTGTTTTTAGAGAACTCTTCTCTTATCCAAGAAAAGCCAATCTAACTAATCTGGATATTGAGCTTTACACTGACTTACTGTATCGTCAAGTTCGCGACCAACTCTAGCGTTGGAAGCAAAACGGGAGGTGTTTTCAATCAGATCGAAAGTTAAAGTTTTATTATCTCGATCGTAATCATATGTTAGTCTTACTTCTCCTCCGCCAACAATTTCTAAAGTCACATTACCTTTGTTATTTTCGATAGGCGATCGAATGATTTGTTTCACACCAAAATAGTTATTTTGAGTATTTACACAACTAGCGGCTGCACTAGAAACTTGCTTGTAAGTCCGAAATACCTCGGCAACAGAAGAAGATCCCGTTGTTAAGGTTAAGATAGTCGTAGCTGCAGTTAATGTTGCTATTTTATACAGTTTAGAAACAATCATGTTAAGTTATTAAAATTTTATAATCTTAATATTAAGTATATGAAGAAAATCGATTGAATGTATAATTTTTTTATAAAGCTAGAGAAAATTGGATTTAAAGTTTTGATTGTTTTTATTAAGCGTC
Organism: Prochloraceae cyanobacterium; assembly: GCA_030065755.1. Lineage (GTDB taxonomy): Bacteria > Cyanobacteriota > Cyanobacteriia > Cyanobacteriales > JASJDA01 > JASJDA01. The sequence goes on along the minus strand of JASJDA010000088.1, from coordinate 2,543 downwards.
GAGATCGGGTAACATAAAAGGATTATCGTAAAAAATCGTAGCAATTTTTTGTTAATGGCGAATCAATCTCCCATTCCAGTGGTAGTAAATGGTGCGGCGGGAAAAATGGGTCGCGAAGTAATAAAAGCAATTTCAAAAGCTGAAGACATGACCTTGATAGGGGCAGTAGACAGCAACCCTCAATATCTAGGTCAAGATGCAGGAGAAGTAGCAGGATACGAGCCAGTAGAAATACCAATTCTCAATGACTTGCAAGGAACTCTAGTCTTAGCTACCCAGCAAGAAATACAAGGAGTGATGGTCGATTTTACTCATCCAAAGAGCATTTACGAGAACGTAAGGACATCAATTGCTTATGGGGTGAGACCCGTCGTTGGTACAACTGGATTGACTCCTGAAGAAATTCAAGATCTAGCTGATTTTGCCGAAAAAGCTAGCACGGGGGGGATAATAGCACCTAACTTTTCCATTGGTATGATTTTATTACAGCAAGCAGCGATCGCGGCCTCCCAATACTTCGATAGCGTAGAAATTATCGAACTCCATCACAACCAAAAAGCTGACGCGCCAAGTGGAACGGCGATTAAAACAGCCGAAATGCTATCGGAATTAGGAAAAACCTACAATAGACCACTAGTAGAAGAAACTGAAAATATCTCTGGTGCTAGAGGTGCTGTAGCTGGGGAAAATATTCGCATTCACAGCGTCCGTCTGCCTGGTTTAATTGCTCATCAAGAAGTGATATTTGGGGATACAGGTCAATTGTATACTCTCCGTCACGACACGAGCGATCGTTCATCTTTTATGCCTGGCGTCCTCCTTGCTATTCGTAAGGTCACTCAACTGAGATCCCTAATTTATGGTTTAGAAAAGATATTATAAAAAAACAATAACTAAGTCGATGTTAGTACCTCTGACCCGCGAAAAATTTGAACAAATTATCCCCTTGATGGCTACTGGACCGCAGTATGCTTATTATTGGGGAAAATCGCAAGACTGTCTCAGACGAGTAATGATTTCTGCGGTTGGAGCGATCGTGCTTTTATTACTGAGAATGGTTTTAGGCAGAGCCGCTGAAGGATTAACTATAGTATTAGGAATCATTGTCGGGCTTTACTGGCTTTGGGCACCTGTATACTGGGCAAGTATGCGCAATGCTTCTTACCGTGGTTTTCCTTACAGTGGCTTTTGGCGAGGTAGAGTACTAGACGTTTTTGTTACCGAAGAGTTAGTTGGGGAAGAAGAAACAGTTAACGAACGAGGGGAATTAGTAATAATAGAAAGTAGAGAGCGACGAATTAACCTAGAAGTTGGAGATGAAACTGGATTTAAAGCCTCCTTACAAGCGCCATTACAGCGCATCCACAAAGGTATTGCTCGCGGGGAAATAGTTGAGTTGTTACTTCTTTCTAACCAACCACATCTCGATCGCATTGCTAAAATTACAGATGCGTATCTACCCAGTCGCAATATATCGATCGGCGATTATCCATATCTGCGACTAGACGATTTTATCGAGGTTAGCCGTCAGTTAAGGGGTGGTGGGGAGCAAAGAGGCTATAAAAAGAATCCTCGCCCTAGTAAAATTAGACGTAGCAGCAGCAGCTACGATTATCGCTAGAACAAAACCCCTCCCACACAGATATCTTTTTGAGGAGTGCAGAATGTAAGAAGAGGCTGAGCGATCGAGGGACAAATTTGACCAGCAATTTTAAAGAGATGTTGACGGTTACGATCGAATTTGCATATAAAGTGACAATTTGCTGCAAAATTAAAAAGAGAAACATCAAAGGAGTACCGACAAAATGCTCGCATACATCCTGGCGATTGTAGTTTTTCTAGGCAGTCTAGCCTTTTATTTGGCACCTTTCTTTTACCCAGAAATCCACCGCAAAGGAGATTTTTACCTGAGTGGACTCGGACTATTTTACGCACTCGTTCTCTGGGTGTGTGCAGGAAGAATAACGGGGTCTGTTTTGTTGGGTCAAATTGCAGGAGTGTCTTTAGTAGGTTGGTTTGCCTTAGAAACTGCTTTTATGAGGCGATCGCTAACTCAACCCCAAGAACAAACAGAAATTTCTCCTCAAGTACAAGAAAAAATCGGAAACTTACTGCAAACAGGTTGGGTAGCAGCCCTAGTAGCACCAGTAATCGGTCTCTTCCGTCCCTCAGAATCTCAACCAACATACTCGCAGACGGAACAAACAGCCGTTTCACAAGCAACCCCAGAACCAGCAGTAGAATCTCCTACTCAACAAGCAACAGAACCAGTTCCTTCCACAGCAGAAGAATCAATATTTAGCCAAACTGGTACTATTGCTGCTACTGCAGCTGCTTCAGCAGCCGCAGCAATAGCCGCAAACGAGGTAATTGAATCTCTCGACCAAGTTCCTCTCGAAACACCTACTACTGAGGAACAAGCTACACCCTCAACACCAGACTTGGGCTTCTTAAACGAAGAACCCAGCTTAGAAACACCCACTGAGGAACAAACTGCACCCTCAACACCAGACTTGGGCTTCTTAAACGAAGAACCCAGCTTA
>JASJDA010000391.1 GCA_030065755.1 Prochloraceae cyanobacterium | reverse complement strand
GTATCATCACTGGGGATTCCGTGGGGTAATTCTAAGAATTCCTCTAACCACTCCTGCTTACTTTGACCATAATTTTCCAGGTGTAAATTTCTCGTTGATGCGATCGTGGCGGTAGGAAGGCGATCCGCTACGCGGATCGCCTTTCTCCCGTCACGATCGCTTGTTGACTGCCTCGATCGCCTTTCTATCCTCTCGCGCCCTGCGGGATCCGCTACGCGGATCGCCTTTCTACCCGATACGATCGCTTTTCTACCCGATACGATCGCCTTCCTACCGCCCCAATCGCATCAACGAGAAATTTACACCTGGAATTAAATTACTGGGATTAACTTGAGCGCCATAGAGTAATATTGTTTCTCGCCACCAGGATTTGTCCCAATTATTAATTAATAAAGTTTCCTGTTTAGTTCTAATAATCTCTTTTGCTGCTAAATAACCTTGAAAACTTAAATGAGAAAATTCATAGTTTTCATCTTTTTTAACTAATAGTTCACTTACCTCAACAATTTGTTTGATAAATAGATCGGCTTCTATTGATTCATCTAACTTGTGAATTGGCTTTTCAACTTGACCCTTTAATTGCTTATCGTCTATATTAGATTTATTTTCTTTAACCATATATAAAGCAAAATCTTGTAATATTTGTTGAGCTTCATCAGCATCAAAACACATATTTATTTGTTTAACTAAAGGTCTATCTCCTAATTGCAACCGAAAAATTTCTCGATATAACTCAGTTCTTCTTTGCGGTAGTTGAATTGGACGAGATAAATCACTTGTATCTGTAGGAGCAACACTATGTAAATTAACAATCATATTCAGGAGTAAAGGATTTTTAGCTAGATCATTTAACTCCGACCTTTCTTTTAATTGCTTTACTAAATTAGCTGATTTTTGTTCTGCTGTTTGCTTAACAACTGGATTGTCGGGTTCAGCACTAATTTGACGTTCTCGACTAAGATACCATTTGTTAATAAATCGTTCTCTTTGCTCTTCATTAAAGGCTTTGAGGCGCAAAGTATTGGGTTTGTTTTCTGGTTTATAGCTTTTATAACCCGCAGGTCTAGACGTTAAAATGAAATAAGCTCCTGGGTAATTGTGCATCATCTGTCCGAGCCATTTACTGACAGACTCGCGCCATTCTTCTTTAACTTCATCAAAACCATCGAACATAATTAAAAATTTGTTTTGGCTCAACAAATTTTTAGCCCAATTTTTGGGTCTTTTGAAGTTTTTACCTTCAGGAAGAGATGGAATATGGTGTTCTTCAATTAAAACAGTTAAATCAGGTTTTTCCTCGGCAATAACCCTTTGCCATTTTCGTAATAAAAGCAGTACAGGCAAAAGTTTTGGAACACCTCTAGGTAATTTCTTTTTGGCGTAGGTATAGGCAATATGACGCAGTAAAGTAGTTTTTCCATAACCTCCCCATGCCAAAATAGCTAAGTTACGATAAGCTGAATTCTTGGGTAGCCTTTTGAAGATATCCCAAATGGTTAAACCATCTTTTTGACTCTCAATAATTAATTGCTTATCCCATTGATAACCACGAGGCGTAGGGATGTCTTCGCCTGTAGAGTCTCGAAAAAAATCTCCACTCAATTCTAAGGGAATGAATACATCTTTAAGTAAAGGTTTAAAAGTACTTTGTGAGCCTTCTGTGGTGTAATAAAGACAAGCATTCCCTTGAGATTTTAAATATTTATCTTCTACTCCTGCTAACTGCCATTTAATTGCTTCTTTGATTGCACTATCCAGCTTTTGAAATTGTGCCATTAGAGAATCGGCATCTTCTTTGCCTCGCTCTTTCATTCTCTCTTGAATCTTAAGCAAAAAGCTTTTGGAATAGGCAGACCAAGCCACCATAATGACCATAAGCGGAAAAGTAATCAAAGTACTAAGCCAATCCTGCTCTTTTATAAAAGAGCCTAAAATCCATAAACTTCCACCAGTAGGTGCATACCGAACTAGTTGAGATATCAATCCTAGAGATTTTTCATGTTCCTGTTGAAAGTTACTATTTTCTTTCTTTTTCTCTTGCTTTTCTTCTGATTCAACTGGATTGTTCATCGTAGCAATGATTAATACCTAGAGTTTCTTTTAGATACTATCTCAGCACTTATAGTTAATTGCCGCTATAACCGAATGCTACTAAGTTTTGATGCGATCGCGCTACCAGAAATTTCTCGCGCCGCTACGCGGATCCGCTTTCGCGGATCGCCAGTTCCATTCCTCGATCGCCGAAACTAATAATGAAGTGACAAACTTTTCGCTTAATTGCCCTAGGAAAAAAAGTCCCCCCAGCACAAAAAAACGCCAACAAGGATACGGCGGGGGATACGTCGAGTACAAACCTATAAAGCGCAGTGGCAAAACCTACCCTCAGTATTGGTATCATTACGAATTTTGGGAGAATGGCGATCCCGCAGGGATCCGCGTAGCGGCACGTCTTGTGAAGTCAAGCAAATATATTCCTAAAAGACTTCTAGCTAAAGTACAGAAGTTAGATGCTCAAAAAGCCCCTGTAGCACAGATTTTGAAGTTGCTAAAACCAAAAAGATGATTAATGCCTATCTTCTGAATATGCGTTACATTTATATTAAGACTGCACGGGTGAATATATGCCGAGAAAGAAACTCGATCGAGGAGTAGTGAATGTAAGAACTGCTCCAGAAACATCAGACAAACTCAAAGAAAAGGCTAAGGCTATGGGTTACATTCACGGAGGCGAGGGAGCAACAGGTCAACTTTTAGACGCAATAGCCGGCGAGCGCTACGAGTTGGTTCCTAAAGAAATTTGGGATAAATGCATTACGCTTATGAGGGAAATTAGCTACAATAGTAAGCGTGAGGACGAGAATAATCCTCACGCAACAAACCTAAAAAATAAAAAGGAGGTTAAATGACAGAAAAACCAAAGTCCAACGGGCATCGAGAGAAATACGATCCTAAAGTGGTCTACGAATATCTTGATGCTGACGTTTGGACTAAAGAAGAGCCAAAAAAATCTGAGACAAAATCCGTGGCTTACTCGGATGAAGTCTTAGAGGCTCTCGAACAAGACAATGAAGAAGATGACGAGTCTTCTGAAGAAGATAGCTAATTAGTTATCTACCCCTAGCCACCCCGCTAGGGGTTTCTTGCTCTTTTCACCTGAAGCTATTTTAAACCATGTCTCAATCAATAATATGTCCTTTGCACTATCAAATAGTCGAACACTTTATCGATCCAGAAAGAGGAGGCGCTTGGGCATTCTTTGAAGGAAATGTTTTTTATAATCCTCGAAATATAGCAGTACAAACAAAAGAAAAGTACAAACAGTTCGACCTAACCAAAAAAGAAATTATTCTCCAGTTGTTTAGAGTTGGTGCTGGAAAGCTCGGTTACTATCTGGTTAATCTGCGCGATCGCAAATACTACTACTGCGGCAAAGATTGGGAAGATGTCAGAACAAAATTTCTTAGTTTGGGTATAGGTAGAGAGGATCCGATCCGCTAGGCGAATCCCGTAGGGCGCGCTTATTCAATGAAATCGATCGCGTCCAATATGCACCTGCCATTCTACAACTCTAGCAGAGTCCGCTAGCATACCGTCTCGCGCACGAGGACTACTATCGACGATAGCTTGAGCTGCTTCAGCATTCTCCGCCTGAATTACCCAAAGCCCCGTTCCATCGTGAGGAAAAAACGGGCCGCAGCAGAGTAATACTCCCTGCTTTTGTTGTTCTTGAAACCAAGCCAGTTGCTCTCGGTCGTGTTCTGGGTGAGCCTTCTTATAGTCGTAATACTCTGGAACTGTTGCAACTACAACGGCAAAAAGTTTACTCATTGCGCTCTTTTGGGCTGATTTAAAATTACTTTCAGATTGTAATAAATATCCCTTCTTTGATTTGAAGCGCTCTCCCCCTGCTAGAAAAGAAAATACTGGACAAAATCTTGGACTACTGACATTCGATAAACACCTTCGGGAGAGTAATAATTCTGATGAATCCATCTAGCAAGCTGCTCGCGAGTAGGTCTGCCTGGATGGTTTTTTAGTACGTCGGAAGGAATATCATTCATCATGAAAATGGCTATTCCTAACATCATTTCCAGAGATGTGCAAGTCACCCATGCCTCTCGCGTATCTACTTTAACCTCGATGTTTTTCTTCCGACTATACTGCCAAGCAAAGTGCTGAAGTTCTCTCACATACTCTCGCCCCAGGAATTCAGCAATCATGATTTGAAAATCAGAATGTTCGCTTTTAAGTACCTCAACCAAACAGCCGCCAGCTGCCAGCCACGATATCAGGCGGTCAGTATTGATCTCCCATTCTTCTAAGGGAATGTAATATTTCACGTGAGACTCAACTACAAGATTAGCTTTTGGCAGCGAGCGTGGCGCACCGAGAATTGTTGTTTGATAAAGATCTCGATCGGGAATTAGTTTGAGGAGATCGCTGGCAAAGGCTGGTGATGGTTCAATGGCAATGCATCTGTGAAATTTGGGGAGAAAGTGGGACAGAAACTTTCCGTTTCCTGCTCCAGCATCAATCTAAACTCCCTTCTACTTTTATTATCCCTAGATCTTTCGATTTTTCTTCAATAATCTTTAAAAAGCTTGACTAAACTCTGACTAATAAACATTCTTCAACGAGCGAAAACCGCTTCTTTTACTCGCTCAGTGGTGGCAATGAGAGAGCATTTTCCCACTCGGAGATAGTTAGAGAAAGCAAATCGGCTGGTTGGTAGTGGCGTGGAATTGCCTTCTGAGCTAGGGTCACGTAGGGAGCGCAGGTTAAGGCGCAACCGACTCCTCCAGGGGGGATAGTCAACTCTTTGCAACCGACAAAAATTTCTTTGTAAAGTACGTTCTGATCCTCGCCACAAAGCAGAATCGATTTGTAGATATTTTTTATCAGATTATTGGGCGGCTGGCCTTCTCCCACATCTTCAATAAAGAGGTGAGCGTCCTTCGAGCGCTCCTCGGCAATAGCCAAAGCGAGCGCGCACCAAATAATTTTGGGTTTTTCTTTTGCCCTCTTGGTGATGCTCTTATTAAGGCAGGCAACCATCGCACCTGGCAGAAGCGGAAACCTGCGCTGGCTTTGGGTACCGAAGAGACGTTTGGTCGCGTCAAGCAAGGGTTCTACCGAGCGGATAGGAATTTCTACCCCGTCGTGACGTTTTTCCACGCTTAGAGGCTGACTTTTTCTGTTTGCCAGTTCGTCCGCCAAAGCTAAGTCATAGCCCCAAATTGCCCCGTTGAGACCGCAGAACGAGGATGCCGTCACCATGTTGATTTGACCTATATATGCGTCGTTTTTCTCCGCTCGATCGTAAGAAACAATCCCCTCAAGCACGAAATCCATATCCGCTATCA
>JASJDA010000087.1 GCA_030065755.1 Prochloraceae cyanobacterium | reverse complement strand
GTCAATACGATTACAGATCTCGAACTTGCTACCGATGTAATTGGTATTGCTGGTTTTACTCGAGCTGACCTCACATTTAACCAAGATGGGGGTAATGCCGTACTGGGAGTTGCTGATACTAACATAGCAATTTTCCTCGGCATCTCTGCTGCAGATTTACAGACAGCTAATTTTGTTTTTGCATAAAGTTATACCAATTTCAAAAAATACTGCTACACATCAATTATCCGAATCTATTGCCTATTGCCTATTGCCTGTTGCCTTTCCTAATCGAAGTGTAGCAATCTTAAATGAAATTGGTATTATTTGATGCGATCTCGAAGAGATCCGCGTAGCGCGGCGCGCCCTAGTTAGGATAATCTTCTAAAAGGACTTTTACAGCTAGGGCGATGCAATCTTTTGACGCTCTCACCGTTAACCTCCTTACGTCGGTTTAACGGGAGATTCTTGCTTCAGTGACTCTTGACTAGATCGAACAGGTTTAACTGGACAACCCCCGTCAGACCGTCTCCACAAGCTTTTTCTCGGACGGTACGCCCTACCGCCACTAAACCTCTCTGCATTATCACCTTGGCTGAATTTATATCTCTAGATTCAGTATGATTACAATGCTGGCAAATATGCACTCTTTCACTTAAAGCTTTTTTACCAGTATGCTTACCGCATTTTGAACATTCTTGAGAGGTTCCATCTTTATTTACTTTCAGGTAAAATTTTCCTCTTTTCCAGCAAACAAAAGGAAGTATTTCATTAATAAATCCACCAATACCCGAATCTAGAGATTGCTTACAAAACAACCCTTTTGACCAAGATTTAAAGTTAATATCTTCGACAAAGATATTGTCAGCTCTATCGCAGAGATAATGGGCTAACTTAAAATGCCAATCTCGTCTAGTATTGGCAATTTTTTCGTGAAATAAAGCTACTTTATTCTGGAGTTTTAACCAATTATTAGACCCCTTGGTTTTCTTCTTTAGTCTTCGCTGAAGTATTTGCAACTTCTTAAGCTGACCTCTAAGAAACTTGGGACTTTTGATTAATTCCGTTGTTGTAGCTAGAAAAGACTCGATTCCTGCATCAATACCAATTGATGTTTTCCCTGCTATGGGGTCAGGCACAGTTTCTAATGATTGAAAAGTAATCATTAAATAGTACCCACTAGCCTTTTTAACAATTTGAAATTGCTTAGGAGTAAAACCAGTTGGGTACTCTCTCGAGCGCCTGATTTTAACCCAACCAATACTCGGCAATTTAACCCGATCGTTATCTAAACAATTCTTTCCTAGCTGCGGGAAAACTAAACTCCTAAATCTATTCTTTGATTTAAATCTAGGAAAACCTCGTTCTGGCATCTTAAAAAAATCAGACCAAGCTTTATCTAATCTTTTGAGAACTTGCTGTAAGCATTGAGCATTTACCAGCTTTAAATGCGTTAGTTTCTTTTTAGCTTGAGTTAGGTTTTTTGCTTGTTTATTGTAACCAGGGAAAGGCATATCGGCAGGAATAATGTATTCCGAGATAATCGAACAAAGATCTATATTTGACTTACGAGATTTAAGCCAAGCAAGTCTTTCATTATGAGCATAATTATAAACTCCACGACAGATATCTAAATACTGTTCTATCTGCTGAACTTGCTTTTTAGATGGCTTGATTTTGAATCTGTAAGTAAAAGCGATCATTACTCGACCCAAATGATATATTGTTAGCATACAGCTTATCGCTATGTCATGTCAACTATTTATTCTAAAGGTTTTAGGTCTTTCTACAAGCTTACCGCTCATGTCGTTTTTGTAACTAAATATCGTAAAAAAACTATTAATCTTGAAAGACTGAAGAGACTAGAAGTGATTTTTAAAGAAACACTAAATAAGTGGGATTGTCAGTTAATTGAATTCAATGGAGAGAGTGACCACTGTCATTTATTAATTGAGTTTAAGCCAGATGTTCAGCTATCTAAATTAATTGGTAACTTAAAGACTGTTAGCTCTAGATTAATTCGCAAAGAATATCCAGAGTTAAGTCAACAATATTTTTATGGAAAATCTTATTTTTGGACTGGAGCGTACTTTATTGCTAGTTGTGGAGGCGTAACGGTGGAACAACTTAAAGCTTATGTTGAGAATCAATCATCTCCGAAGAAATAAGGATGCTTCGCGTTTTTTATTGGGGGCGATTCATCTCTAAGGATGTATTTATTTTTTATAGGAAAGCCCTCATAAAGCAGTTAACTTAATTATCACAGCAGATAAGTTATCGATAAGGGCTTTCCTATAAAAAATAGAATCATTGTAAACCGTTAAAACGTCGGGCGCAACAACTGAGTTGTTTTAAATCGCCCTCGTTTTTAACGGGAGTCCTCTCGCGCCATTTAGGATAGATTTAAAATGAATTCTTGATAGCAATTGCTTTTGAAAGATCGCTTAATTAATAAATTCTCCCTGCTCAGAGCTCAGAGATCCATGCAATCTCACCTTGTCATTAACTATATAACCGGATTTCATATTACAACCTTAACCCAATCCTATTAATTTCAGTTTTTTGATTAAATCGCACTATCTTTAGGTGTATTGAGAAGAGGGCAAGGGAATGGCAAAGGCTAATGACGTACTACCAACTGGCACTCAAAAGCCAGCAACGGAAGATTCTATTCGCATATATTTACAAGAAATTGGTAGCATTAAGCTCCTTCGAGGCTCTGAAGAAATTGAACTAGCTCGTCAAATTGCTGATTTATTAGAATTAGAACGCATTCGCTCTGACTTCACAGAACGTACCGCACGCTCTCCTAGCGAGGGAGAATGGGCAAGGGAAGTCGATCTGGACTTGTCACAGTTTCGTCGTCGCCTCTATCTGGGACGAAGAGCTAAAGATAAAATGGTGCAGTCTAATTTGCGTTTAGTAGTCTCCATAGCTAAAAAATACATCAATCGTGGTTTATCATTCCAAGACCTGATTCAAGAAGGTTCGATCGGTTTAATTAGAGCCTCTGAAAAGTTCGATTGCGAAAAGGGTTATAAATTCTCAACTTATGCAACCTGGTGGATCAGACAATCAATTACGCGAGCTATTGCCGACCAGTCTCGTACTATCCGTCTTCCTGTTCACCTCTATGAGACTATTTCTCGCATTAAAAAAACCACCAAAATCCTCTCTACTGAAATCGGACGGAAACCCACAGAAGAGGAAATCGCTACCAGAATGGAGATAACCATTGAGAAGTTAAGATTTATTACCTCCAAAGCTCAATTGCCTTTGTCTTTAGAGACTCCTATTGGCAAGGAAGAAGATTCTCGACTGGGGGATTTCATCAAAGACGATGGCGAAACTCCAGATGTTATTGTCTCTAAAAACCTTCTTCGCGAAGAAATCGCTAATGTTCTCAAGACCCTTACTCCTCGCGAACGAGAAGTGGTAAGTCTGCGTTACGGCTTAGATAACGGACAAATGAAAACTTTAGAGCAAATTGCTCAAATATTTAAGCTGACGAGAGAACGGATTCGGCAAATTGAAGCCAAAGCTTTGCGTAAGTTACGTCATCCTAATCGTAACAGTGTTCTTAAGGAATATATCCGTTCTTGATTATCTGCGCTAGCACAACGAGCGTAATTGCTTGCGATCGTCCGAAGATGATTTAGGGAATAGGCAACAGGGCAACAGTGACGGCTATAGGCAGGGGATTGAACCCACCGATAACTCATACCGCCATGCTTGCGGGGGTCTTATACCAATTTCAAAAAATACTGCTACAGATCAATTATCCGAATCTATTGCCTATTGCCTATTGCCTGTTGCCTTTCCTAACCGAAGTGTAGCAATCTTACAAGCCAAGCCAAGGGAAAATAAAACCAGGTGGTGGAGTATACAAACCAATTTCAAACAAGTCTCTAGCACCTGTTAAACCTTGTCCGATAAATAAAAGCAAGGCCAAACAGTTTAAAATGATATGAGCATTACGCCAAGTATTAGACTTGTCTTTGTAAATTTCTTGGACGATCGCTGCGGAAAAAACCATTAGCAGCACAGCAGCAATCCCATAGTAAAAGTGAGAGATATACCACTCATTATCGCGCCGGAATACTCCATCTTGAAAGCCTAAAACTACTATTCCCATACCTGTTAGAGTAGCAAAAACAGCTCTCCACAATCTTGGTTTAGCTCGCAATAAAAACACTAAAGAAGCGATCGTAGCGGCATACATTAATAGAATAAATACAGCTTGAAAAGTATTAGTTTGCCAGAGTTGTTTGTTGACAAAGTTTTTGAAAATCAGGGGATGAGCTAAACCGATCGAGCTAAGTACCACTACGCTACCAGCCAACCATTTCCCAATTTGAACGTGTTCTCTACCCACAGTAGGAGCAATTTTACTCTTGACTTTATTTGCTGGTTGTATGCGACGCTGACGAGTTTGCCAAGCCATATTAGCTGTAATACCGATCAAAGGAAAAACAATTACTACAGCTACTATCGGATGAATTATGATAATCCAATGTTCGAGAGTCATAGATAAATAAAATACAAAACTAGACAACAATTGCCGCTCTTCGATTGACTTAACTTATCCTAGTGGTTGAGTTTAACCTAACCAAAGTCATCTTAAGTGAATAATATCCACGAGCTTTGTGAGGAGGCAATGAGCGATTGTTTAAGCTGATATAAGAGTTAAATGAGAAAACTGAGTCGAACAGTAGAAGCAATTTTACTCTTGACTTTATTTGCTGGTTTTATGCAACACTGACGAGTTTGCCAAGTCATATTAACTCTAATTACGATCGCTGGGAAAACAAGAAATACAAAACTAGATAACAATTAATCCAATATTCTCACAAAGTGAAAACATATTAAGCATGAAAATTTCTCAACTCGATCTAATTGCATAAATGACGATCGCTTGCTTCTATTTCTGTATTGGTCTGGAGATAATCTCCTACCCAATTGCAAGCATATTCTAATTCGTTGAGATTAAGAATATTGTCTAAATTCCAGATAATCAGGGAAGAATCTTGACTTCCTGATGCAATACTTTTACCGTCAGGATGCCAAGCTATGGTTCTAATTCTTTTAGTGTGACGGCTTAAAGTTATTAACAGTTCGCCGTTGCGCCATAATTTTACCGTTCGATCGTCACCAGTAGAAGCTATAGTTTTGCCATCGGGACTAAAAGCAACTCTTCTGACTATTCCTTGGTGTCCGGTATAAGTTTTTACTAAGCTACCATCAATATTCCATAATTTTACAGTGCGATCGGCAGAAGAAGAGGCGATATATTTTCCGTCGGGACTAAAACTAACGCCATAAACTTCGTTTCCATGACCTCTAAAAGTACGAATTAATCTTCCATCGCGATGCCATAATTTAATCGTATTGTCGAAAGAAGCAGAGGCGATGTATTGTCCATCTGGGCTAAATGCAAGATTGTAAACTCGATTTGTATGCCCGATAAAAGTTGTTAATAGTTTACCATCTTTGACTCGCCATAGTTTAATTGTATTATCTTCAGAAGCGGAGGCAACATATCTACTATCGGGACTAAATGCGACTTTTCTCAAACCTGCTTTGTGTCCGGTGAGGGTTTTTAGTAAAGTACCGTCGTCGGGCTGCCATAGTTTAAGAGTACCGTCTTCAGAAGCGGAAGCAAGTATTTTTCCGTTTTGACTCCAAGCCACATCTCTAACGAGATCTTCGTGTCCGAGTAAATTTGTTACCAAAGTGCCGTCAGGTTGCAAAATTTTAATAGTACCATCGTTAGAGGCAGAAGCGATCGATTTCCCGTTTGCACTCCAAGCTATTCCTCTAATGGGAGCTTTGTGAGGGTAGATAGTTTTTAGTAGCTTATGGCCATTGCTAGCCTGCCACAGTGTTATTTTACCGTCGAGGGAAGCAGAGGCGATCGATTTTCCGTCGGGGCTGAAAGAAACTCCTTTCCTCAGATTCCTACCAGTGAGGAAGTTTTCGGCGATCGTGCCGTCGAGTCTCCAAATTTTAATTGTATTGTCGCTAGAAGTTGAGGCAATTAATTTGCTATCCTTACTAATTGCTACTCCTTTGACAGAACCATTGTGTCCTTCTAAAATTGTAATTAAATTTCCCTCTGGGCCCCAAAGTTTTACTAGATCCCTGGGATCGCTAGAATGGGCAGATGCAATTATTTTTCCGTCATTACTTATGGCTATATCCCGAACCTCTTGAGAGCCATATTTTACAGTTGTAATTAAACTCCCGTCCGATCGCCAGTATTTTATCGTACCGTCGTCAGAACCAGAGACAATTAAGTTTCCGTCCCTACTTATCGCAACTGCTTGAACTCTATTTTGGTGTCCGATTAAATCGTGTAATAGTTCTCCTTTGCTATTCCAAAGTTTTACAGTGCCATCTCCGGAAGCAGAAGCAATTATTTTATTGTCAGGACTTATAGCAACGCTGTAAACTACTTTTTCATGTCCCCTAAGAGTTTGCAATAAAGTTCCATCCACTCGCCACAATTTTACTGTTTTGTCTTCAGACGCCGAAGCAATTAAGTGTCCGTCCAAACTAACTGCAAGTCCTTTGATGTCTGATTTGTGTGCTGCAATAGTTTTTAGTAATTGGCCGTTATTTTGCCACATTTTTATGTTTCCGTCGGCACTTGCAGAAAAGATTATTTGAGTAGCTTGATGCCAAATTACTTCGTTTACTGCTGCTGTATGTCCTGAAAAATGATTGTATTCGTCAACTCCATATATTGTCTTTTGCAGAGTTTTCTTAGCTTCGATTCTAACTTTTGAATCTACTTTATCTAATTGTTTTCGCAGTCGTTTTTTCGCTTCGATCGCTTGAACTAATGCCTCTAGTCTTTGATAGGAATCGTAGCTTCTTAATGAGGATGTAATTAATACTTTTATTTCGCTAATTTTTGCTTCTTTTTCTCGTCTTAGGGCTTTTTGATATTGCCAATATGTCGTCATACCCAAGGTGGAAGTCATGCCTAATGCTAGAGTTACTGCTATTAATAATAATCTCTGAAGTTTGACATTTTTTTCTTCTTGAATTAGTTTAGCTTCGATCGCTTTAGCTCTTTCTGCTTTTAATTTTTTTTGAATTTCTCTTTGCTCTAATTCAAAGGATGCTGCCAAAAATTGATAGTCTAAATTGCTCAAACTTTTTCCTTCTGACCACAAACGAGCGTCTTTTAAAGCTTTTCCTCTTAATAAACGAGATTCGTCTGTTTTTTCTGATATTTCCCATTTTTCTAAAGATTGATAATAAGGACGCAAGTTATTTAACTGTTTCTCAACCCAGTTTAAATCAAATATTTTGCTGTAAATTATATTTTTTATTTTTAATTCTTCTCGATTGTTTTTTACTAATAATCCCGAAAGAATTAATTCTATTTGCTCGCGACTGTCATCTATTTTTACTTGGTTGTTTTGTAAAACTTTTTGGTATATTCCTAATATTCTCCCAGCTCGTTCTTTATTGTAAATAATTCGATCTCTAATGGTTTTTAAGTGTTCTGGATTGTCTCGATCTTCCCAATTTATTAAAATATTTTTCTTAACAATATTTTCTACCAAATAGGCTTCTTTTCCTGAAGCAAATGCCGAAATTTTACGATCGACACCTTTACTTGCATTCAGGATAGATTTACATATTTTTTGAGTTAAAAAAGGCTGTCCATTTGTCCATTGTATAATTTCTTTGAGGATTTCTAGTTGCTTTAATCCTGAGATTTTTAATCCTTCTGCTAAAGGTTTTGCTTCTTCTAAAGTAAAGCCGTTTAATTTAATTTCTTTTCCAATATTAAAAGGAGTTCTAGTTTTATCTGCAATTAAATCTGAAGGGGTAGCTACTCCAAAAATCGCGAAAGTAATGCGATTGTAATCTGGATTTATCGCTCTTTGATTGTAACAAAATCTAATCAGAGCAAAAAAATCGTCAACTGAAAAATTTAAACTAAGAACGCTATCAATTTCATCGATAAAAATAATAATATTTTCTTCAGGAAATTGTACTAAAAGGATGTCAGAAATAAAATAATTAAACCTTTGTAAAAAAGAAATTTCTTCTTCTTCTTTTTCTTGCCACCATTGTTTGAGATTGATTTTACTAAGGAGTTTTAAACTTCTTGCCAACTCAACTACAACTCCCTTATACCATTGCAATGCGGTAATATTTTCACTACCGATGCCAGTCATATCCAAAGTAGTACAGATCGTACCTTCTTGTTGCAAGCGGGATCTAGTTCTGACTAATAAAGAAGATTTTCCCATCTGTCGGGAATTAAGAACGTAACAAAATTCTCTCGCTTTTAAAGCTTCGTAAAGTTCGCGATCGGCAAAACGTTCGACATAACTGGGGGAATCTTTTCTCAAACTCCCACCAACTTGATAGGGATTATTATTCATTCGTTGCAAGTTATTTATAGACCATTTCGATCCGACGTAGATTAACTCAGCCGACAGCAGGGGTTACTAGCCCTTATCGTAATCAATTTTTATCCAGGTGCGATAAGCTTTCGAGCGTCAAATGAAAAAACTGAGACCAAACTCAAGCCGTTTTAATATATTGCGATCGAGGAGAAAAAATAACTCGATCGCCAATATAGTGAAAAATAGCGAACAGCGGTTTGCAGAGCAATAAAAAAGGAGATAGACAATTGAAGAGTAGATACACGCAAAGTTGGCAGCCTTTAGTTGGAGGGATTATTGCAGCAATACTAATTTTAGTCGGCTTGAACTCTGTTGTAATTATCAACCCAGGTCAGGCTGGAGTACTGAGTATTTTAGGGAAAGCTAGAGATGGAGCTTTATTAGAAGGTCTGCATGTAAAACCCCCTTTAGTCTCAAATGTCGATATTTATGACGTGACAGTACAAAAATTTGAAGTTCCAGCCCAGAGTGCTACTAAAGACCTTCAAGATTTATCTGCTAGCTTCGCGATTAACTTCCGTCTCGATCCTTTGGAGATAGTTGAGATTAGAAGGAAACAAGGAACTTTACAAAATATCGTCTCCAAGATTATTGCCCCTCAAACTCAAGAATCATTCAAAATTGCCGCTGCTAAAAGAACAGTGGAAGAAGCAATTACCAAAAGAGCCGAACTCAAGAACGATTTTGATGATGTCTTGAGCCAACGCCTAGAAAAATACGGGATTATCGTACTCGATACTAGTGTAGTCGATCTGAATTTCTCTCCTGAGTTCGCTAGAGCTGTTGAAGAGAAACAAATTGCCGAACAAAAAGCCCGCAGAGCTGTTTATGTCGCCAGAGAAGCCGAACAACAAGCACAAGCTGAAATTAATCGTGCTAAAGGTAAAGCAGAGGCTCAAAGACTCTTAGCTGAAACCCTCAAAGCACAGGGTGGCGAGTTAGTTTTGCAAAAAGAAGCGATCGAAGCTTGGCGAGAAGGAGGTTCCCAAATGCCTAGAGTTTTGGTCACTGGAGGTGATTCTAGCGGTGGGGTTCCCTTCTTGTTCGATCTGGGCAATTTTCAAGAAAAATAAGATAAAAACATAGGAGATATAGCAAAGCAGGATAGCCCTTATTTTTCAATAGGGGCGCAAATGCTGCAATTACTAATTTTATTTGCTGTCAACTCGAAGTCAGCAGAAGTAATAATTAATGAGAAACTTCTGCCATCTCAATTACTCTCTCTTGAAAATCTTTAACCAGAAAATTGAGAGGCTTTTGACGGCGTATTTTATACTTCAAGCGTCTTGCTTGAACTCGCATTAGCACTTCTTCTAAACAATCGCGATCGAAACAAACGTGACGATGGCGATTTTTATGACCGTAGTTAGCACCAGAAATAACGTGCAACTGAGTATTTTTTTTCAATTGATACCACAATCCTTCAGAACTATTAAATCCTGCATCAGCAGTTATTTGAGGATTGGTAGAGAAGTAAAGAGGGTCAATTCCACTTGTACCCAAGGTTTGCTCGTAGTTATAGTAATATTGCAGAGGAACGTCAGCAACGGGAAAGTTTAGCACGCCTTCATAGAATTCCTTGGCAATTTCTAGATCGGATACCATAATTGTGTGTATCTTGGGAGCGCTAGAGAGAAACATCCACATTGCTCCTGCATAAGCAACTAGGAGCATGACCATAATTCCCTGGGTGGATAATATGCTATCTAAATCAAACGAAGGTAGAAAAGATCCAAAAGAATAAGGCATCGACCGAAAATATATTAAAACAACTAGTATAGTTACTAAAAACACCGTCAAATATAACATTGACAGAATTTAGCTTTGTCAGGACTAATCCTGACGGGACGAACTACAAAGCCCTCTATCCCTCCATCAACGATTGTTGGGATTACTTTTTAAATAATTAGCATAGTTATAGAGATTTTTAGACAAAAAACATAAATTGTCTACTTGTTTCCAGATAGAATTTGATTTTTTAATAATATGTCTCTCAACCAGCCTCATTAGTTAATTCTTCGATATTGCTGCTCGCGATCGTATAATTTAACAATTTTCTCTATTATAGATTAATACATAGGGCTATTAATCCAAGAACATCGGCTCATTCACTAAGAGATTGCAGCTGAATTATTTATATGGCTCCGTATACTGGTATCGCTGCACCTCGAATATCTCTTGCTGTTTCAGAAGCTAAAAAACAAATTACCTCGGCTAAAGATTCTGCTTTGACCCAGGTATTTGCTAGATCGCTTCCCATTGCTTCCCGATTGGTTGGGGTATCAATTACGCTGGGTAGGACGCTATTAGCAGTGATATCCATATCTTTAGTTTCTTCGGCGATCGCTTTTGTCAGCGCTACTACTCCTGCTTTTGCTGCTGAGTAAGCAGCTAACTGTGCTGCTGGTTGAACCGCTGCCCTAGAGCCTACAGTTACAATTCTGCCATATCCGTGCTGCCGCATCTTTTTCAGAGAGTATTTGCAGACTAAAAAAGTAGTATGCAAATTTAAATCGAAAAATGATTTCCACTCTGCAAAGCTAAATTCCTCGGTTTTTCCCATAGAAAAACCCCCAACCAAGTGAATTAATACGTCTACTCTGCCAATATCATTAACTAACTGTTCTACGACTTTTTCTTGGGTTAAGTCAGCTTGCACGAAACGAATAGAATTAAATTCAACAGCAGAGAGTTTGTCTTTAAGCTGTTTGACACCACTTTCACTATAGTAAGGTACGGTCACTTTAGCGCCACTGGCTATAACTTTTGGCGTTACTCCCAGTCCTAGTCCGCCAGTACCCCCAGTTAGTAAAACCTGTTTGTCTTTCATAGCGATCGAATTCATCTTTTTTTCAAAATAACGTGCTTTTAGATTATGTTGGTTTTCATCCCTCGGCTGAAGCACGAGGGCTTTCAACATTGCTATGTGGTAATTCTAAGCAAAATGTTGTTAAACCTTCTTCACTTTCTAGATAAATTGACCCTTGTAAAAGTTCTGCCAGTTTTTTAACTAATGTCAGTCCTAATCCAGTTCCACCGTATTGCCAAGGATCGTTATTAGGGATGCGATAAAATTGGTCGAAAATGCGCTCTTGTTCTTCAGGAGGAATTTCTACACCAGAATTACTCACGCTAACCTTAACTATTTCCTCGGTTGCACTAGCTTTAACTGTAATTGTTTCGCCTGCTGGAGTGTATTTACAGGCATTGTTCAGCAGTTCTGTTATGATTCTTTGTAGGGTAAAAGGATCGCACTCAAACTGAGGTATTTGTTCGTCTAAATCTATTGTTAAGTGTTGCTGTCGATCGCGAGCGTTTTCTAAAAATGGCTGTACCATCTCAAAAATCCAAGCTTGCAGGTCGATCGATTCTTTGATTACTTTTTCAGCTTTAGCTTCTATATAGCATAAAGTTAGTAAATCGTCAACTAATTGCTTCTGTCGCTGACAGGCTTGCTGAAAAATTTTGAATACTTTAGCAAAGGTCGGAGATTTTTTAACAGCGCTTTCTGCTGAAAGGAATTTTTCGAGAGTTTGGGCAGCAAGCTGAATGCTGCTCATTGGCGCGCGGAGTTCGTGGGAAATGGTTTTGAGGAAATCATCTTTGAGGAGGTTGAGGTTTTCTAGCTCTTTGACCTGTATCTGAGCAGCTTCGTAAAGTCGAGCCTGGCGAATAGCTATAGCACACTGGCTAGCTACCTGCTGCACTAAACATACCTCAAATTCTGCAAACAATTCCTCTCTCGGTCTGACGAGCCAAAGATTGCCTAAAATACCGCGATCGTCAAAAATTGGGCAAGCTAAACGGCTACATCTACTGTATTTTGGATTCAATTCTGCAGTTAGATTTGCGAACTGTAGAGGTTTTTTTTGTAATAGTTGTTGATAAAGCTCGCGAAATTCAGCGATCTTTCTAGTCATTCCCTGACATTTAGACGAACTAGTGCTGTATTCGTAGACGATCGTTGCAGTCTTGTGGGAGGTGTCGTATAGTTCAATTTTAGCGCGATCGACTTGGAGAATCTGAGCTAACTCTCTGGTAGCTGTTTGCAAAATTTGACTTTCATCGAGACTGTCGCGGATTTTTTCAGTGATGCGACGTATCAAAGCTTCGGAATTCAGAGACTGCTGTAACTGAGAGGTTCGTTTTTGCAGTTGAAGCTCAACTTGTTTGCGAGTCTCAATTTCTTGTTGTAATTCTTCATTTTTTGCAGCCAAACGCTGGCTCATTTTTCGCAAACTTAAATGAGTTCGGATGCGGGCTAAAACTTCTTCTTGTTGAATTGGTTTGGTGACATAATCGACTCCTCCTAATTCAAATCCTTTGACTTTATTAGCAGTTTCTGATAAAGCGGTGAGAAAAATTATCGGTATATCTCGAGTAGAGACTTTAGCTTTAAGAAGACGACAGGTGTCAAATCCATCTAAACCAGGCATCAAAATATCTAAAAGAATCAAATCGGGGTGTTTTGATGCTGCTATGTTTATAGCGCTTTCTCCATCTTGAGCTACTAAAACCTTAAAACCCGCTTTTTCTAAACAAGGAAATAACACTTGAAGATTACTAGGAGTGTCATCGACAACTAAGATTAAATCCGCGCTGTCAGTTTGAGGATTTATGGGATTTTCTCGATCGCGGGTTTCTCGACCAGTTAAGGGATTTTTTTGATTTTGAACTTGTTCTTTTTCTTCGTTGTTTGTCAGATCGTCTCTTCTCTTCTTTTTGTTACTCGATTGTTCGAGACGCATTATTTTTGCGTCGATTAGAATCGAGTGATATGAGATTTTTTTGATAGTCTGCATATAACAAGTTTAAAAAATTGAATGAAAAAATTTAATTTTATTATTATTTTTTAATTTATCCTTTCTTAATATATAATTTTAGCTTTCTTTAGAGCAATTGAAATTTTTGAGATCGACCGCTGGGCAAGGACTATCTCTTATTCCTCCTCACTATATTTTTTAATAAATTGTTGCAGTTTTTTGACCTGACAACTTTCGGCAAGTTGGCGCAGCTTTTGTGCAAAGGGGATAAATCTTCGGTCTAGCTGTTCCAAATGAGTAGATTTTGACAAAATACCTCTAAGATCGCCCTCAATAGCTATTTCCTGTAAGACAGCCAATTCCTGGCTGGGAGGAGGAATAATAGTAGGGGGAATGGGAGGTTGGGGGCGATCGGATGAGGAAGTCAGGGTAGAAGTTTCTTGGATTATCCATTGAAGTCCCAATTGAGCTTCTATGACTTCTAAAAGTCTATCTAACACTACAGGTTTGGGCAAAAAACCATTACAACCGACTCGATCGCATGAAGATTGGTCTTGAGGAAGGGTATTGGCAGAGATGCAAACGATCGCGATTTGATTGAGAAGAGGTTCTTGTCGCAATCTTTTGGTTAATTGTAAGCCGTCCATACCTGGCATTACTAGATCGAGTAAAATTAAATCTGGTTGATGCTCGATCGCTATTGCCAAAGCATTTTCTCCATTTTTGGCTTCGAGAATATGGAAATCAAGTGGCTGCAAGAAATCAACTAGAACTTTTCGATTGTTATCTAGGTCTTCTACTACGAGAATTTGGCGTTTTTTGCCTAGATAACCGACGACAGGAGGCTTATTTGTAATTTTTGTTGTTCGATCGCCCGACTCTACTTCCACTAGGTCTAGATCGAACCAAAAAACGCTACCTTTTCCTGGGGTACTATTTACTTTAATTTCTTCACCAAGAAGTCGAATAATATTTTGGCTAATGGTCAAACCCAATCCCGTTCCTTCGTTGGGAGAGCGATCGTTATCTAATTGCTCGAAAGGTAAAAAGATTTCGGTTAATTTATCAGCTGGAATGCCAATACCGGTATCTTCAACTTGAAAGCGGATTTTTTTGGGGGTTGTGGGTTGTTTTTGTTCTGCTTCTGGGCTTTTAGGTTCAAAATCTTCTACGCAACCAACTTTAAAATATACTTTGCCACTATTGGTAAATTTGACGGCATTCCCCAATAAATTAAGTAAGACTTGTCGCAAACGAGTTTCGTCGCAGCGTACCGTAGTTGGCAGAGTAGAAAGGGATTGATAGGTAAGAGCATCTATAAGCAGCCAGAAACTTATCTATAATTTTCCACAGTTGTTTATTATGGATAAGTTTTGGTTTATCGCGTTAAAGAATTTGCCAAACTAATAGGGAAGTCGCCATCTACATTAAGACGATGGGAGCGAGAAGGGAAAATCAAACCATCCCGCAGTAAAGGTAATCAACGATATTACACGGATAAAGACCTACAAATAGCCTTAAACATTGAAAGTGACGAGCAAAAGGGAAAAACAATAGTTTATTGTCGAGTATCATCTCGCGCTCAATTGCCAGAATTAAACCATCAAGTTATGGCGATGGAAGAATTTTGTCGTGGTCGAGGTTTGGCTGTAGATGATTGGGTAACGAATATATTTATATTAAGGAAGTCCTCATAAAGCAGATAAGTTATTTACCCGTGCCGACAAGTTAACGATAAGGACTTCCTTAATATAAATAATATTTTCCGTAAAAGAAATCGGTGGTGGATTGAATTTCAAGCGTAAAAAATTCCTCAAATTAATGCGGCAAATTAGATTAGGAGAAGTAGAAATCTTGATTATTGCGCATAAAGATCGTTTAGTTAGATTTGCTTTTGATTTTATTGAAGAGTTTGCTAGTTGGTACGGTTGTGAAATAATTGTAGCTAAGGAAAATATTATTTTTAATAAGGAAGTCCTCAATAGTAGTCAAGTTAAAAACGAAGTAAATAAGTTATCGGGAAAGGACTTCCTTATTAAAAATAAAAACATCCCTAATCAAGAAAGTTTATCACCTCAACAGGAGATGGTTGAAGATTTAATGGCTATAATCCATTCTTTTAGCTGCCGTCTTTACGGATTAAGGAGTTATAAAAAACAAATTAGAGAAATAGCATCAATTAGTCTTGACACTCAAGACAAAAAGGATTAAACTTACTTATATAGATAAGTTTCATCGAAATATGTACGCAATTAAAGTAGAGTTAAAACTGAATAATGTTGAAAAAACCATAATGAATCAACATCTAGGTTTTAGTCGCTTCTGCTACAATTATGCCTTATCTATTTATAGCCAGCTAGACCACAAGCAATACAAAGGAAGTAGCTCTAAAAAAATAGATTTAATCAAAAAAATCTTCACTAATGTCACTAAGAAAGCTCCTGTTTTTGCTTGGACGCTCGCAATGTCTAGCAGAGTTTATCAAAATGCTTTTAGAGCATTAAAAACGGCATTTTCACGACATTGGAAAGGTTTGGGAGGACTGCCTAAATTTAAAAAGAAAAAAAATCCTGGAAGTTTTACAGTCGATTCTTCTAACGGAGTGATATTGCAAAAAGGTGGGCATCAAATAAAACTACCAACTTTAGGTATTTTTAGAACCACTGAATCAATACCTAAATGTGCGTCTCAAACTTATACTGTATCTAAAAGGGGCGCTCGTTATTATGTCTCTTTTGCCATTAATGCTGAATTAATTCCACCTATTCAACATGAGGTTGTTCAACCTGTAGGAATTGATGTCAATCTTAGTGACGGTAAATATTGTGTTATTTCCGACGGAACAATGGTAGCTTTTCCCAAGCCTTTAAAGGCAGCGATAACCAAGCTAGAAAAGTTACAGTATCATAATCGAAATAAACAACTAGGGAACCGTAAAGAAAAAATATCTCCTTCCAATAATGCTAGGAAATATTATAAAAAACTAGCTATATTTCACAAAAAAGTAGCTGATGCTCGAAATGATTTTTTGCAAAAACTTACTACAGACTTAGCTAGAAAATACCGACACATCAAGCTAGAAACTTTAAACATTAAAGGTATGATGGCGAACGGGAAATTAGCTATGAATATAGCGGATGCTAGTTTTTATAAGTTTAAAACTTTGCTATTAAATAAAGCTGATAGTCATGGTGGCTGTGTCGAATCTGTAAATCAATGGTATCCAAGCTCAAAACTGTGCAGTAATTGTGGCAATAAAAAACTAGATTTAAAGCTCAGCGAACGTGTTTATCACTGCGAACAATGTAATTTGATTATCGATAGAGATCTAAATTCGGCAATTAATCTAAAACTAGCATCCGTTGAACATATTATAAATAGGACTGGTTCAGCCCGAATTAACGCCTGTGGACATGATACCGCCGACGGTCATGGAAAAGCAGTAATGCAAGGAAGCAGGAAGTAAACACCAAAGTGGATAACTTTGGATAAGTTTTACAGAACAGAAAGTCCTTTTTGTTCGGCACGAAGGCGAGTTATGGCGAGCAAGTTATCTAGAAAAGAGGGAAAGTGAAAATCTCTCAATTCCAATTCCAGTTTTCCAGCTTCGATTTTAGCCAGATAGAGGATGTCGTTAATCAGAGTCAGTAAATGTTCTCCTGACTGCCGAATAACTTCGATCGCATTAATTTGAGAGGGAGTTAAATGGGGATCTCGCTTGAAGATTTGAGCGAACCCCAAAATGGCATTTAAAGGGGTTCTCAATTCGTGGCTGGTATGAGCGATAAAGGCGCTTTTAGCTTGATTTGCTGCTTCTGCTTCTTCTTTTGCCTTTTGCAGTGCTTGAGATTGGTTGTGAATCTGGGTAAATAAGCCACTCTGTTGCACGGAGACACCTAACTGTATTCCCACTTGAGTGAGTAATTTGGTTTCTCCAAGAGTCCACTGACGAGGGCGATCGTTTTGGTAAGCAGAGAGCAAGCCCCACAGCGTGTTGCCGTTGAAAACGGGTACAATGCAAAACGATCTGGCTTGGAATTGTTCTAATAATTCTACGTGACACTCGGCAAGATTAGCTTGATAGATATCTGATATGGTGTAACTTTGGTGCTGCCTAAATCTTCCTCCTTCAGTTTCTTGTAAATAGCTATCTTCCCAAACTTTTTCTCTATCTTCGTGTACTAACCTTACCCACCCAGAAGAGACAGATTCAGCAACAAACTGTCCGCTCCAATTTTTGTTAAATCGATAGACACTGACGCGATCGCACTGTAATATGTCTCGCAGCTCTTCGGTAGTGGCGCGCAAAATCTCTTTTAGATCCAAGGTTTGGCGCATTTTTTCCACCACTTTAAGAATTGCGCGCTCTCTAGCGGCGCTTTCTCGGAGTGCTGTTTCAGTTTGCTTTTGTTGGGTAATATTGGTGGAAATGCCGCATACAGCGTAGGCTTCTCCATTGTCGTGGCACAAAGGCGCTTTCATTGCGATGTAAGTGCGGAAACCCTCTGAGTATTGAATTTTCTCTTCAAATTCTCTAACTTCTCCTGCTTTTAAGACTTGGCGATCGTTGGCAACTAAAGCGGTAGCGATTTCTTCTGGAAACAGATCTCGATCTGTTTTACCCAAAACTTCAGTTTCCGATCGACCTAAAAGTTCTAAAAGGCGAGGGTTGACTAACTGGTAACGTCCGTTGATGTCTTTAAGATAAACTAATGAGGTAGTATTATCGAGTATTGCTCTAAGCCTTTGCTCGTTTTCTTGTAGGGCAAGTGTTCGATCTTCAACTCGTCTTTCCAATTCTTCGTTAACTTGACGCAACTTTTGTTTCGATCTCCAGAGAGCCTCGTTGGTTTCACTCAATTGTTGCTGTACTTTCTTAATTTCGTCGATATCTACAAAAGTCAGCACCACACCGTCTAAACGCCCGTCTTCTTGCAGGTAGGGGTTAACTCGCATCAGAAGATATTTTCCATTTTTAGCGAGCTGTACTTCCTTTTCTAGTGGCTGTTGGCTCTCAATTACTCCTTGGAGTAACTTCAGTATTTCGGCACAGTTGAGATTGTGGGTAATATGTTCTAGGGGACGACCTATATCTGCTTGTACTAAATTGATGGCAACGGTAGCTGCAGGGGTAAATTTGCGGATTTTCAGTTGTAAATCTAAGAAAACAACGCCAATATTAGTACTGCGAAGTAAGTTGTCTATGTCGTTGTTTAATTCGGTCAGTTCTTCTATTTTGGACTGATATTCTGCGTTGACAGTATAAAGTTCTTCGTTAACTGAATGTAGCTCTTCGTTGGTACTTTGCAGTTCCTCATTGGAAGCAATTAACTCTTCGTTGGTCGCCTGCTGTTCCTCGTTGGTGGTTTCTAGTTCTTCTATCACCGCTTGAAGGTTTTCGCGGTTTTGCTGGAGTTCGTATTCTAACTCCATAATTCGATGTGAGGCTTCTGTATCTGCCTCGAAGGGTTCTCCATCAGTTGTTTGAGAGCGATCTTCTTCTTGTATTATTACCATGAAAAAGTCCCCCGCTAGTTTGTTAGTCTGGTGGTAGGTGACTTTTAGTTTGACGTTTTTCGCCCGCTCGTCTTCGTTTAGTTTAATTCCGCTATAAGCAACGGGACGAAGCTCTCGACCGGCTCGATGTAGAGCTGTAGTCAGAGGTAGTTGCAACGCGGGTACTACTAGCTTAGTAACGTCTGTAGTTGTCCTTCCAGTAGAAAACTTGAGTACTTCGAGGGATTGGTTAAAAACGTGAAAGAGTTTATTTTGACGATCGACTAAGAAACAGGTGGCTTTTTGCTCGGCTAAAAAACTGCTAAATGCCTCGTCTAACATTGGTTCGAGACGAGATTCTTGTTTTTCTTGAGGCTGAGATATGGGCAGGAATTTTTGGGAAATTTTTTCTACTCCCCTCACAAATAAGGGTAGTTTTGTATCTCTGAGCTTTTGAAAAATTTTGGCTTTTTTATTTAGTGCTCTGAACTCTTCCTCGAAATCTCCCAAAGTTTCCGCTTCTCCTAAAAATAAAATGCCCTTAGTTCCCAGAGAAAAGTGAAGATTGCGCAATACTTGCTGTTGCAGTTCGGGTTGCATATAAATTAGTACGTTGCGGCAACTAATCAAATTCATGCGGGTAAAGCCTGCGTCTTTGGTAAGGTCGTGGGGAGCAAAGAGCAATTTTTCCCGCAACCTTCTGATTACCTGAAATGAATTGTCTTTGCGGATAAAATAGCGCTGCAGCCGTTCGGCATTTACGTCATTAACAATTGTTTCTGAGTAAATTCCTTGGGTTGCTTTTTGCAATGCTTCTTTATCAATATCAGTAGCAAAGATTTTCACCTTTACTTCTTTGGCTAGCTTCTCGACTGCTTCGTCGATGAGGATAGCTAAGGAATATGCTTCTTCTCCTGTAGCGCAGGCTGTTACCCAAAACCTCAACTCTTCCCCTGGCTTGGCTTGCTCGATCGTTTCGGGAATCACTTTAGTTTCTAAGAATTTCCAGGTTTGGAGATCTCGGAAAAATTTGGTGACGCTAATAAGTAAATCGTGGCGCAGAGTCGATCGCTCTTCTGAGGAGGTTTCCAGAAGTCTTACGTAATCTTCGAGACTATTGCAACCGCTAATCAAACAACGTCGGTGGATCCGTCGCGACAGGGTGCTGGTTTTGTAGTGAGAAAAATCAATTTGTTCGTGCTTGGCGAGGATGCTGGCGATGCGCTGTAACTTAAAGGAATCGAGTAATTTATTGCTACTTTTACTAAATGGCTGTGCTTCTATGGGCGATCGCACTAATTGGTAGATCGCACTCGCTAGATTTTTCGGCGAGAGGATCTGATCTACTACTCCAGTAGAGATCGCAGTTCTCGGCATACCGTCAAACTCTGCGGTAAGTGGGTCTTGAACCATTGCTAACCCGCCAGCTTCGTTGATCGCACGCAAGCCGTTAGTCCCGTCACTTCCGGTTCCTGAAAGAATTACACCAATAGCTCTTTCGGCATAATTTTTAGCCAGAGACTCTAAAAAAATATCGATGGGAAAGTTGGGGCCGTGGCGATTTCTTTCCTCTTGTTCTAACAAGTGTAGCTTTTTATTGGCAACTACTAGATTCTTTCCTGGTGGAATCAGATAGACGGAACTAGATTCTAGCATCATGCCATCTGTTACTCGATAAATGGGCATCCGAGTCCGTCGCTCTAGCAATTCTTTCATCAAGCTTTTGAAATCCGGCGATAAGTGCTGGATCACGACAAAAGCAGCCCCGCTATCGGTGGGCATATTCTCAAAGAATTCTTCTAAGGCGCGCAGTCCCCCAGCAGATGCTCCAATACCGACAACAAAGAAGTTGCAGTCTTTCTCAGATGGGGACAACATAGCATCTGAGTTATTAGACATAGAATTTCTAGTCGCTCGCCACTTGTTTACTAATCTTAACGTTTTCGTTTTGCCGTAAAAAAGAAAAAAAATCTTAAGATCGATTTTTTACTCTTCCCAGGACAAATTTTCTAATAAAAAAGTCTTTGTCGATCGGGACAAATCAAAATATTCTCTTAAATTCGACCTTTTTTAGTACATAAGAACTAATATAGCGCCAGTAGAATTTAAAAAGGAGCGACCTTTATGGCCCTGAACCAACAACAGGGAGCCTTTAGCTGGTGTGAATTAATGACCAGCGACATGGATGCCGCCAAAGACTTTTACCAAAAACTTTTTGGTTGGAGGCTAGATGACGAACCAATGGGAGAAGGAAAGACATACACAGTTATCAAAGCTGGCGATCGACAGATTGGAGGCATTATGCTCAATAGTGATGCCTTAAGTCCAGAAGTTCCTCCACCTAGCTGGGGCGTTTACGTAACGGTGAACGACGTTGACGAAACGGCGAAATTAGCCGAATCCATGGGTGGAAAAATTATAGTACCGCCCATGGAAATTCCCGATACGGGTAGGTTTGCGGTTTTTGCCGACCCCCTGGGGGCGGTATTAGCGATTATTGCTTACAAATAATTAGTATTTGGCGCGATCGCTAATAGCATTCTTCATTTTCTCAATTACCTCAGTTACAGGTATAGCCCCTAATTCCCCAGAAGCGCGGGTGCGAATGCTCAAAGTATTCGATTCT
Organism: Prochloraceae cyanobacterium; assembly: GCA_030065755.1. Taxonomy (GTDB): domain Bacteria; phylum Cyanobacteriota; class Cyanobacteriia; order Cyanobacteriales; family JASJDA01; genus JASJDA01. The sequence continues at coordinate 8,873 of JASJDA010000087.1, read as the reverse complement.
ACTTCTTTAGCCCCCACTACCGCCATAACGGGGATTTTTTGTTTTTCGGCATTGCGAATTAATTTACCGAGTCTTTCCCCAGAAGTATCAACTTCTGCGCGAATGCCTTCGGCTTTCATTTTAGCCCCGACTTCTTTAGCAAAGGGTAAAAATTCGTTGCTCACGGCAAGCAAACGAGTCTGAATGGGTGCTAACCACAAGGGGAAATCTCCAGCATATTCTTCAATTAAAATACCGATCAGCCGTTCTAAAGAGCCAAAAGGAGCGCGGTGAATCATAACCGGACGCTTCCTAGAACCATCTTCAGCAACGTATTCTAAATCGAATCTTTCTGGCAAATTATAGTCTACCTGAACAGTTCCCAGTTGCCACTCTCGTTCTAGAACATCTTGAAAGATAAAATCTAGTTTGGGTCCGTAAAATGCTGCTTCTCCTGAGGCTTCAAAATATTCCATTCCCAGCTTTTCTACTGCGCTACGAATGGCACTTTGTGCTTTATCCCAGGCTTCAGTAGAACCGATATATTTATCAGATTCAGAATCTCGAAAAGAGAGTCTGGCTTTGAAGTTTTTCAGTTGCAGACTTTTAAATACGGACAGGATTAAATCGACTACGTTTAAAAATTCATCCTCTAGTTGTTCTGGGGTTACAAATAAATGAGAGTCGTCTACAGTAAATCCTCTGACTCTGGTTAAACCTCCTAATTCCCCAGATTGTTCGTAGCGATAAACAGTGCCAAACTCTGCCAATCTTATTGGTAATTCTCGGTACGATCGCAATTCGCTTTTATATATCTGGATGTGAAAGGGACAATTCATCGGTTTGAGGGCAAATCCCTGCTCAATGGCGGCAGCTCGATCGTCTTCTGCCATCATGGGAAACATATCCTCTTTGTAATTTTGCCAGTGTCCTGAGATTTTATATAAATCTACCCTGGCAATGTGAGGAGTAACGACAGGTGAATAACCTCGTTTGAGTTGTTCTTGTTTGAGAAAATCTTCTAAAGTCGATCGTACTATGGTTCCTTTTGGAGTCCACAAGGGCAAACCAGGGCCAACTGGATCGGAAAATATAAACAATCCCAATTCTTTACCTAGTTTGCGATGATCTCGTTTGAGAGCTTCCTCTTTGCGTCGCTTGTACTCTGCTAGTTGTTCTGGAGTTTCCCACGCCGTACCGTAAATCCTTTGTAGTTGGGGATTATTTTCATCTCCGCGCCAATAAGCCCCAGCTACGCTTTCCAATTCTATTGCTTTAGGGTTTATTTCGGAAGTATTTTCTAAATGAGGCCCAGCGCACAAGTCCCACCATTTATTCCCCAGGTAGTAAAGAGTAATTGGCTCTTCTATGCCGTCGAGGATCTCTAGTTTATATGGCTCTTGAATCTCTTCAATTCGGCGTTTAGCTTCTTCTCTGCTAACTTCTTCGCGAATTATTGGCAGTTTTTTGTTGACGATTTTAATCATTTCTTTTTTGATTGCCTTGAGATCCTTTTCTGTAAAAGGATCTGAGCAATCAAAATCGTAGTAAAAGCCATTTTCTGTCCAAGGGCCGATCGTCACCTGTGCTTTGGGAAATAGCTTTTGTACGGCCATAGCCATCACGTGGGAAGTTGTGTGACGAATTCTTTTGAGTTTTTCTGATTCAGAGGTACGCGGAAGTTTGACTATATCTGACTTTTCCTGAGAAGCGGTAGACATCGACTCCTTAACCATACATAATATTGGTTTTATTCTATGTTATCGATTGTGCTGCCTATTGTGGCAATCTGTGACTCTGGGGTTGCTCGTACCGTAAAGCCTTGAATATTAAAATGCTTTGGGTTTTATTAAAAACAGATTATACTATATTAAACATTGTAAATAAAGTTAAGATAACGATAGAATAGTATTCAGTATTTTAAGAAATGTCATTTTCCCAACCGGCAGATAGTGAGTTGCTAAAAGCAATTCTGGAGCCATTATTAGAAGATTTTCAGTATTGGTTTAGCAAAACTCGTTCATTATTAGAGTTACAACAGCTTCCATTCTTATCAGCAGAAGAGCAAGCAGATTTACTTAATAGAATCGATCGCGCTCAAAAAGAAGTAAGTGCGGCTAAAATGCTGTTTGAAGCCACTGATAAAAAAACTGGAGTAGACCCAGCAACGTTGATCCCCTGGCATCATTTAGTAGCTGAATGCTGGAATGTAGCAAGGCAGTGGCGTTCCTTTCAAGAAAATCAAAAGCAAAGCTTGGGTTCTCAATTAGATACAAAAGAATAAATAAATCCGAGTTTAACCCTGGTAAGCTGGTTAAATAAGCTAAAAAAATTTCTGTTTTCTCAATTTATTATCAATAGCAAACACAGTTAATTTCTCTAGGAGGAAAAAAAATGCTACATTTAGCCTACATTTTAGCTTTTACGATCGTCGCTTTTTTTGCCATTAGTAACTTAGTACGCAGTTTGATTACTGTAAGTGCGGCTGACTCCCGACAAGGTCGCTATTCCCCTGTAGGTCATTCATCTCCTATAGAAAGAGGTTATTCTAATGAGAGAAGTTCGCAAATTCACCCAGAACTATTAGATGAAAGAGGTAAGCCTCTAAATGAACCTCTATTAGTAATGCGTTCTGTTTCAGTTGAAGATGCTCGCAAACAGCTCGATTCTCTCTATAATTCTTCTCCCGATCGCTCTAAAGAAACCGAAGGAGAAGCTTGATTTTTACCAAAAAGCTTTGATTAAACGCGAGTAACCTCAATCTATTGAGGTTACTGTTTTTTATACCTAATATAAAGAGCGACTATTCTTGACCGACAGACACCGAATAGCTATTATCTACTTTTTTAAGTTTTAAACTACTATGGGATTGTAAAAATTTGGGAAATTTACTGCCTAAATTTAAGCGCCTCATTGCTTTAGTAATCGAAATAGTATAAAGTTTTTGAAATTGAATTGCTACTTCGTTAATCGGAATTTCTTCGCGATCGGACATAATACTTAAAGACTGTACGATTCTAAATAGTGCTGTTTCTAAACCTAGATATGTTTGAATGTCAACTATTTGTCGAACTTGAGTATGAGTTATAGATTTTAATTCGGGGTTTTTGGCTTGTTGTCGATCGTCTAATTCAAACAGGGTAATATATATTTTCGTGTCTCCAAGCTGGTGAACGACAAAACTATTTTTTAAATTATGAAAAAAATTCTTGACTTTTTGTCCAGGAAGATGATAAGCAACTATTTGACTTAAAGGTAAATTATATTTAACTTTAAACAGACTGGAAATTGTTGCCAGATTAATCCAATTTTTGCCAGTACGTTTTTGTTCGCTGCGGATAATATCTTTAAGTAAATTAATAAAGTCCTCCAGTGGAGGTATTTCGGGCATAACAATTAGAGAATAAGTTTTATGTTCGCCAGTTTTACTATTAGATACCCTAATTTGTTCTTCTCTTCGAGAAACTCGATAAACAGTTAAATTATCAGTTTCAAGTTGAGTACATAAAGGGTTTAAATCCCCATCTGAAGAACAAACAAAAACTTCTTTTGCTTGGGGATAATTAATAGATATAGATGGCCCAAAAGAGATCATTTTTTTGTCGGCGCTATTTTTTCCAGGAGGAACGTGAATGAGTTCGTAACCGCGATTGTGAAGTTCCCCGTCCTTTTTCCCTAGGCTGCGCCAATTAGCAAAAGCGAATTTAAGTTTGAGAGGATATTGACAAATATTCGTGAGAATTTTTTCTACGCGATCGTCTACAGTCAAATTTTCCGCATCTAAAAGTAAAATAGCAAAGTATTCATCTAATATCTCGTAAGTTTTTGGAGCAGACGAATTATTTAATTGCTTAGCTTCAATTTCTAGTGCGGGATGAGTATATTTGCGAATTTTAGTAAGAAGATTAACAAAATCAACCGATACAAAGAAAGGTGGGGATAAAAAAAGATTGAGAATATCAATTACATGGCTGACTAATCCATCTTTTTCTTTTGAGAGGCTGAGGATTTTTGTCAATTTAGCCGTAAAATTAACTTGAAAATCTTTACTCTGCCAGGAAAAATCTCTTGACTTGTCATTTAGCCACCCCCGACGATGGCGATCGACATGGGAAATTGTTTGGTAAATATAATTGCTAATTGCTTCGATAACAAGATCGTCATTGTCGATCGCAGTCAAGGTAGAAATCTCCCAGAACGCAGACAGTTCTATCTCAGTCCATAATATAGCTAGACAGAAATTTATGGTGGTAGATCGTGGCAAGAGACCTACGGGGATTTATTAAAATACTCGAAGAAAAAGGGCAGATAAGACGGATTAAAGCGCTGGTAGACTCGGATTTAGAAATTGCTGAGATATCAAACCGAATGCTACAAGCAGGAGGCCCTGGGTTAATATTTGAGAATGTTAAAGGTGCATCCTTCCCCGTAGCCGTAAACTTGATGGGGACGGTGGAAAGGATCTGCTGGGCGATGAATATGCAGCAACCCCAGGAGTTGGAAGATCTGGGTAAGAAACTGGCAATGCTGCAACAACCCAAACCGCCAAAGAAGATTTCTCAAGCGATCGATTTCGGTAAGGTACTATTTGACGTACTCAAAGCTAAACCAGGAAGAAACTTTTTTCCTGCTTGTCAGCAAGTAGTATTCCAAGGGGAAGATCTAGATTTAAACAAAATTCCCATGATTCGTCCCTATCCAGGAGACGCAGGGAAAATTATCACTCTAGGGTTAGTAATTACAAAAGACTGCCAAACGGGAACTCCCAACGTAGGGGTATATCGCTTGCAATTGCAATCTAAGAATACAATGAGCGTGCATTGGCTGTCAGTAAGAGGTGGTGCCAGACACCTGCGGAAAGCAGCCGAAGCTGGGAAAAAATTAGAAATTGCGATCGCCCTCGGCGTAGATCCTCTAATTATTATGGCAGCAGCTACTCCCATTCCCGTAGATTTATCAGAATGGTTGTTTGCTGGTTTATACGGGGGGTCGGGAGTAAACTTAGCTAAGTGCAAGACTGTAGATTTAGAAGTCCCAGCCGATTCAGAAATAGTTTTAGAAGGAACAATTACACCAGGGGAAGTATTGCCAGACGGGCCATTTGGCGACCACATGGGATATTATGGCGGCGTAGAAGACTCTCCCCTCATTCGCTTCCATTGCATGACCCACAGAAAAGATCCGATTTATCTGACAACTTTTAGCGGTCGTCCCCCCAAAGAAGAAGCAATGATGGCGATCGCCCTTAACCGCATCTATACTCCTATACTGCGCCAACAAGTATCGGAAATTGTGGACTTTTTCTTACCGATGGAGGCGCTAAGTTATAAAGCGGCGATCTTATCCATTGATAAAGCATATCCAGGACAAGCAAAAAGGGCAGCATTAGCTTTTTGGAGTGCTTTACCTCAGTTTACTTATACCAAATTTGTCATTGTAGTGGATAAGGAGATTAATATTCGCGATCCTCGTCAGGTAGTTTGGGCAATTTCTTCTAAAGTTGACCCGTCGCGGGACGTGTTTATTTTGCCAGAAACTCCTTTTGACACTTTAGATTTTGCCAGTCAAAAGATTGGTTTAGGGGGAAGAATGGGAATAGATGCAACTACTAAAATTCCTCCCGAAACCGACCACGAATGGGGAGAACCTTTGGAGTCCGATCCAGATGTAGCAGCGATGGTACAGAGAAGATGGGCAGAATATGGTTTAGACGATCTAAATTTGACTGAAGTTAATGCCAATTTATTTGGTTATGACATGAAGTAGGTTTTCGATCGCGATCGAGGTAAAAAATTAGCTGAAAGCTTTTGGCTATTAGGCGATCGCTAATTCTCGATCGCTGGAAGCTATTTGTTATTTAGTTGTTAGCTGTTTGCTATTTGCTGTTGGCTGTTGGCTGTTTGTTTCTCTCCCCGTCTCCCTGTCTCCCCACACTCCCCATCTCCCCTTTGTTACGTCTATAATATTTTGTAATTAATAATAGATAAGTATAATAAACTCCTTCTTGTTTTGTACAAAATCGATAGACACAAGCAGATTAATAATATTAATTATATTTATCTATTTAATTGATGAGTCAATAATTTTAAGAGCAATGGTAGTAAAAGCGATCGAGGCAAAAAGCGGGGATAGGGAAAAACGTTATTGGTTTAAAGTAGCTACGCAATTTAGTCAGTCTGTAATTCCTTCTATTCTCCCCAGGATATTTTTTTGTGGCTTGTTTGGTTTTTTTATTTCTTTTATCTACTCCTATGAACCAAGTTTATCTCTACCAAGTATAAGCTCTGTTTTTCCCACTATTGTTTTAGGTCTACTGTTAGTATTTAGGACAAATACTGCTTACGAAAGGTTTTGGGAAGGTCGTAAATTGTGGGGGAATATAGTTAATAATATAAACAACTGCGCTCGTACAATTTGGGTGTCAGTAGCAGAAAAAGAACCAGAAGATAAAGAAGAAAAAATAAAATTATTGCGATTATTAGTAGCTTTTGCAGTGGCGACTAAATTGCAATTGCGATCGGAACCAGTAAATAGTGAATTAGAGGCACTAATGCCCAAAGAATTGTACGAAGAACTGAAAACAGCGAATAATCCTCCTCTAACAATAGCATTTTGGATTAGCGATTATCTTCAGAAACAGCACGATCGCAATTGTCTCAATGCTTATCAACTAACTGCTATGTCTCAACTAATCGACACTATGGTTCGTGCTGTCGGTGGGTGTGGTCGGATTTTAAAAACGCCTATTCCTTTAGCCTATTCTATTCATTTGAAGCAGTTATTAATACTTTATTGTTTGACATTGCCTTTCCAATTAGTGAGCGATTTGCAGTGGTGGACAGGACCAATAACAGCCATAATTAGTTTTGCTGTATTTGGAATTGAAGCAATAGGTATTGAAATAGAAAATCCCTTTGGATATGATGCCAACGATTTACCTTTAGATCGTATTTGCCAGACTACGCAAATTAATATTGAAGATTTGATGAGTCTCGATCCTGGTGTCAGACACTTTCAAAAAACAATTTATAGCGATTTGCAGGCAAATTAATTGGAAGATCTCTACTATGATTAAAGGTTAAAGGGAAAGGGAAAAAAGGATTGTAATAAAAAGCTTTATCCTTGATCCTTTTTCTATTCATGGGTGTTTAGTGAAATTAGCTGAAATTTTTTTCTATTTTTGGGGAAATCTTAAAAAAGAAGAACCATAAAATATTGTCATAATATGAAAGAAGTTTTGCAAAAAATTGCAAATTTTTTGGAGGCTTTGAGTAGAAAAATCGACCCAAATGTATACCATCCTACTCTAAAAGCTATGGATCGAAAGGCATTGATTGTCGCTTTAAAAAAACAGCAACTCAAAATCTGCGAACTTCAGCAATATGTAGACGATCTTGGAAATTCTCAAGAAGATTTGCATAGAGAAATAATTCGAGCTATTGACACTCTATCTGCAATTAACAATGGAGATCTATCTCAAAGGCTAAAGGTTACTGCTTGTGTTATGGGACATTCTGCTGATTGCGTTAACTTAATAGTCGAAGATTTAAGCCAAGCTTTGCAGTCTCTTCCTCCCACACATCCTCTTCGCAAAAAGTATCAACTTCAGGACTGCGACGGGAAAAAGTTAGATTTCCCAGCAGACGATCTGATTTCAGGCTAGTTATTGACTTTAAAATAATATAAATTTCAACAATAGTAATTTTTTAACGGGCTGCTGTACGATGAATTCAAAAGATACAGAAAAATTCCAAATAGAGTATCAAGCTGGGAAAGAAGCATTTGAGCGAGGTCAATACCGCCTCAGCGTACAGCATTTAGAAACGGCTAGTAAACTAATAGCTGGAGCTTCTCGCAAAGGAGGAGAAGCCCAAATGTGGTTAGTTACAGCTTATCAAGCACTTGGCAAACAAAAAGAAGCGATCGCTCTCACTCAAAAACTTTGCCACCATCCTCACCGAGAAATTCGCCAACAAAGTCAGCGTTTACTCTATATTTATGAAGCACCTAAGCTCAGTAGACCAAAAGAGTGGATGACTGAAATTCCCGACCTCAGTGACCTTTCAGATAGGCAGATGAAAGATAATCTCGGTATTAGTATGAGTAAGTCTAATTCAAAAGAAAATCCTGCAGTTCGATCGGAAGATTTAACTCAAATAAATACTAAAGACAATCAATTTATCTGGGTAGCATTGTTGGCTATTATTCTCGTCTTGGGTAGTTTAGTCTGGTTTGGAAGTGGAGTTTAGCCCGATCTATCTATGTCCTAATAATTAAGAGAAAACAAAAAGCAGCGATCCCTAACTTTTTAGCATAAAGTTATTCGATCTTTTATACTTTTTGCGACAGAACTCCAGATTTCAGATAAGATATCAGTCTGGTAATTGTGTAGGAGTAACGAAGATGTTTAAGTCATTTTTAACTTTTAGTATTTTGTTGAGTACAGGGGCGACTTTAGCTAGTGTAAATATTGATTCGGTAGTTCCAGTTGAGCCCTCCCCAATAATTTCCCAGACAGATAAAGTAGCCCAGGCTCGATTGACTAAATCTGAAGTCAGAAGATTCATTCAGAAAATTGATACTTTAGCCGATCGAGGTAATGCACAAAAGCTAAGAGAACTCATCGATCCAAACGCTGACATTAGTGTTACTTCAGCAATCGGAGTCGAACCTTTAGCGGTTAAAACTGTCAGTATGGCCCAGATCTTGCAAGAAGGTTTTTCTGGTCTCAAAAACTACGCAGCTAGCTTAACGATTGATTCTATAGATATTAATGGCAACAATGCCACAGCCACTGGAAAGACTGCGGATAGAGGAACAGTTGAGGATGGACAAACTATTACTACTAACGTGCGATGGAATAGTGTAATAGAAAAACGTGGAGACCAACTCGT
>JASJDA010000086.1 GCA_030065755.1 Prochloraceae cyanobacterium | reverse complement strand
CCGAACTCGAAAGTGAAACTTTGCCGCGGCGAAGATACTAGTCGGGTAGCCGACTGGGAAAATAGTTCAGTGCCAGGATTAATCTTCCCCTCTAGACCGACTCTCAACTACAAGAGTCGGTCTAGATGTTTTTTAGCCTAACCTCTTTCATCTTCTTGACTTAATGCGATAAACTCTGGTCTGAGTTAGATAATAGGCGTGATGAATAGTGAATCTCAAATATTATTGCAACAGGTAACAATATTAGATCCAGTTGCAAAAACAGACCAGATTTCTGACGTTTTGATTGCTGAGGGTACAATTAAAGCAATTGAACCTCATTTAACGGATATACCTCAGCAGACAACAATACTAGATGCTCGTGGATTAATATTAGGACCAGGATTAGTCGATCTTTACAGCCATACTGGAGAACCAGGACATGAAGAAAGAGAAACCCTTTTAACTTTAGCCGAAGCAGCAGCAGCAGGAGGATTTACTCGGATAACAATTTTGCCAGATACTATACCACCCATAGATAATTCTGCTGTGTTAACTTCTCTTCACTTAAAACAGCAGCAAATCAGAAGTGAAATTGATTCCACTGCATCTCCTCATCTGTACTTCTGGGGGTCTCTTACGGTAGGTATTGAAGGTCAACAAATGACGGAATTAGCCGATCTAGCAACTGCAGGAGTTATTGGCTTTGCGGATGGATACCCAATAGAAAATCTCGGCTTGTTAAGACAGTTGTTAGAATACATCAAGCCTTTAAATAAGCCCGTAGCACTGGTAAGTGTTAACAGAGATTTAAAAGGGAATGGGGTTATGCGAGAAGGAGAAGCATCAATACGTTTCGGTTTGCCAGGAAATCCAGCTGTTTCAGAAGCGGCTGCGATCGCGGCTATATTGGAAATAGTTGCTGCAACTGATACGCCAATTCACTTAATGCAGGTTTCTACCACCCGTGGAGTTGAGCTAATCGCAAATGCCAAAGCACGAGGACTTCCAGTAACAGCAAGTACTACCTGGATGCATTTACTGCTCAATAGCGATGCTATTGATAGTTACGATCCTAGTTTACGTCTTGAGCCTCCTTTAGGAAATGAAGCTGATATGTTGGCATTAATTGATGGGGTTCAACAGGGAGTAATTGACGCGATCGCTGTTGCTAATACCCCTTACACTTACGAGGAAAAAACCGTGGCTTTTGCGGAAGCGCCCCCAGGAGCAATTGGCTTAGAGTTAGTTCTTCCTCTTCTGTGGCAAAGATTTGTAGCTACTGGACAATGGTCAGCTATTCAGTTGTGGAGATCGTTAAGTGTCGCTCCCCTATTATGTTTACACCAACAACCAAAAAGTTGTATTTGCGGGCAAACTGCTGAATTGTTACTGTTCGATCCCAAACAAACTTGGACAGCTAACCAATCTACTCTTAAATCTCGTTGCACCAATACTCCCTGGCTAGGTAAACAGATTGTAGGTCGCGTAGTTAAGATCTGGAATTCTTAATCTACGCTCGATCGAAGAAAACATTAGAGAAATAATTTCTCTACTGGCTCGTTTTGTTAAATTGTTTAAAGTTTCTATCTATTTGAGAGCTTCACTAAAATGTATGAGACGGATTAATCTGAGACAGTGGTTAACCTGGAGAAAGTGCCGAGTATTTAAACTTGCTATTCTATTTAGTTCTGGTGTCCTAGCTAGCTGGTTGCTAATAATTAGCTTAAAATTGTACGCCAATGCTTCCCAACCAGTAGATGCTTTTTTTGTGTTAGGAGGGAGCATTCGCAGAGAAATTTATGTAGCACATTTAGCCAAACAACAATCGCAAATACCCATTTTAATTTCTACTGGTTCCCAAGAACCTTGTATCTGGCTAATTTTTCAGCGCGAGAAGGCTCCCAAAGAAAAAGTTTGGTTAGAAAATTGTGCTAACTCCACTTTTGATAACTTTTATTTTGGAGTGCCGATTTTAGAACAATGGGGTGTCAACAAAGTCAGATTAATTACCTCTCCTACTCATCTTCCGCGAGCTAAATGGCTAGCACAAATCTTTTTTGGCGCTCGCAGTATTTGGGTAGAGATAGAAACAGTTAAAGAGGAAGGGACTCCTGGAAATCAAGAATCCACTTTGAAAACAGCATTGGACGTTACTCGCAGCCTATTTTGGGCTCTACTGAGTCAGATAGTTCAACCCCAATGTTCTAAGGTAACTAAGTTGGTAGACGTAGATATAAAAGCTTGGCAAGACTCAGGTTTTAAATGCGAACGTCAGGGAGGACTAGATCGATTTATTCCTAAATTGGTTAACTAACACTCCCACAAACCCTAATCCAAAATAAGAGGCAGAAAAAAGTAAGTTGTTATCAATTACAAGTAAAAATACTCGTGGGTAAATTTTATCAAAAATGAAGCAAAAAACTAGTAATAGTATATAAAAAAAAATAATTGTTAATGAGTAGTTTTGATTTAAGATAAAAGTTCTAGGAGACTAGAAAAAAAATAAAATTTGTCTGATTTTGGTCAGTCAATTGATAATATTATTTTTGGTAAAGCGAAAATTTTTGGTTACAAAATTATTAAGTTTACAGTGTTTAAAATCGCGAATCAAAAAAAACATTACTCGACCTATATTCTATCAGACGAAGAAGCTCACTCCCTCATTGAAGTGGTACCAGAACGAGGAGCGCTTATTACTCGTTGGTGCGTGCAAGATAGAGATATTTTATATTTAGATGAAGAACGGTTTGCTAATCCTCAGTTAAGTGTAAGAGGTGGTATTCCTATTTTGTTTCCTATCTGCGGTAACTTACCCGATAATTTTTATACCTATAAAGGTAAGCAATACACTCTTAAACAGCATGGTTTTGCCCGCGATCTACCCTGGGAAGTAACAGAACAAGTAACAGATAATTTAGCAAGTATCACTCTCGTACTCAATAGCAACGATCGCACCCGCGCTGTCTACCCTTTTGACTTTCAACTTGCCTTTACCTATCAACTTCGAGGTAATAGTTTAAAAATACAACATCGCTACACCAATCATTCAACAGAAAATATGCCTTTTTCTGTTGGGTTGCATCCTTATTTCTTAGCTGAAGATAAAACTCAGTTAGATTTTGACATTCCTGCATCTCACTATCAAGATCAGCGCAGCAAGGAAATCTTTCCCTTCACTGGTAACTTTGATTTCAATAGGGAAGAAATCGACTTTGCTTTTACTTCCATAAATAGCAATTCTACCTCTCTCAGAGATAATCGAGGTCGCTTAGAAGTAAAAATCAGCTATTCCAATATTTATTCCACTCTGGTATTTTGGACTGTAAAAGGCAAAAATTATGTTTGCCTGGAACCTTGGAGTGCCCCTAGGAATGCTCTCAACACTGGAGAACAACTGACTAATTTAGAATCTGGAGATAGCTATGAGTCAGTTGTAGAAATGAGTGTTAATAATTTCTGACTTTTCCCTTGCTTTTATTGAGAAGTCATATTACAATAGGTAATCGTGTGCATAAGCACGAGCTTCCAAGGGTCGCTAACTCAATGGTAGAGTATCCGGCTTTTAACCGGCAAGTTCTGGGTTCGAATCCCAGGCGACCCATATTTATAAAATCCAACCCAAATATTACTCAGGTCAGAGGTCAACTGTCTGTTGGTTTTTTATTACTTTTTTCAGCAAACTCTAATTAAAACTAGAGACATTCCTTGGAACATCTCTACTTAGGATTGGCTACAATAAAAGATTGTAGTCAAAAATTTGGAAATTTCTTATGGCTCGTAGATGTCAGCTTACAGGCAAAAAGGCAAACAACGCCTATGCAGTCTCCCACTCTCACCGACGTACCAAAAGGTTACAGCAAGTTAATCTGCAATGGAAGCGCGTTTGGTGGCCAGAAGGCAATCGCTGGGTGAGACTGCGCCTTTCTACCAAAGCGATTAAAACCTTACAGAAAAAAGGTCTGCAAACAATGGCAAACGAAGCCGGAATTAACCTTAATAAATACTAATCACCTTGTTTGCGATCGCCATTCCGTCTCCGAAGTGATTCCGAGGCGGAATTATTTTTTCAGGGGAGTGGGGGGTGTGGGCAGTTAATTCAGTAACCAATCTTCGTATGGGGGTAATCATTTTAACTAATCCACTAAGAATTTGATTATATGTTCCGTAGCAATGTGGGGAGCGTCAATCCATGCCAGAACGTTTTAATAACAATGCCTGACTGTGAGTTAATTGAAAATGACGCAAATCTGCCAAATTTTTATCCCGATCCAATCCAGGAGAAGCGATCGCCACTTCCCAATCGGATAAATCTAGTTGCAACCAGTCTCCCAAAGTAACCGCGATCGGTTCGCCTTCCATATGAGAGACCATTGCTATTTGTTCTTCGCTGTTATCAGGATTAGTGCGAACTCCGTAAAAAACAGTGTTGCCATCATCACTAATTTTATTAAAGCGATCGGTTTCAGTTAGATTTTGTTTTAACCAAGGATGAATGCGTCGGAAGTGTCTTAAAGACAGATTAAAATCGGTCTGAAGTGGATTTAGGTTTTCTCCGTAATAAGAAACATTGCAGATGTCAAAGCAATCTTCCATAAACATCAGGGCAAAAGTTTTCAATCGTTCCTCATCTAGTTTTTTGAGAAATCTCACCATATTCGAGCGCATTAGTTCTTTAAGGGCAGGAATCTCGGCAATACAATGGCTGTCGGCACAAGATTTGAGAATATCTACAACTTCAGATAAATTGTAATCTTGTTGAATCATGGACATATGTAATGCCCGACCGAATTCTTGTAACTGCTTTAATTGTTTAAATCCTAGAGATTTGATTCGTTTAAAAGCATGAGGTTTTTTGTAAAGTTCTGGGCTAACATTCCAATGTAAAAAGCCAATTTCCTCCGAAACCACCTTAACTCCGTAACGCTCGTCGGTATTGCGGAAAAACATCCAGGGTGCGTGCATCAGTGCGTTAATAAAATCCATCGGCAACCCAGGACTAAAACCGTATACCCAAAGAGTTACCGCAGGGTTATCGTAGGCATTATGTAAAACTTCGGGTAAAGTTTTGCCCAAATTCCAGTCAATTGCTTGGTTAAGTTCGATTTGATTGCCCCGACGGACTGTATCGTGATTTCCGCAACCTGTAATCCAACGATCGCCCTGATACATTACTTCGCAAACTCGGCGCCATTTACGAGTCCAAAAACCTTTTAAAGCAGGAGTATTGTGAGCAAAAATTAGTGGCCCCCACTGATAAGATTCGGGCATCAGTTCGATCAATTCTCGATACCGCGATTTTTCTTCCCAACCTTCTTCTGGCCAAGGACGACCGTCCTCAAAAATAGTAAATAAAAGACGCTTGTAACCGCCGATTTCTTGAACCACATTGCTCATCGCCAATAGATAAGCGTCGTCTTGTTCTACCTTACCCGAAAGGGGATTAAAAAAGCGAAAATCTTGTCCGCCATCAATCCGAATACCGTCAGCACCAGTATTAATTTTCCGTCGCTGCATTTCTAAGAGAGTGGCTCTTATAATTGGTAATTGGTGATTGAGGTCTTGACCGTACATATTCGGCCCTTTGAGAAACTGACGAGAAAGTATTAATTCAGTTTGGTTGTCAGCGTGACCGTAAACGAGGTCGTAGATAACTTGAATTGGCCCTGTGGGAAAATTATGGAGAGTGGCAAGAAAATCTACTACTTCGTCAGGACGCAAACTGCTGAGTAAAGCGGGATTGGTAGTACTAGAGCCTAAAATCGGTACGTCATAACCCCAGTCTTGAGTGTGGGGTTTATTTAATTCAATTTCAACGATATCCTCTTCTTCGCCAACAAAACAGAAAAACTCGCTTTCAGGACTATATTCGTCCCTAAATTCAATAGTAGGTTCGGTAGGTAATAGCTGAATAGCATCGTAGCCAACATAATTTTGTTCGGCTGGAGTCAGAGGTTGACTCATCACTATTTTTTCGGCAATTTTTTGGTATAACTTAGTTAGCCCTGCTAATGTTCCTTCTTTAGTTGCCGTCCCTACGTGAAGTTGTAAGATATTGTGAGGCTCGCTAAGTTGTAGAATGTTTTGAGGTTGGCCCACGCGAGGAATATTCTCTCGATCTCTCGTTCCCGTGCGTTTAAAATAATCTAAATCTTTTCTGTCTGCTTGTAAGCTATCCATGTCGTAGAGTTCAGCAGGAGCAAACACCCCATAAGGAAGAGAATAGGGAACCACGTCGCGAATAGCTCTAAGTGTATCTGCTTGGTCTATGTAGCGCAACCAATAAAAAGAGCCAGCATTGGTGCGATCGCCTGCTTGCATTCCCTCTACTACGCCCCAAATATATTCTCCCTGCTGTTTGAGGTGCAAGCGATCGCGCTTGAAGCGAATCATTTGTTCTGGGGCTTGCCAATCAATTTCTTCTAGGGGTGTCAAAACTTCGAGATAAATATCCCTCTCGTGCATGACTTCGGCAATTAATTTTGGAGTCCAAAAGCCTATCTCTGTCAACCCATCAGCACGATAATGAGCCCCCAATCTTCTCGCCAAGGCTTGTGCTTTTTCTAGATAGGTAGCATTCGATTCTTCGATCGCACTCGCCCAATCTAATAATTTTTGGGTTTCTTTTTCTTCTAGGCTTAAGGAATAGTTTGTCTTAACTGCCACAGTCATTTATTTTTCAACTGAATATTTACTTACGTGACTTCCTCTTTCTAGCCACTCATTGAGCAGGTCAACTTGCTTTGCATCGGGATAAATTCGATAGGTGTAATTTAAAATCATAAAATATAGCCCTTCAAACTCCCCAGATGTTAATATTTTTGCATGCGGTCAACTATTATAGACTTGAGTCCAATCCTACAACTAAATGACCTTAACTGAAATAAGTACAGTTACCCAAGTCCAATCCATCGAGTTGCTCTTAGTAACTATTGTTGAATTCAAGCAGAGCAACTTTGTTTTCTAATTTAGGGAATATTTATTCCCCCCAATTTCATTACAACCTAAATTTCCTCGATCGACCAGAGGTAAATTTTTTTCTCTGTCTTAAATACTCTGACGAGCCCAAAAGACAGAATGATTTTTGTTGTTGAAAACTGTTGATTTTTATCTTTAAATAATCATGGAATCTTCTTTAGTTATTCTCTATCATCGCGAACCTTATGATGAAGTTGTAAAAGATGGTAAAACTCTCTATTTACCCAAAAAAAGTCCTAATGGAATTGTTCCTACCCTGAAAAGCTTTTTTGCTGACGTAAATCAAGGTACTTGGATCGCCTGGAAACAAGTAAATAGCAAACAACAAGCTAAGTTTGAGAAGCGAGTCGTTGTCGAAGACGAAGGTAACTATAATGTTCGACGCATTCCCCTAACAGCAGAACAAGTCAAACATTTTTATCACATCACTTCCAAAGAGGCTTTTTGGCCCATTCTTCACTCTTTTCCTTGGCATTTCACCTACGAAACTTCTGACTGGGAAAATTTCCAAAATATCAATCGTTTATTTGCTGAAGCAGCTTGCGAAGAAGCAGCGGATGATGCCTTAATTTGGATTCACGACTATAATCTCTGGCTAGCAGCTAGATATATCCGCGAACTCAAGCCTAATGCTCGTATTGCTTTCTTCCATCACACTCCTTTTCCTTCGGTGGATGTATTCAATATTTTACCCTGGCGAGAAGAAATCGTCGAAAGCTTACTCTGCTGCGATATTGTCGGCTTCCACATTCCTCGTTATTCGGAAAATTTTGTTAATGTTGCTCGCAGTTTAAAAGAAGTAGAAGTAGTTAGAACTGAAAAAGTTTCCGGACATCTTACCCCTGTCGGTATAGCTCTAGCAGAACCGGAGATGGTAACACAATTAAAATATAAAGATCAATTAGTTAATATTGATGCTTTTCCCGTAGGTACAAATCCAGGACAACTTCTCTCAATTTTACATCAACCAGAAACCGAAGCTAGATTAGAACAGATCGAGCAGGAACTAAGCGATCGCAAGTTGATTATTGCAGCGGGACGAGTTGATTATGTAAAAGGCAATCGTGAAGTTTTAGAAGCTTACGGTCGTTTGCTCGAACGTCGTCCCGAATTACTTGGTAAAATCCATTTGGTCATGACTTGCGTCCAAGCTGCCGCAGGTATGAGAGTCTATAAAACTGCTCAAAGTCAGATCGAACAATTGGTGGGAAAAATTAACGGACGCTTTGCTCGTTTGGACTGGATGCCAATTTTACTTTTTACTCAACCTATTCCTTTTCCAGACCTTCTTTGCTACTACAAAATAGCTGATATTTGTTGGACAACACCCCTAAGAGATGGTTTAAACTTAGTTGCTAAAGAATACGTAGTCGCCCACGAAGGTAAAGGGGGTAATTTAATTTTATCTGAGTTTGTCGGGGCAGCAGTAGAATTACCCCAGGCAATTTTAACCAATCCTTATTCGATCGATCGCATGGATGAAGCTGTCGATCGCGCTTTATCTATGTCTGCTGAAGAACAAGCAGAAAGAATGAGCAAAATGTACGAAACTGTAACTACTTACGATGTTAAACATTGGGCAGATCGTCTGCTAGATCTATTCAAAGGTTTGAAGCACCAAAAAGTACTTGTCAACAACTGATTTAAAGATGCGCGATCTGACAGCAATTGAGAATCAAGACTACGATTTGATAGTTATTGGCGGAGGCATCAATGGTGCTGGAGTAGCCAGAGATGCTGCTTTAAGAGGATTGAAAACAATCTTGCTCGAAAAGGGCGATTTTGCAGGGGGAAGTTCTAGTTGGTCTAGTCGTTTAATTCACGGCGGATTGCGTTATTTGGAATATTTTGAGTTTCCTTTGGTAAGAGAGTCTCTCAAAGAAAGAGAAGTTTTATTACGCACTGCTCCTCATTTAGTAAATCCTCTGCTATTAACTATACCTATTTATGGCGATCGTTCTCGTCCTTATTGGAAAATTTGGGCGGGTATGATTCTCTACGATATCTTTAGCTTCGATAAAACTCTTCCTCTCCATCGAATGCTGCCCAAGGCTCAATTTAGGCAATTATTTCGCTCTATTGACCCTGAAGGTCTCTCAGGAGGGGCGCAATATTATGACGGACAGGTAGCCTATGCTGAGCGTTTGTGTTTAGAAAATATTATCTCAGCACGAGAAGCAGGAGCGGTAGTACTCAATTATACGGAAGTTACTCATCTGCAACGGCAAGGCGATCGCCTGACTTCTCTCGTTTGTCGAGATTTGTTAACAGACAAGGAGTTTACAGTTAAAGGACATAATAAAACAGTAGTTATTAATACTTCTGGCCCTTGGGTCGATAAAGTGTGTAAGTCAGGTGTAGAAAACGATCGAGATGCACCTATTGGCAAAACGAGGAAAATTGGCCCCACTAAAGGAAGTCATATCATAGTTCCACCGTTTCCTGGGGCACCAGAAACAACTTTTTATGTAGAAGCTAAATCTGACGGTCGTCCTTTCTTTATTATCCCCTGGTTGAATATGTATCTCATCGGGACAACTGACCTGAGATACAATGGAGACCTCGATCGCATTAAAGCTGACGACGAAGAAATAGATTATCTTCTCAAAGAAACTAATAACATTATCCCGACGGCTAATTTATGCAGAGAAGATGTAAAATTTACTTATTCTGGGGTTCGTCCTTTACCTAACCAAGAAGGTAAAAAACCAGGAAGCGTAACCCGCAAACACATTCTTTACGACCACAAGAAAGAAGGAGTAGTTAATCTCATCTCTCTGATCGGCGGTAAATTAACTACTTATCGTAATGTGGGAGAAGAAATGGTAGATGCTGTCTATCGGAAAATGAACAAGGCTGCACCACCTTGTTCTACAGACTCTCAACCCTTACCAGGTTCCATTTTGCCGAGCGATCGCTCCGTTGGAGAAGCGATCGATAAATATAGCGAGCGGATTCCTTTAAAGAGCATTAATCATCTCTTTTCTATGTATGGTTCGAGGGCTTTAGAAGTACTAGCTTTAATTAATAACGAGCCAGAATTAGCTGAGAAAATAACCGATCGGTTGCCAGATATTAAAGCCCAGATTGTCTATGCTGTTCGTTCTGAATTTGCCTATACTTTAGTTGATATTGCCCGTCGTCGTACCACTTTAGCTATACACGCTGGTAACTATGGTTTAGAATTATTGCCCGTAATGACAGAAACACTGAAAAAATACTGCGGTTGGACTCAAGAAAAGTGCGATCGAGCAAGTCTAGAATATCGGACTTATATGGAAGAAAATTGCATTCCCGATTATGAATTAACAACTAGCTAGTTTGTAGTTGCCGCTAATCAAAATCTATACAAATATGTATAGCCCGAAATTATCTAACCGAGTTCTTATGAGTAAACTTATGTATCATTTGCTTGGACTTGAAAGAGAAAGTGATAAATTAGTAATTGAAGCCTAAAAAACTTCCCTGACAGAGATTACAGGTTTGTCCACATTCAATGAAGGAGGTCAAACAATCTGTTTTATCTAATATCTGTCTCGTTAAATAACAACGGTAACACTCAACTAAAAAGCCGCTCTTTCCTAAACTAAAAAAGAGGGAGTTAATTTACTGGCTAATAGTCAACAGTAAAACTCCAGGTTAGATTAATTAAAAGAGGAAAGCTCTCGGTGAGTATAGCTTGGGTGTTGTTGTTTTGAAAGAAATCCTCAGTTGTTTCAGTTCCGTGAGAGGAGCGAACAGAACCCCTCACGATCGTGGGGGGAACGTCTCTCAAACACGACTACAAAACCCTTAGTTTTTTATCTCTCTTCCGCGAGAAGACCGTGGGGGAAATTTGTTAAGAATTGTATTGTTTTGGCACCAAAGTGGCTTTTATAAGCTCTCCTAAAAAAGAAGCGATGAGGTAACGATCGGTGCGGATTAAAAAGTGGACGAGGCTATTACTGCTATTCTTCCTGGTCGCAGGACTGACAACAGGATGTAATCTATTTCAAGTTAGTAATAAACCCGAACCTCTTCCAGCAGTTGAAGCAATACCAACTCCAGAATTAGCGGAGTGGATCGAACAGATAAGTCCTACAGGTGATGCGGGGACATTAGCACAAATTCGCATTCGCTTTAAAGATCCCCTAATTCCAGTAGAAGCGATCGACACTCCAGCACAACAAAAATTATTGCAGAAATTTGAAATAACCCCACCTCTACCTGGTAAATTTCGCTTTTTAACCCCCCGTATGGTGGGTTTTCAAGCAGATAAAGCCATACCGTTAGCTACTCGCGTTAAAGTTACTCTCAAAGCTGGATTAAAAGATTTAAGCGATCGCGAGTTAACGGAAGATTTGGCTTGGACTTTTCAAACCGAACCGATCGCGCTCACTAATTTACCAGTAACTAGAAATAATTCGCGTTATGACAGTCAGCCAACGAGTTTAAAACCAACTTTTAATATTACTTCTAATGTAGAATTAGATTTAGATTCAGTTAAAGATAGAGTTAAAATTTCCCCAGAAGATGAAGATAATAGTATTGCCTTAAAAGTAGCTTTAAAAAGAGAAGAAGCAGACGCTAAAAATAGCCGACCTCAAGATAAATTCGATCCATCAAAACAAAACTGGATTTATACTATTAAACCGAAAAAAGCTCTTAAAAAAGATACTTCTTATAGTATAGAATTTTTTCCTGGGTTGCGTCCAGTTAGAGGAAATTTACTCAGCGAAAAAGCATTTTCCAGCCAATTTAAAACTCATGGAAATCTAGCTTTTCAAAAAATAGAGTATTACGGTGGTATAGATTCAGGAGGAAGTTACGGAAGATTTGAAAAAGGAAGTGCTAATTTAAAATTTAATAACGGTTTAGTAGCAGAATCAGCTTTAGAAAATATTACTATTAAACCCGAGCCGAAAAAGAATGTTCGATCGCTCCAAGTTTATGACGGAAACAATAGTGTTGCTATCAATCCTTGGGCACTAGAACCAAATCAAACATATACAATTACTATTGGTGCTAAGGTCGAGGACAAATTCGGACAAACTTTAGAAAAACCCGTTACTGTTAAGTACGAAACAGGAGATGTTATTCCCGATATTTGGGCTCCAAGTGGTTTAAATATCTTTCCAACAGGGAAAAATATAAACCTGAATATTAGTACGGTAAATCTCTCGGAATATAAAGCTGCTTATCAGACAGTAAAACCGACGGATTTAGTTTATAAGAACTCTGCTTATCCTAGTGGAAATAGTGGTGATTTGTTGCCAAGTGCAGATAAATGGGAAACTTTTAAAGCAGGGGGTAAAAAGAATCAATCTCACGACAATACTGTTCCTCTAAGAAAGCAATTAGGCGCGCCGACGGGAATGTTAGCTTATGGAGTAAAAGCGCGAACAAATAGCTATAAAGTCAATGGAAAACAGTATTGGCGGGAACCATTATTTTACGGTTTCGTACAGCTAACAAATTTGGGAGTATTCTCTCAATGGTTCCCAGATTCGGGTTTAATTAGAGTGCATCATTTGGCGGACGGATCTGCAGTTGAAAATTCTACAGTTGAAATTTATCAGTCCCAATTATGGGCAAAAAATAGACCGCAACCACAAGCTTGCGCTACTGGAAAAACAGATGAAAGCGGAACTTTAATACTTAGGGGTCAGAATTGGCAAAATTGTCTCAAAGATAAAAACCCACCTCAATTGTTAGTAATTGCAAGGGAAGGGAAAGATTGGGCATTTGCTCGCACTTTTGAGTACAGTGGTGCATACGGTTACGGTATTGATGCTGTTGGTTGGGATAAAGGAAATATTGAGTCGAGAGGAACAATTTTTTCTGACAGACAGTTATATCAACCTGGAGAAAAAGCAGCTTTTACGGGGACAGCTTATTACTTACGAAATGGAGAATTACAACAGGATACTAATTCTCCTTACCAAGTAACTTTAATCGGTCCCGATGGGAAGAAGAAAAATTTAGGAACATATAACACTAATCAATTTGGGACTTTTTCCCTCGACTTGGATCTAGAGAAAAATATTCCCGTGGGTAACTATTCTCTGAATGCAAAGGGAAACAACGGGTTAAATATCTACGGTCAGTTTCGCGTGGCTGAATTTAAACCCCCTAACTTTAAAGTAGACCTGAAACTAGATAAAAAATTTGCTTTCATTGACGACAAAATAACCGCTAAAGCAGAAAGTGATTACTTATTTGGTTCCCCAGTACGAGGAGGAAAGGTAAAGTATTACGTAACTCGCACTCGCAGCTATTTTAAGCCTCAAGGTTGGGAAAAATTTGACTTCGGTCGTCAGTGGTTTTGGCCAGAAAATGCGCCACAAGTTCCCAACTACACCTTACAATCTAACCAAGAATTGAATAATGTTGGTAAAAGCACTCAGATAATTCCAGTAGGTAAAGATTTACCCTACCCCATGACTTATAGAGTGGATGCAGAAGTTAGCGATGTTTCTAATCTTTCTGTATCCAATAACCAAACCTTCACCGCTTTACCTAGTAAGCGTTTAATAGGTTTGCGCAGCGATTTTGTCGCAGATGCGAAAAAACCATTCGAGATCGAACTTATTGTTACCGACCCCACAGGTAAAGCGATCTCTGGAGAAAGAGTAAAAGTAGAATTACAAGAAATAAAATACAGCAGTGTCACTCAAATAACAGAGGGAAGTACGACCGATCGCAACCAAGTACAATACAAAACAGTAAAACAGGTTCAGGTGCGATCGGCTAAGACTCCTCAAACCGTCTCTATCACTCCACCTGACTCTGGTAGCTACAGAATAAGAGCAAATTTCGCTAAATCTAAAACAGAAACAACTGCTACAGATAAACAAATTTGGGTAACGGGAGATACTCCTAGTTATTGGGGAAGTCGCTACACTAACAACCGTCTCGAAATTAAATTAGACAAAGAAGAATACAAACCAGGTGAAACAGCAACAGCTTTAATACAGTCTCCTTATCCCGAAGCGGAATTATATTTCGCGATCGTCCGTCGCAACACTATATATAAAACTATTCAAAAGATCGAAGGAGGTGCGCCAAAAATACATTTCCCAGTTACTGAAGATATGGTTCCCAACGCAGCAGTACAAGCAATTTTAGTCCGTCAGGGTCAACCAATACAAGAAGTCAAACCAGGTACGGTAGATAATCTAGTTAAAATCGGTTTTGCACCTTTTAAAACCAACCTCGAAGACAAATATCTACAAGTTAACGTCAACCCCACAGAAGAAAAATTACAACCAGGTAGTCAGCAAAAATTAGAACTAGATTTAAAAGACTCTGAGGGTAAACCCGTTGAAGGACAATTTACGATCGCGGTAGTCAACGAAGCTGTATTGCAATTGAGTGGCTATCGTCTCCCAGATTTGGTCAAAACAGTCTACTCGCAACAAAATATTTCCACTCGTTTTAGTGACAACCGTCCCGACGTGACCCTAGAAACTATGTCTTCTCCCTTAAGAAAAGGCTGGGGATATGGTGGGGGAGACTCCTCAAGCGCAGCTTCTACTAGAATTCGCACCGATTTTCGTCCCCTAGCTTACTACAACGGTTCGGTTATTACTAACTCCCAAGGAAAAGCCGAATTTACCTTTGAATTACCCGAAGATTTAACTACTTGGCGAGTTATGGCTGTTGCTACTGACGGAGATCTGCACTTCGGTAATGGAGACGCGACTTTTATAACCACTAAACCTCTCCTCTCTAATCCGATTTTGCCTCAATTTGTCCGCAGGGGCGATCGCTTCCTCGCTGGGTTATCCGTCACCAATACTACGGGGAAAACAGGAAACCTATCCGTCGAAGGAACCCTAAAAGGCGATCTTGAATTTGCCAAAAACTCCCAGCAAACCAATAAATTAACAACTCAAGCTAAATTGGGTACTAAAGGTTATCGCTTTGAGATGCTAGCTACAAAAGAAGGGGAAGGGAAAGTACAGTTTATTACCAGACTCGATCGCGATAATAGTGATGCTTTTGAAGTACCTCTGGAAATCAAACAGTTAGATGTCAGCGAAGCAGCAATTGAGTCAGGAGTAACAAGCGATCGCGTCGAGATTCCTCTCAATATAGATACAAAAGTCGTCCCCGACGCTGGTGGTTTAGAATTATCCCTTGCTAGTACATTAATACCAGAAATTACCGCCCCAGCAAAACAAATATTAGATGACTCCTTACCATTTTTAGAACCCGTAGCCTCTCAACTGTCGATCGCTTCTAACTTACAAATTCTCGGAGAAAAATACGGTCAAACTTTCGCCGAATTTAACCCCACTCAAAAAGCTACCTCAGCACTATTAAACCTGCAAAAACTACAAAAACCCGATGGGGGTTTTTCCTATATCCCACAGGGGAAAAAGTCCAACCCCTTCATTACTCCCTATGCAGCACAAAGTATAGCCAGCGCGCAAAAAGCAGGGTTTGAGATAGATCCGAATATGCTCAAAACTTTAAAATCCTATCTCAATCGAATTCTAGCTAACCCCGATCGAAACTCATATTGCATCACTTCCACTTGTAAGCAACAAATTAGACTAAATGCACTCATAGCTTTAGCAGAATTAAATGATATCCGCACGGATTATTTATCCAGTCTCTATGAAAGTCATAACGACTTCGATTTAGTTGGCAAAATTAAACTAACTAGCTATCTCTCCCAATTTCCTCAATGGCAAGAACAAGCACAAACTCTATTTGACGAATTGCAGGAGACTGTATACGAGACAGGAAGGACAGCGAAAATAAACTTACCCGACAGGTGGGGTTGGTATAACTCCAATACCGTCGCACAAGCACGAGCATTGCAGCTATTTATCGATCGCAAAGCCGACTTAGAACAGATCGATCGGCTATTAAAAGGACTTTTAGAGATGCGAAGAGACGGTATCTGGCGCAACAACTACGAAAACGCCCAAGCATTAGCAGCTTTAGTTGAATACAGTAAATTCCAGCCGACACCGCCTAATTTCACTGCTACAGTACAAATCGATCGTCAAAAATTAGAAGAAGTTCAGTTTCAGGGATATGCTAAGCCTAGTGTAGAGATAAAAGTCCCCATGGAACAGTTACCCAAGGGACGAAATAATTTAATTCTGCAAAAATCAGGTCGAGGAACCCTGCACTACTTAACAGCATATCGCTATCGCCTCAAAGGTAATCAACCAGGACGTTTGAATGGTTTGCGAGTAACCAGGTACCTCCGTCCGGCAAATGAAGATAGGGTCTTGCAAAAATTCGGTTTATATGCTAATGAAGATTCGTTTAATTTACCAGCAGGACAAGTTTTCGATCTTAGTTTAGAGATAATTACAGACCACCCCGTAAATAATGTAGTAGTTTCAGATCCCCTTCCTGCTGGGTTAGAAGCAGTCGATAGCAGTTTTCAAACCGCGACAAGTTATTTCCAAGCACAACAGGATAGCTGGGAAATAAGCTATCAGAAGATATATAAAGATAGAGTGGTAGCCTATGGCGATCGCCTAGATCCAGGAGTATATACAATGCACTATCTGGTGCGATCGGTCACTCCAGGAACTTTTGAATGGCCAGGTGCAGAAGTACACTTACAATATGCACCAGAGGAGTTTGGACGTTGTGCGTCCTCCGTGTTGGAAATTAAGGAGTAGGTATTTCTCTCCAAGAGTCCCCTATTGGTAATAAATAGCGGCTTACTCTCTTATCTAGTTCTGGAGATTATATGACCACATCTGAAAGAAATTGACTTAACAGTTCTAAATGAAATAATTTTCAAGACTCACAAGAACCTCATATTTAATTTCTAGAATTTATAAGTAGTCGGACACAATTAAAGTTAACTGTGAGATAAGGGAACAGGGAACGGGGAACAGGGAAGAGAAAAGAGTTTCAGCAACGCCTAACAGTTTTTTACACAGAGTCGTTTATTTATGTCCGACTACTTATAAGAAGAAATGTAGCTGACTATTTTAGACGAAATTGAGCAAATATACCCCCTGGAAAATCAAATTAATTCTGTCAGCTCTCAAACCAAAATACTCAGCCAACAAGTTGGAACTCTACTAGATTTAGTTTCCAAAAATTTCGAGTGCTAGTTACAAATACCAAACTCTTTTAATTAACTAAAAAACCCTGATTTCGATGTTACAAAAACGAATGTAATTGAAGGCAAACCAATGAATTATCCCTTAAATATTCAACTTCAAATGTCTTTTTTATGGCTAATTCTCATCGATTTAGAAGCCGTATTATCAGCCCATTTGGAATCTAATGAAATAGAACTTAATCAGCTGAAGCAATCTTATCAAGACCAACTGCTTAAAGCTGGTTTAGAGGAAACTCGAGCTTCTCAAGCCGCCCAGAATTTGAGCCAGGAGGAACTAAAACTCATCAGTAATATTTCACCTCAGTGGGCAGATATTTTCTATCAAATAGAGCGCGAAATTTTAGCCATTGGAACTGGACTTTAGACTAGTGCCTTTTCACCGCATCTCTGAAATCCCCTCCAGAACTGGATTTCCCTCCCAGGCTTATTCTTAATAATTTTTGCTTAATGACAATTGATAACGGGAAAAAAGCCTTGGGAAATCGGTGGTTTAGTAATCGCAGCATTGAAAAAAAGATCCCGTGTCGCGGGTATTGGTAATAATGTACTGATAGGGTCGAAAGTTCAGATTTATACAGCCTATCATCCCCTAGATCCAGATGAAAGACTTACAGGTAGGGAGTTAGCAGCTTCGATCGCGATCGGAAATAATGTGTGGATCGGGGGAGGTGCAATTATTTGTCAGGGAGTTGCGATCGGCGATGATAGTACTATCGGTGCAGGTAGCAGGGAATTTGCGTTCGCGATAATCCCAAGGCGATCGACCCCACAAACATATAAAGCGCTCGGTATAAAATAAACTCAATAAAGTTAAAAATCAAAAACATTCGTTCATAGTATTTTTGTTATCCCCCAAGAAGAAAGAGAGAAGAATATAGAGACTAAGAAGGAAAACAGTAAGAGATTTAAACTCCGAAAAACAGCTCTCTCTACATTTGCGGAGTATTTTTAGGCAAATCAAATAAAACCGAATTGATATATCGTTCAGTCCACTCAGTGCCAAAAGCTTTTTCTAGCACTCGGCGAGTTTTATCATTTTGTTGTTGTTTGTTGCAGTAATAGCGCTGTCCGGCAAAATATAACTCTCTCTCTTGAGGAGTTACGGGTTTAGCAACAATAGCTTGGCAACAGTGAATTTTTAGAAAGTTCTCAACGCGAGAAAGAAATTGTTGCTCTTCTTCTGGGCTAACTGGGCGAATAAACAAGCAATACTCAGAGAATATATCACCCCACTCAGGAAGCTGGCGAGGTTGGAGAAACTGCATTTTAGGCAGTTCTCCGAGAGCTTTTTGATATGATACGGACAGCGTTAACTCTGGGTTAGTAGGAGAAAGATCGACGATCGCCGCACTAATTCCGCCAGGTCCAGCTACTATATCACAACCAAACATGGGCAAGGCATATTCTGGTCTGGGGAACATGACGCAGTGCAAAATATCGAGATTATTGCCCACTTTTGCCAGTTCTAAGTGCATTTTGCGGAACTGGGGTGTTTGATAACACCGATTTTCAATTACGAGTTTTTCTCCTTCCAATTTCCCTTCAACATATCCGAGTCCCTCTGGCAATTGATATGGCGAGAGAGCTAGATATTTTTGCCAACCAGAGACGATCGACTCAGCTAATTGACCAATCAAAGGATATTGTTGGCTATGGGAGGGTTTTGAGGTGTGTAACATTCCACTAGTTGACATATAGCACGAGCGTACTGAATCGTAATAGCAGCAATAGTTTTTTGTTAAAGATACAATTAGAATAGCTATTCGGTAAGCCAAATTATATAAAGTTTTACCACTATATTGGCTAGATTAACTGTATAATCTCTTGTAATTTAGGATGGAAAAGTTTTTGTATTTGGTCTAGGATGGCATAAATATGTCCTAATAGCAATTGTAACCGAGGCTGTTCCCTGTTCCCTATTCCCTGTTCCCTTTAACTTGGTGTTTTTTTATGTTTGGTCTAGGATGGCCTGAAGTTGTCATAATTGGAATTGTAGCGCTGGTGGTTTTTGGCCCCAAGAAAATTCCAGAAATAGGTAGCGCTCTGGGTAAAACTTTACGGGGTTTTAAAGAAGAAATGAATAATTCTCCAAAAGATGACGCTACCGAACCAGAAAAGAAAGAATCTCAACCGTAAATTAAGGTCAATATCGATCGGATTATATTTTGCCGATACGATTTAAAGGCCAAAATCGAAATACTGCGCGACCGATGACATTTTCCTGGGGAAGAAAGCCCCAAATGTGAGAGTCATCACTATTGTTGCGATTATCTCCCATGACAAATAATTTCCCTTGAGGCACTTCCACGGTTGGGAGTTGATAGTCTGGGGATCGATCGATATAGTCTTCTTCTACAGGTCGATCGTCTAAATAAACCATACCGTTTTGCACTGCTACTGCGCGACCTGGTTCTCCTATTACCCGCTTAATAAACGCCTGATTCTTATCGTAACCTTGCATTTGCAGTTGTATGGGTGGTTGAAACACCACAATATCCCCCTGTGCGGGTGGGTGGAAATGGTAAGAAATTTTTTCTATAACCAGACGATCGCCTTGTTCTAAAGTTGGCAACATCGAATCAGAAGGAATATATCGAGGTTCGGCGATAAACGTACGAATCCCTATTGCTAAAATCAGGGCGATCGCTATTACGAAAAGATTCTCTCGCAGTTGTTGTCCTGGTGTGGATTGTTTAGAATTGGGTTGAGGATTTGAGGATTGAGATTCTTTAGCTGTTGCTAGATTTTTTTGTTCTGATGTCATAAAATTTACAAAGAATTTTTAGCTTAGAGGAGCGATCGCCTCTTCAAGCCAATTTTATACCCTAAGATTTCGCCAATTGGATTTTAGCTTGTCTCCAGAGGTTTTCTAGTTCGTCTAAAGTGTATTCAGTTAGGGGGCGCTCGGCAAAAGATTCTATTTTTGAGATGCGTTGAATCAATCGCTGGCTAGTACCCTGTAAAGCAGCAGAAGGATCGAGATCGTACCAACGAGCAATGTTAATAATAGTAAATAACAAGTCTCCTAGTTCTGCTTGTTGATGAGCTTTGTCTTCCGTTGCCAATGCTTCTTTCAATTCTGCCAATTCTTCTTTAAATTTATCCCAAACCCCATCCGCATTTTCCCACTCAAATCCTATAGCAGCAGATTTCTTAGAAATTTTCATTGCTGCCATTACTGGTGGTAAGGTACTAGCATAACGATCGAGTTTAGTACTGAGTAACTTAGCACGATCGTTAGTTTGTCCCTTTTCGTTGGCTTTAATTTGTTCCCAATTGCTACGTACTTCTTCGACTCCTTCTACTTTGAGGTTACCAAAAACGTGAGGATGGCGGCGAATTAGTTTTTGAGTAATACCTTCAGCTACTTCTTTGAGGGTAAAACGATCCGACTCGCTAGCGATTTGAGCTTGTAGAACAACTTGTAAGAGTAAATCCCCTAATTCTTCAGCGATCGCCTCAGTACTGTCACTTTGAATCGCGTGAACGACTTCATAAGCTTCTTCAATTACGTAGGGTATCAGGGTTTGGGGTGTTTGTGCCAAATCCCACGGACAACCGCCATCAGGCGATCGCAACTTAGCAACTACCTCTATGAGATTTTGTAATGCTTCTAAGATAGCCTGGGATGTCTGTGTTTCGTTGTTGTTGGAAGTAGACATGAAGGAGAAAACTAAAGTTCAACCACGTTTATATTCTTAACCTGATTTTTGCTTCTTGCCAAATTATTGTGAAGTACGATCGAAAAAAACAGCCCACATTTCATCTTAATTCAACAGACATGCAAAACAAGTCCATTAAAAGCGCTCGATCGGGGAGAATATTATTATGGGGAGCAATTGTTTTTTTCTTCACAGTTGTCTGGTTTCGATTTTTTTCCCCAAACTCTAAATGTCCCATTCCCGCAGATGTTCGCAGCGATTTATTTGTCGATCGATGCTTAGAATATTTAATTCGCGAGGAACATAAAATTTCTGGAGAAATAACTAAAGAAAAACTAGCTCAAATACGGACAATTGGTTTGCACAAAAGCCGCCTTACTAATCATAAGAAATGGCAAGAAAAAAAAATTTCTCAACTTAATGGAATCGAACATCTGACCAATTTAAAATTTATCAATTTAGATCGCAATAAAATCGAGGACATCACTCCTCTAAAAAATCTAAAAAATCTGGTATCTATTAATTTGGGAAATAATAAAATAGAAGATATTTCTCCTTTAAGCGCCATAATTTCGTTAGAAATGCTTACCTTAAATGACAATAAAATTAGCAATCTAGCTCCTCTAAAAAATCTAAAAAATCTTAAAGAACTCAATTTGTGGGACAATCAAATCAGCGATATTTCTTATTTGCAAAATTTAAAAAATATTCAAACACTCAATTTATGGAATAATAATATCGTTAATATTTCTCCTATAGAAAACCTAATAAATCTCAAAGATTTAGATTTAGACAAAAATCAAATCAGCGATATTTCGCCTCTAACAAATTTGACTCAACTAGAAAAACTGATGTTGCATGACAATCAAATTAGTAATATCAGTTACCTAAGTAATTTAACCAATCTGAAGGAATTAGGTTTGTATAAAAACGATATCGCTGACATAAGTCCATTAGCTAATCTAACTAAGATAGAAAAGCTCAGTTTAGCTAGAAATAATATTACTGATACCAGCCCTCTGACGAATTTAACCAATCTTGAGAGACTCAGTTTAGAAGACAATCATATTAAAGATTTTAAAGCAATAAAAAACTTACCAAAATTAACAAAATGCTTTGGCTGTACTCCTGGGGAGCAAAGATAGGCTATTTGCTATTCTCCCCCTGCACCCCCTCTCCCCCTCTCCCCCTCTCCCCGTGCTGTCGATCGACAAAATTGGTATTATTTCCGTCTTCGAGTAGGTTTGCGTCTTGACTTTTTTTTCTGTTGCGGTTGGTTATTATTTTTTTGATACCTTTTATATGTAGAGTCGATCGCGTCGCTAAGCGTATGGCTAGTTGCACCCAATTCCAAACCTACAAAAAGTGCGATCGATTCTTGTCGATAATCTTTGCTAGCTGAATTAACTAAAATTTGAGCAAATTCCTGCCAATTCCAGTAAAAACCTGCAATTAACTGGGCTATTGTTATGGCAAATACCCCTAATAAACTTAAAAAACTCAGTAAATAAATCGATCGCGCGATCGTGCCAATAATTAACCCGTGAGATATGAGGCTGCGGTGACGTACTAAATTTTGATATGGCAGCCAAATTATTCTCAATATACCCCAACGCTTAAACTGTACCGAATAAATATCCAGATCGGGGCCAAACATTAAGCCACTGAATAAAAAAGCACCTGCGACAATTAAACTTAAGTTGCCATTGCGCGTCAGTAACAAAGCCAGCACCACAACCCAGGGTAAACTCCATAAAGTAATGCGATCGTGGGTTTTACCAGAAGGCATGAATTTTTTTTGCCCATTTCTAAATTACTGTGTTATTATAAGGATCGTGCTGGGCGGTTAACTCAGCGGTAGAGTGTCTGCCTTACAAGCAGAAGGCCACTGGTTCAAATCCAGTACCGCCCACTTTTTAAAAAATAATACCAATTTGAAAAATTGTGACTGGAAGCATAACTTTGCCGCTTTGGAAGTTTTATGCTTCCTCTGACCTTTGGCAATTATATCCTTCCTCCTGAAAACTACTCAAACTAAAAATTCTATAATCCCAGATTTAATATAGCTTTTTTCCACGAGTTTCTCACTTGTTTATACCGAAAATATCCAGGTTGAGAAATTAACTCAGATACACGGGCTTCGCTAGGATATTCTCCCAATCGATAGATTTGATGTACTGCTTGCTCGATCTCTTTACAACAATTTTCTATTCGCTTAGCTGTTTCTAATTTCTGATAGCAACGATATTTAGCTGATATAGCCTTAGACAAGGTGGGAAAGTAACTAAAAATAGTTCGCCTATCTAATCTCAATCTTTTCGCAACCTCTTTCATCGTTGGCGGGGGAATTTCTGGATTGTCCAAAATTGTTTGAAGATAATTTTCGACGGCTTCATAATCAAATGCTCTTGGAGAGGCACTTTGAATGCGAGGAGCAGTTGGCAATCTTTGAGGATTAATTTGCGGGAACTCAAAAGCTTTTTTCTTCAAAGTAATAAGATCGAGTAAAGAAATATCCAAACAGTAACAAATTGTTAAAAGCATTTTAAGCTCCGGTGTACTTTTTCCTTTAGACCACATCCAGACAGTATTTTTCGGCAATCCAAAAGTTCTAGCAAATGCGGCTATATTACCTTCATGAGTAGTATCAATAATTTGATTAAAAGCTTTTGGTATGTGAGCTTTTTGAACTAAAGACGATGCTAGTGGAATAAAAGAAATTAACTCTCCAAGAGTTTTAGCTATCCAGATATATTTGGCAAGTTCAGCTTCATCATAAACTGTATCGGTGTTAACTCCAGTAAAGTTGCCCAGCCAGCGATCGCAGTTAGAGCAATAACCAATCTGCGAGCGACCAGTCAACCAGGGAATCGCTCGCTCGCAATGAGGGCAGATACTTTGTAATGGCTGATAATGATTGGGACAAACCTTAACATCTGCCATAGTCCATAATAAAGGTTCTGAAAATGTGCTTAAAGAGGCGATCGCCAATGATCACTACTCGATCGCCATTGAGCGTAAAATAATTTCTGTTCGAGATCGGGAGAAAAGAGCCATAAGAGTAAGAACAAAGCCATCTACTGCTAAATGTGACCTGAATATCTATACAGGATTTTTAATTGCTGAACCCAAATATGGTGGATGTAACTCCAATTGGTTCTAGGGAAAATAAACGACTTCTCTTGGGAATTTCTAGGGGTTTTGCAAGAATGAGGCGATCGTATAAATCGAGATCGCTGCGATCGGACATATCGGTTAACTTGTATTAGATTTATTGAGAAATTAATCTAGATAACTACTTCCGATCTTATTGAAAAAATTAGAAAGGGCTGCAGAATCTCTAGCCAGTTAATTAATGAACCAACATAGGCTGATGGGAGAAGCTAAATCAAAAATGGGGTCGAGCCGAGATACGGATACTGTAAAATAGTGCAATATCAGCTTAAAAGCCTTACTTTGAGAGAGTTCAATTAGATTAAAGATAAAAGCATTATTAAGCCTCCATCGGATAATAAGGAGAAAATTAAATGATGTTGACAATCGGCTCTAAAATAGCATTAACAGTTTTGTTAATGGGTTCGAGCGGAGCGATAGATACGTCAATATTACAGGGCCGTTCTTCACCCAACAGGAAAGACGATCGATCTGCTGCTAAGATGACAAAGATTAACTCTTCTGTTAATAGTCTGACCGGCTTTGTCATGCCTAGTCGTAATATATATTGCGCCCTTATAGGAGAAAAACAAGAATACTTACGCTGCGAAATTCGTAGTGGGTTGAATCCGATGCCGCCTCGACCAGAAAGTTGTGAATCTGATTGGGGTGCTGGTTTTTTATTATCTCGGCAAAGTTCAGCCGAAATTCTTTGTATTAGTGATACTATTATTCGCGATGACTATCCGACGTTTGCCTATGGTAGTAATTGGATGAATGCGGGTTTTGAGTGCGAGTCGCAAAAAATTGGTCTAACCTGTAAAAATTCTCGTGGTCAAGGCTTTTTCCTGAGCCGGGAGCAATGGTATCGTTTCTCCATAGGTAAAAATAAAAAACATTTTATCTCCATTCCCCCTGAAGGGTAAAAGCAGCCCAAAAATAAGGAGATTTCCATTTGGTTTCCTGCTGCATTTCCAGTTGGGTAGCTCTTAGTGCTTCTGTAGCTGTCAGCCCTTTTTTGAGAAAATTGGTATAAAATCTGCTCATAAACTCCGCCGTCGCCTCATCTGCTACGCTCCACAAACTAACCACCACTCTAGGACTTCCAGCATACATAAATCCTCTAGTCAAGCCGACTATCCCTTCCCCTCTGACATTTTGCCCCAATCCTGTTTGACAAGCACTCAGTATCACTAAATCGGCATTCAAATCTAGGTTGAAAATTTCATGGAGACGCAAGAAACCATTAATCCCATTCCCTTGGCGATCGACCAAAGATAAAACTAACCCAGATAATTCTGGCGACTTAGTATCAAGTAAACCGTGAGTGGCAAAATGGACGATGCGATATCGATCGAGTTTAGTCTTAGTCGCAGCATCCAAATTGGCATCGAAATCAAAAACATGGAATTCTTGCTGGGGCGAGACTAGCTTCAGGATTGCTTCGGCTTCGTTGCGAGTGCCTGGCAATCTTTGCCAAACTCCGACATCTAAATCTCTTGCCGCTCGCTGTAAAGCTAATCTGGCGATCGAAGTATTATCTCGCTCGGCGCGGCGAGAAGTTAATCGGCGAGCGTTCGCCCTAAACACCGGAGCAGTTAAGCGGCGATCTTCGGCGCTAAACACGGGATCGGCAAAGATAATGACTCCGATAACAATGAAAAACCGAACAACAGAGTCAAACTACCACTAGCTAGAGCGAGCGGAAATTGCCTGTAATTTTTATGCTGTTGCTTATTGTTTTTTTTGAAATAGTCTCGATTAAAAAACATTTTATCTCCATTCCCCCTGAAGGGTAAAAGCAGCCCAGAAATAAGGAGATTTCCATTTGGTTTCCTGCTGCATTTCCAGTTGGGTAGCTCTTAGTGCTTCTGTAGCTGTCAGCCCTTTTTTGAGAAAATTAGTATAAAATCTGCTCATAAACTCCGCCGTCGCCTCATCTGCTACGCTCCACAAACTGACTACCACTCTGGGAGTTCCAGCATACATAAACCCTCTAGTCAAGCCGACTATCCCTTCCCCTCTGACGTTTTGACCCAATCCAGTTTGACAAGCACTCAGTATCACTAAATCGGCATTCAAATCTAGGTTGAAAATTTGATGGAGGCGCAAGAAACCATCAATGGAATGGCCTTGGCGATCTACTAAAGACAAAACTAACCCAGATAATTCAGGGGATTTAGTATCAAGTAAACCGTGAGTGGCAAAATGAACGATGCGATATCGATCGAGTTTAGTCTTAGTCGCAGCATTTAAATTAGCATCGAAATCAAAAACATGGAATTCTTGCTGGGGCGAGACTAGCTTCAGGATTGCTTCGGCTTCGTTGCGAGTGCCTGGCAATCTTTGCCAAACTCCGACATCTAAATCTCTTGCGGCTCGCTGTAAAGCTAATCTGGCGATCGAAGTATTATCTCGCTCGGCGCGGCGAGAAGTTAATCGGCGAGCGTTCGCCCTAAACAGGAGAGCAGTTAAGCGGCGATCGTCTGCGCTAAACACGGGATCGGCAAAAATAGCTATTTGTCGGGATGGTAACTGTTGTTTCTGAAACTTCCTGACAATTGCTATGGTAGAACTCGAAGGAGCATGAACGATTTCATATTTACTAATTAAGGGAACTAAATCCTGTTGTCGGTTCGAGCTTCTCAAAGCAGACAAAGTATTTGTTTGTGGTAGGGGTAAAGCAGCAAAAGGAATATATTGTAACGCCCCATCTGCGACTACTAAAATCCGTTTTTTATTGAGTTTTGCAGCTACTGGAGCTAAGAGTATTTGACTTAATTGGCGCGCCGGTTCAATACTTCTAGCACTGGGAGTTACCTCTAGACCTCCACGAGTGGGAAAACGGAAGCTCCGATCTTGTAGCAGCAGGTAAAAAGCTATGATTTTTTTTTCAATTTCGGCAGCAGGAGGGAGTTGATAACTGCTCATTCCTTTGCTAGTTACCAGCCATAAATAACTGCGTTCTTCTCCTAGAGAATACTGTAACACTACAGTCTCGTCATCGAGAACTTGTTGTTGTACCTGGGATAAAGTTAACGGTTGCGGCATCTTGAGAGCAGCATAAGCGGGACTGACCAGGCGAATTTGAGTCTGTACTTGATTTAATTGAGATAAGAGGTTTTCTCTTTCTCGTTCGAGCTGTTTGACTCGTTCTGGGTTGAGGTTTTTACTGATTAATTCTACTCGTAGTTTTTCTCTGGCAGCTATTTGTTGTTGCAAACTGCGTTCTTGTTGCAGTAAGTTGGCATCTACTCCAGTACGTATGTCCGCATTGGCTTCGGTTAGAAGTTCGAGGAGACTGCGAGCGCGGGAACTTTCGCTAGCATGATATGCTTTGATATCGTATCTTCGGGATGGAGCTTTTTGGTGTAGCTCCATCAGCAGGTCGATATAAAATTGGTAATAACCTTGTACGGAAGCAAAATAAGAAGTCCGCAGTTGCGGGTTAACTACTTTAGTCCGTAGCTCTTCCAATATTTTGATCGATTTGTCCATTTGCTCCAAAGCAGTTTTAAGATTGCTCCGCGATCGTTCTAAGTTGGCAATGTTAAAAAAAATTAAGGCTTCTGCGGCTTTGTCCCCTACAGCTTTAGTTAGAGGTAAAGCTTGATTGTAATAAGATAGAGCCTTTTGTTTCTCTCCCAAATCGTAGTAGACAGCACCAATATTGCTGATAGTAATAGCTTCTGCTGCTTTATCACCTACAGCTTTAGTTAGAGGTAAAGCTTGCCTGTAATAAGATAAAGCTTTTTGTTGCTCTCCCAAATCCGAGTAGACTTTGCCAATATTGCTGAGGGTATTCGCTTCACCTGCTTTGTCCCCTACGACTCTTCTCAGAGGTAAAGATTGGTTGTAGTAAGATAGGGCCTTTTGTTTGTCTCCCAAATCCGAGTAGAGACCACCAATATTGTTGAGTATACTAGCTTCTCCTGCTTTGTCCCCTACGGCTCTAGTTAGAGGTAGAGCTTGGTTGTAGTAAGATAGAGCTTTTTGTTGCTCTCCTAAATCCGAGTAGACAAAACCTATATTGCTGAGTGTATTCGCTTCTCCTGTTTTGTCCCCTACCGCTCTTTTTAGAGGTAAAGCTTGGTTGTAGTAAGATAGAGCCTTTTGTTGCTCTCCCAGAGCCGAATAGACAGCACCAATATTGTTGAGAATAATAGCTTCACCTGCTTTGTTTTCTACGGCTCTAGTTAGAGATAAAGATTGGTTGTAATAAGATAAAGCCTTTTGTTTTTCTCCCAAAGCGTCGTAGACACCGCCAATATTGTTGAGAGTAATAGCTTCACCTGCTTTGTCCCCTACAGCTCTTCTTAGAGGTAAAGCTTGGTTGTAGTAAGATAGAGCCTTTTGTTGCTCTCCCAAATCCGAGTAGACAGCACCAATCTTGTTGAGTGTACTAGCTTCTGCTGCTCGATCGCCTACAGCTTTAATTACAGGCAAAGCTTGGTTGTAATAAGATAAAGCCTTTTGTTTTTCTCCTAAATCCGAGTAGACACTACCAATATTGTTGAGAGTAATAGCTTCACCTGCTTTGTCTCCTACCGCCCTACTTAAAGGTAAAGCTTGGTTGTAGTAGGAGAGAGCCTTTTGTTTCTCTCCCAAAGCCGAGTAGACACTACCAATATTGCTGAGTGTACGAGCTTCACCTGCTTTGTCCCCTACAGCTCTTCTTAGAAGTAAAGCTTGGTTGTAGTAGGAGAGAGCCTTTTGTTTCTCTCCCAAATCGTCGTAAACAAGACCAATATTGTTGAGAGTAACAGCTTCCCCTGGTTTGTTTCCTACGGCTCTAAATAAAGGTAAAGATTGGTTATAGTAGGAGAGAGCCTTTTGTTTCTCTCCTAAATCCCTGTAGACAGCACCAATATTGTTGAGAATAATAGCTTCACCTGCTTTGTCCCCTACAGCTCTTCTTAGAGTTAGAGCTCTCTCGTAGTAGGAGAGAGCCTTTTGTTTGTCTCCTAAATCCGAGTAAACAAGACCAATATTGCTGAGAGTAGTAGCTTCACCTGCTTTGTCCTCTACGGCTCTTCTCAGAGGTAGAGCTCGCTCGTAGTAGGAGAGAGCCTTTTGTTTGTCTCCCAAATCCGAGTAAACAAGACCAATATTGTTGAGAGTAATAGCTTCAAGTGCTTTGTTCCTTACCGCTCTAGTTAAAGGTAGGGCTTGGTTGTAGTAGGAGAGAGCCTTTTGTTTTTCTCCCAAAGCGTCGTAGACTCTGCCGATCGCCACGAGTGTAACGGCTTCCCCTTCTTTATCTGCGATCGCCCTCCAGAGTGGCAAAGCTTGTTCCCAAAGTGCGATCGCCTCTCGACAAGATTCTGCCGTTCCTTGTTTAAATAGTTGCATTCCTTCATTAAATAGTTGCTCGGCAGCAGTCCGAGAAGCTATTAGTGTATTTATTTCTTTTTGTTGGGCTATTTCTAAAGATCTTAGCTTGGGAGTAGCTGCTAATGATTCCGATAAAAATAAAAAACTGAACAACAGAGTCAAACTGCTACTGGCTAGTGTAGTCAGAATATTCCTCCGCTCGTTATGCTGTTGCTTCTTGTTTTTTTGGAAATAGTCTCGATTAAAAAACATTTTATCTCCATTCTCCCTGAAGGGTAAAAGCAGCCCAAAAATAAGGAGATTTCCATTTGGTTTCCTGCTGCATTTCCAGTTGGGTAGCTCTTAGTGCTTCTGTAGCTGTCAGCCCTTTTTTCAGAAAATTGGTATAAAATCTGCTCATAAACTCCGCCGTCGCCTCATCTGCTACGCTCCACAAACTAACTACCACTCTAGGAGTTCCAGCATACATAAACCCTCTGGTCAAGCCGACTAGGCCTTCGCCCCTGACATTTTGACCCAATCCGGTTTGGCAAGCACTCAGTATCACTAAATCGGCATTTAAATCTAGGTTGAAAATTTCATGGAGACGCAAGAAACCATTAATCCCATTCCCTTGGCGATCGACCAAAGACAAAACTAACCCAGATAATTCAGGGGATTTAGTATCAAGCAAACCGTGAGTGGCAAAATGGACGATGCGATATCGATCGAGTTTAGTCTTAGTCGCAGCATCCAAATTGGCATCAAAGTCAAAAACATGGAATTCTTGCTGGGGCGAGACTAACTTCAGGATTGCTTCGGCTTCGTTGCGAGTGCCTGGCAATCTTTGCCAAACTCCGACATCTAAATCTCTTGCCGCTCGCTCTAAAGCTAATCTGGCGATCGAATTACTCCCTCTTTTGTCTGATGAGGCGATAATAGTAGAAGTTAATCTTTCATCTTTTGAGCTAAACACCGGATCGGCAAAGATGGCTATTTGTTGCGATGGTTGCTGTTGTTTCTGGAACTGCCTGGCAATTGCTATGGTAGAACTCGAAGGAGCATGAACGATTTCATATTTACTAATTAAGGGAACTAAATCCTGTTGTCGGTTCGAGCTTCTCAAAGCAGACAAA